>CALVTT010000099.1 GCA_944363045.1 uncultured Clostridia bacterium | reverse complement strand
CCGATCTTTCGCCCGTGGTGGGCAGCGAACAGGGGGGCGTGCGGCCCGTGCTCGTCGTGCAGAACGACACGGGCAACCGCTACTCCCCCACCATCATCGCCGCCGCCGTCACGAGCCGCATCCACAAGGCGCGGCTGCCGACGCACATCGAGCTCCCCCACGCCTTCGGGCTTGCAAAGGACTCCGTCATCCTGCTCGAACAGATCCGCACCATCGACAAGAAGCGGCTGATGTCGCGCATCGGCGAGCTGCCGCCCGCCACCATGTCGCGCGTCGACAACGCCATCCTCATCAGTCTCGGGTTCGAGCCGCGCTCGGTGCGCTCGTGAGTGCCGCCGCCGCGCCGAATGTGCCGCAGAAACCGCCGCCGCGCTTGACTTATTCGGCAAAAGCGCGTACAATAGCGGCTATGGAAGTAATTTTGGCGAAAGAGGAAGACTTGGAAGCGTTGGAGGCGCTGTATGCAAAGGCGCGGGCGTTCATGCGGGAGCACGGCAACGGCGGGCAGTGGGGCGAACATTACCCTCCCCGCGCCCTCCTTTGGGAAGATATCAAAAAGGCGCGGATGCACCTTATTAAGGACGGAGACGAGCTTTTGGGCGCCTTCGTCTTTTTCGTGGGCGAAGAGCCCGCCTACCGCGCCATCGACGGCAAATGGCTGACGGACAACACGCAGTACGGCGTCATCCACCGCGTGGCGTCCGCGGGGAAGGGCGGCTTTATGCGGCGCGTCGTCGAATTCTGCGAGGCACGGACGGACGACCTTCGCATCGACACCCACCGCGACAACGCCCCCATGCGCGGAGCGCTCGAAAGACTTGGCTTTGTGCCGTGCGGCACCGTCATCGTCGACGACGGCACGGAACGGATCGCATACGAAAAAAGTTCACGCATTTCTTTTGCTCCGCAAAACAAATGCCGTGAGGAACGAACGGATGACATCTAAATTGCGCTATCGCCCACGCGCTTACATGTCATTCTAAGAACAGTAAGCCTCAAGTATGAGACAAATTGGGTCCCGCAGCGGAGGGGGACCCTCCTCGCGGAAGCAATTTTAGAAGCAGGCGCCTGCTCGCGGAAGATATTTTTCGTTCACACATTTCTTTTGCTTTGCAAAACAAATGATGTGAGAAATACCCCCTTGACAAATTAGCATAATTATGCTAAAATGCAAAGCGACAGGAGGTGACCCATGAAACAGACGCACCGGATGATACGGCCGGTATCCGACCTCAGAAACAATTTTGCCGATATTTCGCGCACCGTGCACGAGACGCAGCAGCCCGTGTTCCTGACCAAGAACGGCTTCGGGGATATGGTCGTTCTGAGCATGGAATGTTATGACGAGCTGCGGCTCGACAGCGAGATCTATTTAAAGCTTGCCGAGACGGAGCGCAGCGAGAGCGAACAAAAGCGCTATACGCTTTCCGAAGCGAGAGAAAAACTCGGGGAGATGCTCCGTGGATAATTACCGCGTCGAGCTGTTACAGTCTGCCCTAAACGACATTGCAGAGGCAGTGCGCTACATAACGGATGAACTTCTGAACCCGCAGGCGGCACAGCTGCTTGCCGAGCGTCTTTTTAGTGAGGCGGAAAAGCTGGGCGAATTCCCTTACGCTCACCCCGTTTATCTGCCCGTCAAGCCGTTGAAATACGAATACCGCAAGGTACCCGTCGAAAATTATCTGCTCTTTTACCGCGTGGACGAGCGCGCAAAACTCGTCACGGTGGCGCGGGTCGTCTATGCGAAGCGCAACATGACGAGGCAGTTCAAAACGGAAGAGGTCAAATAAAAAACCGCGCCGCGGGGCTGCCGGATGGCAGCCCCGCGGCGCTTCTTATCATGTTTTACAAAATCATGCCGCTCAGCCGCGGTCCTTCATGGGGACGTACTCGCGGCGGGGAGCGACGGACTTGTAGGCGGGGCGGATGATCTTGCCCGCGCTCACGAGCTCTTCCATGCGGTGGGCGCTCCAGCCCGCGACGCGCGCGATCGCAAAGATGGGCGTGAAGAGTTCGGTCGGGATGCCCAGCATCCGATAGGCAAAGCCGCTGTAAAAGTCGACGTTCGCCGAAACGCCCTTATAGATCTTGCGGCGCTTCGCGATGATCTCGGGCGCGAGCTCTTCGACCTTCGCATAGAGGGCGTACTCCTTTTCGAGCCCCTTCTCGCGGGCGAGCTGTTCGACCGAGCCCTTGAAGATGCGGGCGCGCGGGTCGGAGATGCTGTATACAGCGTGGCCCATGCCGTAGATGAGCCCCGCGCCGTCGAACGCTTTGCCTTCCAAGAGGTCTTCAAGGTACCGGGCGATCGCCTTGTCGCTCGAGACGTCGATGTTCTTCTTCATGTCGGCGAACATCTGATCGACGCGGATGTTGGCGCCGCCGTGGCGGGGACCCTTCAAAGAGGCGAGCGCCGCCGCCATCGCGGAATAAGTATCGGTGCCCGACGAAGTGACGACGTGCATCGTAAAGGACGAGTTGTTGCCGCCGCCGTGCTCGGCGTGCAGGACGAGCGCCATATCGAGCACCTT
>CALVTT010000098.1 GCA_944363045.1 uncultured Clostridia bacterium | reverse complement strand
CCGTGATGCCCGCCCTTAAAGAGCTTGCACTGCGGCAGTTCGTTGCTCTCGACGAGGGATTCCTCCCCCTCCTCTTCGAGGTCGCCCGTAAAGAGGTAGTTGTAGTCCCCCTGCGTCAGAAGCATACAGACGGAGTAGTTGTTCTCGTCCGAAGAATTCTCCTCGTAGAACTTCTGATAGAGGAAATTCATCGTCACTCCCTCTGCAAGGGTATAGCTGCGGGAAGCCCCCGCCGTCTCGTTCCAACACTCGAGGGCGGTGTAGTGCTCGGCGCCCGCCTCCACTTCCTTATCGCGCTCCTCAAGGTAGTCATGATAGACGGCGGTATCCTTGTTGGTCCTGGGGAAGTCGATGATGACCTCGCATTCAAAACTTTCAAAGATGCCCGGGAACTCATTGGTGCCCACGAAGGCGGCGATGTGGTCCTGGTCGGCGTGCGTGGCGATGACGTATTCGAGGACGCCGTCCGTGCAGTATTCGGAGACGGCGGGGATGAGCACTTCCGCCGAGCCCTTGCGGGAACCCGCGTCGATGAGCACCTCGGTGTCGCCGATCTTGATGAGCGTGCTGTCGCCCGTGTATTTGTTGCCGAGCTCCAAAAAGTTGATGGAAAGCTCCCCCGTCTCGATGGTGCCCGTCGCGGGCGGGGTATCGGGCTTTGCAAACAGCGCCTTCAAGTCGTTCCACGTCCTGCCCTTGACGGCAAACCAATAGATGCTGAACACGATGACCGCAATGAGGACGATAACGAGGAGGACGGCGACCGCCCGCCAGAAGCGTTTTTGAGAGGCTTTCGATCTTCTTGCCATAGCTTATCTTATGTGAATGCTCCTGCTTTAATAGGTGAAGCGCAAAAAGCTCCAGCTCATGGGCGCCAGCGTCAGGGAGACGAGCGAGCCGTCCTTGACCGCAGGCACGTCCATCTCCTCGGGCTTTACCGTATCGGGGTGGTCGAAGCCGTTGGTGGCAGCGAGGTCGGAATTTGTCATGCGCACATATTCCGCGGCTTTGAGGCAGCCGAAGGAGCGCAGTTCGAGCTCCACTTCGCGCGCCTCCTGGCTGTAATTGCAGAGGGAGACGCACACTTCGCGCTTCTCCTTATCGTGCGTGACCGCCTCGTTGATACAGCGCGCTTTGCCGTACATATTTTCGAAGGTGTCGCTGTCCGAGAAGGTGCGCACCGTCGCGCCCGAGGCATTGCCCGCGAGATAGCGGAAGGGATAGAAGGAGGCCTGCTTAAAGGTGCCGCCGCCCTTCTTCGTCATGATGGGCGCGATGACGTTGACGAGCTGCGCAAGGCAGGCGATCTTGACGACGTCGCAGTTGTTGAGCAGGGTATTCATGAGCCCCGCAAAGACGAGCGCGTCGCGGAAGGTGTAGACGTCCTCGAGAAGGTGCGGCGCCTTCTTCCACAGCGGTTCGCTGCGGGGGGCATCCACCGTCCAGATGTTCCACTCGTCAAAGCTTATCTTGAGGTGGCGCTCGGAACGCACTTTGGCGCGCACATACTCGATGGTCGCCTTCAGTGTGCCGATATACTCGTTCATATCGTCGGCGGAGCCGAGGAAGTCCTCTAAGGGGCGCTTCCTGTCCTCGTCGTACTGGTAGTAGCGGTGCATGGAGAGGTAGTCGACCGCCTCATAGGTGTGCTCGAGGACGACTCTATCCCACTCGGGGAAGGACTTCATCTCGTGGTTGGAAGAGCCGGAGACGATGAGCTTGAGATCGTGCGGCGCCTTCTTTTCGTACTCGCCGTTGGTCCAGCGCATGACTTTTGCAGCCTCGAGCGCCTTTTTGCCGTACTCGTCGGCGCTCAAATGCCCCGTCTGCCAGGGGCCGTCCATCTCATTGCCGATGCACCAATACTTGACGTTGTAGGGCTCCTCCGCCCCGTTTTCACGGCGCATATCGGAGATGGCGGTGCCGCCCGCGTGGTTGCAGTACTCGACGAGGTGGGCGGCGTCGAGGATGGTGCCCGTGCCCATATTGACCGCCATCATGGGCGTGATGCCCGCCTTTTTGCACCACTTCATGAACTCGTCGGTACCGAACTCGTTGGTCTCCGTCGTGAACCATGCCAAATCGAGGCGGGTGGGACGCTTTTCGCGCGGGCCGATGCCGTCGCGCCAATCGTACCCCGAAAGGAAGTTGCCGCCCGGATAGCGCACGATGGGCACGTTGAGCTCGCGGATGAGCTCTAAAACGTCGCCGCGGAAGCCGTTCTCGTCCGCCGTGGGATGCCCGGGCTCGTAGATGCCCTCGTACACCGCGCGCCCTAAGTGCTCGATAAAGGAGCCGAAGAGGTTGCGGTCGATCTCGCCCACCCGCAGGTTGGCGTCTGCAAAAATTTTCGTCTTCATCATTTCCTCCCTGAAAGACAGAATTTAAGTTCAAAATTGAATATCATGAAATACCCCGCCCTACACAAAAGCCCATCGTAACGCCGCAGTTTCAAGCAAGACGAGGAGAGCGAGGAAAACCCGAAGGAGCTTACTTAAGAGGTAAGTGACTGAGGGTTGCCGCAGCAGGACAAAGTATTGCGCCGC
>CALVTT010000097.1 GCA_944363045.1 uncultured Clostridia bacterium | reverse complement strand
ACAGTAAGTGCCCTGCGGGTACAACTTGTGTCCCGCAGCGCAAAAGCGTGGTTTTGCTCGCGGACATAATTTAAGATAAAATTCCTTATTTTAAGCGCCTCCCCGAGGGGCGAGCAAGCGTTTTCTTTTCTCTTGCCTCCCTCTTTGAGGGAGGTGTCTGCGAAGCAGACGGAAGGAGTTGCCTTATTTTAAGCGCCTTCTTGAGGGAGCTGTCTCATCATTCGGCGAATGCCGATGATGAGACTGAGGGAGTAAATTCCCCCGCCTCCCGCGCCGGAGCAGGGCAACCCTCACCACCCCTCTTGCCTCCCTCTTTGAGGGAGGTGCCGAACGAATGTGAGGCGGAAGGAGTTGCCTTATTTTAAGCTCCTCCTCGGGGGAGCTGTCACGGTATTCGGCCAAAGGCCGATATCGTGACTGAGGGAGTAATAGGGCTCCCGCAAAAGTCGCGTCAGCGAGTTTTGTGGGAAGAGGAGCGGCAGGCACAAAGGGTCATGCGGCAAACGAAGTGCGCCGCAGACCAAAACGCCTTGCCGCGACGAGGTGGGCTCTTTGCCACTTGCGAACTTGGAAATTTCCCATTGTGGGGAAATTTCCCGACCGAAGCGCGGTCTCTACCGCGCGAGACGGTGTCTGCGAAGCAGACGGAAGGAGTCTCCTCACTATAGCCTCCCCTGTGTAAGGGGAGGTGGCAGGCGAGGAACGAGCCTGACGGAAGGGTTGTTAAATCCACATTTTCACTCTCCACGGGGACGAGCAAGTGCTTTCTTCCCCCATACACGGGGAGGGTAAAAGCAAGGCAACTCCTTCAGTCTCGCTTTGCTCGACAGCTCCCTCAAAGAGGGAGCCAAGAGAGCATTGTTATTTCCTCACCTTCGCTGCGACGAAGCGAAGGACAACCGATCATCCCCTTGCCTCCCTCTTAGAGGGAGGCAAGAGGGGCGCAGCCGTGACGGAAGGAGTTCTATCCCCCATCCAAACTCAGGCCATGAACACATCCGAAGATATCAAAAACGACTTCTCGCAGGGAAGCGTCAGAAAACACATCGTGCGGCTCGCCTTGCCGATGACGATCGCCATGCTCGTGCAGATGCTCTACAACCTTGTCGACCGCATCTACATCGGCCATCTGCCCACGGACGCCGCCAACGCCTTCACGGGGCTGGGGCTCACCTTTCCCATCGTGACGCTCGTCCTCGCCTTCACCAACCTCTTCGGCACGGGCGGCGCGCCCCTCTGTTCCATCGACCGCGGCCGCCACGAGACGGCGCACGCCGAAAAGATCATGGGCAATACCTTCACGGCGCTGCTTTGCTGCTCTCTCCTCGTGATGGCGCTCTGCTATCCCCTGATGAAGCCCATCCTCTACCTCTTCGGCGCCGGCGACGCCACTTACCCCTATGCCGCGGACTACCTCACCGTCTATCTCATCGGCACGCCGCTCGTGATGCTCGCGACGGGCATGAACGGCTTCATCAACGTACAGGGCTACACCAAGTACGGCATGGTGACGGTCGCGGCGGGAGCTATCGTCAACATCGCCCTCGACCCCCTCTTTATCTTCGTCTTTGAGATGGGCGTTCGGGGCGCCGCCGTTGCCACCGTCCTCTCGCAGGCCGTCTCGGCGGCGTGGGTGCTCTTTTTCCTCACGGGCAAAAAGACAACGCTGCACCTTCGCAGACGCAACTTGAAGATCGACATGCGCATCTTAAAGAGCATCCTCGCCCTCGGCACGACGGGCTTTGTGATGAACGCCTCCAACGGCGCGGTGCAGATCGCCTGCAACGCCACCTTGAAGAGCGTGGGCGGCGTGATGCTGGGGGATATGTACATCGGCATCATGACGGCGCTCAACTCCCTGCGCGACGTCGTCTCCCTGCCCATCCAGGGGCTGACAAACGCCTCGCAGCCCGTCATCGGCTATAACTTGGGCGCGGGGCGGTACCGGCGCATCAAGAGCGCCGTCGCCTTCACCGCCGTCATCGGCGTCGTCTATATGGCGGCCGTGTGGCTCGTCCTCTTTCTCTTTCCGCGCCCCCTCCTCTCCGTCTTTGTGGAGGACAGCGAGCTCCTCGATCTCGGCGTGCCCGCCATGCACCTCTATTTCTTCGGCTTCTTCTTCATGGCATTCCAATTTACGGGGCAGAGCACCTTCGTCGGCCTCGGCAAGGCCAAACAGGCCATCTTTTTCTCCCTCTTCCGCAAGATCATCATCGTCGTGCCGCTCACCCTCCTGCTGCCCCGCATCGGCTCGCTCGGCGTCGACGGCGTGTTCATCGCCGAGCCCATCTCTAACTTCGTCGGCGGCCTTGCGAGCTTTCTGACAATGCTCTTTACCCTCCGCAAGATGCTGAAGACCGCCCCCGCCGTTGAGCCCACGCCTGCCCACACGACAGAGCCCGCTTTATCCGAGCCCGCTCCTGCGCCCGAACCAGCCCCCGCGCCCGAACCAGCCCCCGCGCCCGAGCCAGCCCCCGCACCCGAGCCTGCACAAACTCCGCCCTCGGCAGACGAGGCAACGGCAGACGAGGCAACGGCAGACAAGACAGCAGCGGCGGACGATAGAGCGGAGACCTCCCCGCCCGCACCCCCGCCGACAGAAAAAGAATAAAATATAGGCGGCGGCGCGCCCCC
>CALVTT010000096.1 GCA_944363045.1 uncultured Clostridia bacterium | reverse complement strand
AAGTGCGCCCTGCAGACGGAAGAGGACGCAAAAAAGAGCGTCGTGTGGCGGGGGATGTGTGAGATTTTGAAAGCCTTCGCACCTCTATTCTGAGCCGCGAAGGATCTGCGTCGCATCTCATTGTCGCGCTTGCGTTTTTTTTCGGTCACTTACCTCTTTGTAAGCTCCCTTCAAAAAATCCGCGCGCTCCTCGACCTGCTCGCATCGTCTCCGCGGCTTGCCGCGAAGGATCTGCGTTGCATCTCTTCGCGGTGGGTCTGAAAAAAACCAAAGGAGAACATGATGATCCATTCCTTGGCGGGCGGGGTGCTCGCAGACGGAGAAATTTATACCTTTGCCAAAGTCCGGACGGGGGAGGCGGCTATGTGGTACCTCGTGCCCGAGCTCGTCTTTGTGAAGGAGGGCGACAGGGTGCTCGTACCCGAAGGGCATCTCACGCGCGAGGGCGTCGTGGAAAAGCTCGAGCGCTGTACCCGACAGACGGCGCCCGTTCCCGTGGGCCGCGCCAAAGAGATCGTCGGGCTCGCGCAAAACAGTTGACAACCCGCCGCCCTCCGTGTTATCATGGGGAGGCATAGGGGAGTAGAAGGCCCCCTCGGGCGGTATTCTTCCACATACTGCAGCGATGGCTGCGGGGGATATCTGAAATTTTGAGACCTGTGCACGGAACGCTTCTTCGGCGCGCCGTGCACGGGTCTTTTTATCTTGAAGATCGAAGGATAACGGATATGAGCATTTACGACATTGCCTTTCTGGGCGCGGCGCTCTCGATGGATGCGGCGGCGGTCGGTATGGCGAACGGCATGGCAGAGCCGGGGATGAGCCGCAAAAAGATGCTGCTCATCGCCCTCTTTTACGGCGTCTTTCAGGGCGGGATGCCCCTTTTGGGGTATTACGGGAGCGCGGCGTTTTCCTCGCTCGTCGAGCGCATCGCACCCTGGCTTTCCTTTCTTCTCCTCGGTTTCCTGGGCGGAAAGATGCTCCTCGACGCCGCACGGGAGGAGGAAGAGCGCTATTTGCGGAAGCGGGGGAAACTCGGCCTCTCCGCCCTCACCGCGCAGGCCGTCGCCACTTCCATCGATGCGCTCGCCGTCGGCGTCTCCTTCATGGCGCAGGAGGCGGCGGGATCGCTCGCAGTCGGGGTGTCCCTCTGCACCCTCATCATCGCCGTCACGACCTTTCTTTTGTCCCTCGCTGCGGTGCAGGTGGGAAAACTTGCGGGCGACAAGTTCTCGGGCGGGGCGCAAAAGACAGGCGGGCTGGTGCTCCTCCTCATCGGCATCAAGCTGTTGTTTGAAGCATTTTGAATAATTTTTTGCCGCACACCTTGACAAACCCTGCCCTCTCTGTTATACTATAAACGGGAACGCGCCCGTGCGGCGCGCCCGATACAGGAGAAGAGAGGGTAAAAAGATGAAACAAAACAAGGAACCCAAGCGCTACGATTTTACGCGCAAACCAAAAAAACCAAGTCCGCTCTGGATGTGGATCGCCAACCATTTTGCCATCGATCCCCGCCTCAAGGGGCGGCCGCTCACCATCAACAAGATCAACATGGAGGGCATCAAACCGCCCTATCTCTTGCTCGCCACGCACGCAAGTATGCTCGATTTCCCCGTCATGTACAAGGCTGTCGCGCCCTACGGGGCCAACAACGTCGTCGCCATCGACGCCATCCGCGATGTGGGCGATTGGCTCATGCGGCAGCTCGGGTGCATCTGCAAGCGCAAATTTGTCAAGGATCTGCACCTCATCAAGAACATGAAGTACAGCATCGAGACGCTCGGGGATATCGTCTGCGTCTATCCCGAAGCGCGCTATTCCTTTGACGGCACGACTTCCTTTTTGCCCGATTCGCTGGGTAAGTCGGGCAAGCTCATGAAGGTCCCCGTCGTCGTCCTTCGGATGTACGGCCCCTTCATCTCCGCGCCGCAGTGGAACAAGGTGGAGCAGCACCTCCCCCTGCGCGCCGACCTCGTCTGCGTTGCGAACGCGGAGGAAGTCAAGACGCTTTCCGCCGCCGAGCTCAACGCGCGCATCCACAAGGAATTGCAGCGCGACGAGTACGCCTGGCAGAAGGAGGAGGGCATCCGCAATACGTATGAAAAGCGCGCCGAAGGGCTGCATCACATCCTCTATCAGTGCCCGCACTGCAAGAAGGAGTTCGAGATGTACACGAAGGGCACCAAGATCTGGTGCAACGCCTGCAAGAAGGTGTGGCAGATGAGCGAGCTGGGCGAACTTCACGCCGAAGAGGGGGAGACGGAGTTCTCGCACATCCCTGACTGGATGGCATGGGAGAGAAAGAACGTGCGCGAGGAAGTGGAGAGCGGCAAATACCGCTTCGAGGACGACGTCACCGTGCATACCCTGCCCAACGCCAAGCGCTTTTACGATCAGGGCATGGGCAAGCTCGTGCAGACCGTCGAGGGTACCCATCTTACCTGCACCGCCTACGGAAAGCCCGTCGATCTCTTCTGGGAGGGGACGGAGCTCGAGAGCGTGCACGTCGAGTTCGACTATCCCTTCCGCAAGGATAAATATAAGAAGAATATCTTCGGCGACTGCATCGACATCTCGGTGCATGACGACAGCTATTGGCTGCATCCCGTCTCGAACCGCACGCAGCTTTCTAAATTCTCCTTTGCAACGGAGGAGATCTTCCGGCTGGCGCAGGAGCGGGTGAAGAA
>CALVTT010000095.1 GCA_944363045.1 uncultured Clostridia bacterium | reverse complement strand
CTCCTCCGATTCGTCGAGCTTTTCGAGCATCCCGCGCTTTTTCAGCACTTTTGCGGCGAGCGTGCCGATGTCCATCAAATTGACAGGCTTGGTGCGGTTCAATTCCTTGCGCGCCGCAAGATACTCCTCGTAGGCAGATTGCAGCAAGGGATCGTCGAAGGTGACGCCGTCCACCGTCGTCAAAAAGGTGGTGTGGCGGCAGTGATCCGACCAATAGGTGTCGATCATGCGGATCTCCGTGAGGGTGGGATCGCGCCCTTCTTTCCTGAAATAGTCGCGGCAGAAACGGATGTCGTCCTCGTCCATCGCGAGGGCGTACTTTTCAACAAAAGCACGAAGCGCCTCCCCTTCCATCTGCAAAAAGCCGTGGAGCGTTTCCACTTCGGAGGGAACGGGGTGCGCGATGTGCAGCGTTTCGGGGAGAGCAAGGCTCGCCTCGCGGCTCTCCACGGGGTTGATGACGTACTTTTTGAGGGCGGAAAGCGCCTCTTCGGTGACGTTCCCGTACACCGCATAGAGCTTTGCCGTGCGCACGAGGGGGCGCTTGCCCTTGGAGACGAGCTGGATGCACTGCGCCGCCGAATCGGCGCGCTGATCGAACTGCCCGGGAAGGTATTCCACCGCGAACACCTTGGCGCCCGAAAGTTCGAGTTTTTCCGTCGCTCTGTCCATCTGCGGCTCGGAAAACACCGTCTTCACGCAGGCGTCAAAGAGCGATTTTTCAATGTCCTCCGCGTCGTAACGGTTGATGATGCGGATGTGCTCGATACCCGAAAGCTCCAAAAGCTCTCTTGCATCCGAAAGGAGGCTCTTCGCCTCGTGGTCGAACCCGTCCTTCTTTTCCACGTAGATCCTGTAAACCATGTGTCTTCTCCGATCAGTTTTTGAGGGCGGCAAGCGCGCGCCTGCCGATATCGTGTCTCATATAAGCGTTTTGGAAGGAGATGCGCCCCGCAAGCGCGTAAGCTGCCTCGACGGCGCGCGGGAGATCTTCCGCCGTCGCCACCGCGCCGAGCACTCTCCCGCCCGACGTCACAAGCTTTTCACCCTGCATCTTGGCGCCCGCGATGTAGATGTCCTCGTTCGCTTGGCATGCGGGCAGCGCGATCTCAAAGCCCGTCTCGTACTTCTGAGGATAGCCTTCGGAGGCGAGCACGACGCAGCAGGCGGCGCCCTCACGGAAGCGCACCATGTCTTCGCGGAGCGTTCCTCCGCGCACGGCGAGCATGATCTCCAAAAGATCGCTCGTGAGAAGGGGCAGCACGACCTGCGTTTCGGGATCGCCGAAGCGGCAGTTGTATTCGATGACCTTCGGCCCGTCCTTCGTGAGCATGAGCCCGAAATAGAGGCAGCCCTTGAAGGTGCGCCCTTCCGCCTTCATCGCGCGGATGGTGGGCAGGAAAATTTGTTCCATGCACTCTTTTGCGATCTCTTCCGTGTAATAGGGATTGGGCGCGACGGTGCCCATGCCGCCCGTGTTGAGCCCTTCGTCGCCGTCTTTTGCGCGCTTGTGGTCCATCGACGAGAGCATGGGAACGACGATGTTGCCGTCCGTGAAGGAGAGGACGGAAACTTCGGGACCCGTTAAAAATTCCTCGACGAGGATGCGGCTGCCGCTCGCGCCGAAGACGTGATCGACCATCATGTTCTTGACGGCGGCTTCCGCTTCTTCAAAGTTTTGCGCAATGACGACGCCCTTTCCGAGCGCCAGCCCGTCTGCCTTGATGACGGCGGGATAGGGCGCGTTCTTCAAATATGCGACGGCTGCCTCGGGCTCGGAGAACGTTTCGCTCTTTGCCGTGGGGATGCCGTATTTTTTCATGAGTTCCTTGGAAAAGACCTTGCTGCCCTCGATGACGGCGGCGTCCTTGGTGGGGCCGAAGCAGGGGATGCCCGCCGCTTCCAGCGCATCGACGCAGCCCAAAACGAGCGGATCGTCGGGCGTGACGACGGCGAAGTCCACCTTCTTCTCACGGGCGACGCGGACGATGCCTTCGATGTCCGTCGCCTTGACGGGGATGCACTCCGCGTCCTCCGCGATGCCCCCGTTGCCGGGCAGGGCGTAGATTTTGCCCGAGCGCCTGCTCTTACTGAGCGCTTTGATGACGGCGTGCTCTCTGCCGCCGCCTCCTACGACTAAAATATCCATAAATACTTCCTCTGTTATAAAATGCTAATGCGCAAACCCGCAAAAAAAGCGGGTCTGCGCCGTATATTGTAAATTGTTTTAGTGATGGAAGAGACGCATCCCCGTGAACGCCATCACCATGTTGTGGCTGTCCGCCGCCTCGATGACGAGGTCGTCGCGCACCGAGCCGCCCGGCTCCGCCACATAGGTGACGCCGCTCTTATATGCCCGCTCGATGTTGTCGGAGAAGGGGAAGAAGGCGTCGCTGCCCAAAGAAACGCCCGAGACGGTCGCAAGGTACGCGCGCTGTTCCTCCTTCGTGAAGGGCTCGGGGCGCACCTTGAAGCACTTCTGCCATGCGCCCTCCGCGAGCACGTCGTCCGCATCCTCGGAAAGATAGAGATCGATGATGTTGTTCATCTCGGGTCTGCCCACGCCCTCGGCAAATTGCAAGGAAAGCACCTTCTCGTGCTGGCGCAAGTGCCAAAGATCTGCCTTCTGCGCCGCAAGGCGGGTGCAGTGGATGCGCGACTGCTGCCCCGCGCCCACGCCGATCGCCTGCCCGTC
>CALVTT010000094.1 GCA_944363045.1 uncultured Clostridia bacterium | reverse complement strand
TGAAGCCCCAGCTCAAGACGCTCGGCCCCAAGTACGGCAAGCGCCTCAAGGAGATCAACACGTTCCTCTCCTCGTGCAATGCCTGCGAGGTCGTGCACGCGGTGAAGGAGGGCGGCGTCTACCACATGGAGGGCGGCATCGACCTCACCGAAGAGGATCTGCAGATCTTCACGGGTTCGCGGGAAGGCTACGTCTGTGCGACCGACCACGGCATCACGGTGGCGCTCAAGACCGAGCTCACCCCCGAGCTTCTGATGGAGGGCTGCGAGCGCGAGCTTGTCTCCAAGATCCAGACGATGCGCAAAGAGGCGGGCTTTGAAGTGACCGACCGCATCTGCGTCTTTTACGAGGCGGAGGGGCGCGCGAAGGAGGCGCTCTCCTCGGCTGCCTTTGCAAAGGATGTCCTCGCCGAGAACGTGTGCGAGGGCTGTGCGGAGGGCTTTACGAAGGAAGTGGACATCAACGGCGACAAGGTCGTCCTTACGCTCCTCAGAAAGTAAATTTGCACGATATATAGTATGGCGGCGGCGCCCCGGACGGGGCGCCGCCGCTGTATTCGTTCTTTCGGATGAGGGAAGTGATCGCAGGAGGCGAAATAAGCCCCCTGAAATGGCTCAGAAACCCATCGAGCAGGCGTTGCAGCCGCTCACATAGGTGCGGCCGATCGCGTACTGACGGGCATAATAGCTGTCCGTACCGCCGCTTCCGCCCGAGCAGCATCCGCAGCCGGAGTTGCAGGTGCAGCCCGAGGAGCAGGTGCAGGGCTGGCAGCTCTCGCAGCAGGAACAGGGAGTGCAGGTGCAGGGGTCGCAGGTGCACGCGCACGGGTCGCAGGCGCAGGGGTCGCACACCGGAGTGCAGGAGCAGCAGCAGTTCTGGCTGCAGTTCTGGCCGCAATCACAGGTGCAGTCGTCCGTCGACTCGCTGCGCACGGCAAACAGGTTGGAGATCGCCCGCATGAAGTTGGACGAACATCTGCCCGACGCCCGGTATGAATGACAGGAATTGCACATAGGAAACCTCTCAGATATGTTTTCGGGGGCATAGGGATGCTATCCCTCCGTTTTATTATATGCGCGGGCGTTTCTTTGGTGCTTCCGAAAGTGCTTGCATTCGGAGGGGAAAACTGCTATAATTCGTATATATACATCATCGGAGGGGGATTTTCATGAAGACCATCATCCGCAAACCGACGCGCTATCAGGTGAAACAGACGGTCATCCGCTGGCTGCTCGTCATTTTGGGCAACGCCATTACGGCGGCGGCGAGCTCCTTCTTCATCGTGCCGGGCGGGCTGGTCGTCGGCGGGACGACGGGCCTGGGCATCTTTGTCGAACAGCTCTGGGACTTTGAATATGCGCGCGTCATCACCGTCTATTCGGCGAACATCGCGCTCTTTATCCTCGGCACCGTTCTGCTCGGCAAAAACTTCTTCTGGGCGACGCTTGCGGGGACCTTCCTCTATCCCGCCTTTCTGTCGCTCTTCGACGCGCTGAATGCGGCTTATGTCGCGGCGCACGGAAGCATCCTGTCGGGCGGCGATCTCCTTCTCGATCTCATCTTCGGCTCCATCTTCTTCGGCGGCGGCATCGGCCTCGTGGTGCGCGTGGGGGCGAGCACGGGCGGCACGGATATCCCGCCCCTTCTTCTGCAGCACTTCTTCGGCATCCCCGTCTCCATCTCGCTGTGGGTGCTCGACATCGCGGTCGTTCTTTTGCAACTGTTTGCGGGTGCCACCTTGCAGACGGTGCTCTACGGCATCGTCATCTGCATCTTCTCCTCCGTAGTCATTGAGTTCGTCACGCCCATCGGTCAGCGCAAGATGCAGGTGAAGATCGTCAGCCATCACTATGCCGCCATCCGCGAGATGATCTTAAAGGAGCTCAACCGCGGCGTCACCATGCTCTACGGCAAGACGGGGTATCTGCGCGAGAAGTGCTATATGCTCCTCACGGTGGTCTCCCCGCGCGAGCTCGTCCGCCTCAAGAACAAGGTGCAGGACATCGACCCCGATGCCTTTCTCACCGTCAGCATCGTCTCCGAGGTGCGCGGCCGCGGGTTCAGCCGCGAGAGCGTCCAGCTCCCCGACGAGGCAGAGGGCAGGGACGATCTCGAAGAAGTGCCGCCCGGATTCGAGGGCGGATGAATCCCGCACGGCATTGGATCAAGTGCGTCGGACGGAGGCGCGCGGAAAAGGCGCACCCCCAAAGGCGCGCCCGCTCAAAACAGGATAAAACACGACCGGCCCGAACACTGCGTTCGGGCCGGTCCATAAAAGGAGAAAATAAGGGGATAACAATCCTTGATCGCGGCGAAGGAACACTTCCGCCACATTACAGGAGTATTATAGCACAACTTGCACAAAAATGCAAGGGAATTTGGGCGAAAATTTCCATATTTTGTGGTTATTTTTCCGATTTTGCGCTGAAAAATACGATTTATGCCGATTGGGCCGCCCGAGAGGGCTTTTTTAGGGGGCGCCGCAGCTAAGCTGCGGCGCCCCCTCTCAAAAGGTTCACTTCTTTTCCTTGCGGCGCTTGTCGTTGATGATGGTGAGGGCGTTTTCGTCGATGAGCGTGATGCCCTCCTCCTTGGCGATATCCACCATCTGCTGCAGGGCGGCCTTTAAAAAGACGCGCGGGATCTTGGTGAGCTTGGCGCAGGCGGCGTCCACTACCATTTCTTTTGTTATCCTTTGCTTTGGCAT
>CALVTT010000093.1 GCA_944363045.1 uncultured Clostridia bacterium | reverse complement strand
CTCAACTTAGACAGCATCGGCTTTCTCCCCTGCAACCCCTCCGTCGGCGGCACGGCGAAGGGGCATTTGGTGCGCGAAATAGACGCCCTCGGCGGGGAGATGGGCATTGTCGCCGACCTCACGGCGCTGCAATACCGTATGCTCAACACGGGCAAGGGGGCGGCTGTGCAGTCCCTCCGCGCCCAGACGGACAAGAACGCCTACCACCGCGAGATGAAGCGCGTTTTGGAGCACACGGAAAATTTGCGCATCGTGCAGGGCGAGGCGGCGCGCATCCTCACCGAGAACGGGAAAGTTTCGGGCGTCGTCACAAACTACGGCGGCGTCTTTTCCTGCCGCGCCGCCGTCATTGCGACGGGCGTCTACCTCAATGCCCGCACCATCACGGGGGAAGTCGTCAAAGAGAGCGGCCCCAACGGATTCGCCCCCGCTACCCTCCTCACCCAAAGCCTCATGGAGCTCGGCTATTCGGTGCGCCGTTTCAAGACGGGCACCCCCGCCCGCCTCGACGGCCGCACGGTGGACACCTCCGCCCTCACCGTACAGCCGGGCGAAGAAGTGTTCCCCTTCTCCTTTTTGAACGACGGCGTGCCGCCCGCAGACTGCCAGGAAGTCTGCTACCTCACCTACACCAACCAAAGGACGCACGAGCTCATTTTAAGCAATCTCGACCGCGCGCCCCTCTACAACGGCACCATCTCTTCGACGGGTCCCCGCTACTGCCCGTCCATCGAGACGAAGGTCGTGCGCTTTTCCGACAAGGAGCGCCATCAGCTCTTTCTGGAGCCCGAGGGCGCCGACACCACCGAGATCTATGTGCAGGGGCTCTCGACCTCCCTCCCCCACGATCTCCAGAAGGAGATGTACCGCACGGTCGAAGGCCTCGAACGGTGCGAGATCGTGCGCTATGCCTATGCCATCGAGTACGACTGCATCGACACCCTCGACGTTCTGCCCACCCTCGAATTCAAGAAGGTGGAGGGCCTCTATACCGCGGGGCAGATCAACGGCACGAGCGGCTATGAAGAGGCGGCGGCGCAGGGGCTCGTGGCGGGGCTCAACGCCTCCTTGAAACTGCGCGGGCTTCCCCCGCTCATTTTGCGGCGCGATCAGGCGTATATCGGCGTGCTCATCGACGACCTCGTGACGAAAGGCACCGACGAACCCTACCGCATGATGACCTCGCGCGCGGAATTCCGCCTGCTCCTTCGGCAGGACAACGCGGACGTGCGCCTCACCCCGATCGGGCGGGAGTGCGGGCTCGTGACGGACGAAAGATGGCAGCGCTTTTTGGAACGCAAACAAATGCGCGAAGAGGTGCTCTCCCTCCTCAACACGCGCGCGGACAACAAGCAGGCAGCCGCCCTTCTGGAAGCGCACGGCGAACACTTTACGAACGGCGTCACCTATGCCGACCTTCTGCGCCGCAATATCCCGATCGCGGAACTCAAACGCGAATTCGGGCTCTTTAAAGGCGTGCCCAACGACATCCTCCTTTCCGCCGAGACGGAAGTGCGCTATGAGGGCTACTTGAAGACGAGCGAGCGCGAACGCGAAAAGGCCAAGCGGATGGAGGAAAAGCCGCTGCCGCCCGATCTTGATTACGAGCACATCGACGGGCTCCGCCTCGAAGCGCGGGAAAAGCTCGCCCGCATCCGCCCCCTCAACCTGGGGCAGGCAGAGCGCATCTCGGGCGTCAACCCCGCCGATATCGCCGTACTCATGGTGTATCTCACCTTGAAGGAGCGCAAATGACGCTGCGGCCCTATCAGACGGGCGACCTTACCGCGATCGCCGACCTCTTTTATCAAAGCGTACACACGCTCTGCCGCGGCGATTATACCAAAGAACAGCTCGACGCCTGGGCGACGGGACACATCGACGAAGAGGCATGGGACGCCTCCTTCCGCGCCCGTCATACGCTCGTCGCCGAAGAAAACGGCGCGCTCCTCGGCTTTGCCGACATGGCGGAGGACGGCTATCTGGACCGTCTCTACGTCCATCCCGCGCACACGGGAAAGGGCGTTGCGACCGCCCTTGTCAACGCCTTGGAAGCAGCCTGCCCCGCCGCTCGGTTCACAACGCACGCTTCGAAGACCGCCCGCCCCTTCTTCGAACGGCGCGGCTACCGCGTGGAAAAGGAGCAGCAAGTCGTGCGCCGCGGCACAGTTCTTACCAACTTTGTCATGAAAAAGACTCCGTGAAGCGACACGGAGCCTTTTTGTTCGGTTTGGGAGCGGGAAAGCCGCTCAAAGACCTTCGAGCTCGTCCAACGAGAGCGAGAAGGCGGGGATGAAATGCTCGAAAAAGTAAGTAACGGCGCGGAGCTCCATGTGTTCGAGCGATCCGTGCAGCGTGCGCTCCGCCTGGGCGAACTCGCGGTTGCCCGAGCGCAGCTCTTCCAAACACTTGATGTAGGCGGAGAGCTTATCGGCGGCTTTGACAAAGCGGTACTCGTCCGAATGCTTCTCTGCCTGCAAATAGGGATAGAGCTCTTTTTTGAGCTCGGGCGGCAGGGTGTCTGCGATCTTTTCGACGGCGAGCTTTTCGAGCTTTTCATATTCGCCGTGGATGCTGTTGTTGAAGTATTTGACGGGGGTGGGCAGATCGCCCGTCATCACCTCGCTCACTTCGTGATAGAGGGCGTAAAAGACGGCTTTTTCCGCGTCGATATGCCCGCCGAAGACGCCGTTTTCGATGCAGACGAGGGCGTGCGTCAAGACCGCCACCGAGTGCGAATGCTCCATGATGTTCTCGTCGCGCACCGAGCGCATGAGCTGCCAGCGCTTGATGAACTTCATGCGGTC
>CALVTT010000092.1 GCA_944363045.1 uncultured Clostridia bacterium | reverse complement strand
AGCTTCTTCATGTTGTTCATGTCCCCCTATAGAGATTTTTTCCACTTGTTTTGCGTGGTTATCATAATTTTACAACAAAATGACAATTCTGTCAATAGCTTTTTGCAAAAAGTTATCGACACATTGATAATTTCTGCGGACGTCCGAAAATCATACACTAAATTTGCCGAAAAATACGCAAAAAAGTGCGGAACTCCCGAGGGAGCGCCGCACAAGGGGGATCGTCTTTGGTAAATTCTTCCAAACGTTCCTTACTTTTCCTCGTAAGTGAGATCGAGGTGATCGGCGGGATCGACGCTTTCGCCGTCGAGCATGAGCTCGAAGTGAAGGTGCGCTCCCCCGTGTGCCTCCGTACCGTAAGGGGCGGCCACCGTGCCGAGGGCGGCGCCCTGTGCGAGCGCATCCCCTGCCTTGAGGCCCTCTGCGGGCTCCACAAAGCGGTAAACGCTCACCAGCCCGCCGCCGTGATCGACGGTGACGAGGTTGCCAAGCTCCTCGGAGAGGCTGACTTCGAGGACGGTGCCGTCCGCGATGCAGACGACGCTCTCGCCCTCCGCCGCCGCAAAGTCGACCGCGTTATGGCGGTAGATCTTGTTGAGCGTCTCGTTATGATAGACTTGGCCGTACTCCGTGGGCGTGCCCGCAAGCGGCAGCACGAAGCGCACTTCGCCGCCCGTGGGTTCGTCGCCCTCCCCTTCGCCCGGCTCCTTGTCCTCGTCGCCGCCCGGCTGCACGGTGACGGGGGGCTCTTCGAGCACGTCCTCCCCTCTCGTCGCAAAATAGACGGTGAGGATGACGGCGGCAATGAGCAGCAGCGCCCCCACGCCCGCCAGGATGGAATAGATGACTTTCTTCTTCTGCGTGATCGTCGCGTTTTCGTTCATAATGTCCTCCGGTCTCGTTGATGTTCGACCTGTTTGCGGCAATTTATACCTCTTAAAAATATTTTTTCGGAAAAAGCGCGGGCGGGGCGCTCAAAAGCCGCCGAAGATGAGGGGCGGGGCGCTCAAAAGCCGCCGAAGATGAGGGGCGTGCCCGCCGCCGTCCGCCCTTCCCCCACCGCGATGTGCAGGTTGACTTCTTTTCCGTTCAGGAACACTCCCTCGCCGAGAAAGGGGGAATGACAGTAATAGCTGACGGTGCCCGCCGCGCTCTCCATAAACAGGACGCGCGCGCGAAAGGCTTCGAGCAGTTCCTCTGCCCGCTCGCCCGCATAGAGGGCGCTCTCGCCGCCAACGCCCGCGGGAAGAAGGAGGGGGGCGTTCTTTTCAAAGAAAAGCATGCGCGCCGAGGAGCTTTCGCCTAAGGCGAGGGTATAGCGTTCCCCGCCCGCAAAGGCGGGCGCGTGCCAAAGGAAAAAGAGCACCGCCGCCGCGGCAGCCGCCAAGATGAGCGTCAGTACGAGCTTTGCCGCTCGCACCGCCTTGCGCCAAATGTGCATAAAAAACCTCCCCGAACGCCTTCGGGGAGATGTTTGACAGATTTTATGAACAATATACATTGCAGGGAGAAACTTATGCCCTCTTGGCTCCCTCCCTGAGGGAGCTGTCGAGCGAAGCGAGACTGAGGGAGTTCACCACATTTTGACCTCCTCCTCGGGGGCGAGAAAGCGCTTTCTTGCTTTTTAGGGTTCACGCAAAAATCGCGTTAGCGAGTTTTGTGGGAAGAGGAGCGGCAGGCGCATAAGGGTCATGCGGCAAACGAAGTGCGCCGCAGACCAAAACGCCTTGCCGCGACGAGGTGGGGCTTTGACCGCTTTCGAGCTTGGAAATGGCACATGGAGCGTGCCATTTCCTGACCGAGCGCGGGTTCTACCGCGCGAGACGCTGTCGAGCGAAGCGAGACTGAGGGAGTCCACCACATTTTGACCTCCTCCTCGGGGGAGGTGTCATGCCATTCGACGCAGGCGTCGATGGCATGACGGAGGGAGTCGCCTTATTATATAAAGTACGATTTCGATAAAAGCTTTCTATCTTCCCACAAAACTCCTTCCGTCACGGCTGCGCCGTGCCACCTCCCTCTAAGAGGGAGGCAAGAAAAGCAGTTGCCCTGCTCCGACGAGCCGCAAGCTCGACAAAGGATTGCGAAGTTTATGGGGCGAGCCCCCGCCGGTCTGCTTCCTCGCTTCAGAAACGAGCAAGACGAGGAGAGCGAGGAAACCCCGAAGGAGTTTACTATAAGGTAAATGACTGAGGGTTGCCGCAGCTCGACATAGTATTGCGACGTTTATGAAGCGAGCGTATTTACCAACCAAGAATCTCGCCGCCGAGCAGGTGCATATGCAGATGCATCACCGTCTGGCCGGCGTTCTCGCCCTGGTTGATGACGACGCGGTAGCCCTCGCTGAGCCCCCACTCCGTGTAGTGCGCGCCCACCTTTTGCAGCATACGCCCGAGGAGCGCCGCGCGCTCCCCTGCCGCCTCGGAAAGAAAGGCGAAGTGCTCCTTCGGCACGCAGAGAAGATGCACTTTTGCCTTGGGCTCGATGTCTTTGAAGACGACCATCTTGTCGTCTTCATACACTTTGGCGGAGGGGATCTCCCCCGCGACGATCTTACAGAAAATGCAGTTATCCATATGTTGACCTCCGTTTGGATTCAGATTTTTTGCAGCAATTGAGCTTTTAACCCGTCCTTTTCGCGCCCCGAAAGTTTCACCTTCCAGAGCGAGCCCTCCTCCACGCCTTCCGCATAGACGCGCAGATAGTTGGGCGTATAGCCGCCGTCCGCTTCGAACAGCACTTCGCTCTCCCGCCCCACAAAGCGGGCAAGGTATTCCTCTTCCGCCTCTTTGGCGGCCGAGATGAGCCGCTGCACGCGCTCGTGCTTCAAGGAAGCGGGAAGATCGGGCTTTTTGAAGGCGACAGTCCCCTC
>CALVTT010000091.1 GCA_944363045.1 uncultured Clostridia bacterium | reverse complement strand
TTTTTATGTCCGAAGAAAAGCGCATCGCCGTGCTCTCCGTCATCGTGGAGGACCGCGCCGCAACGCCCGCCCTCAACGCCTATCTCTCCGAATACGGGGAGTATATCGTGGGCAGGATGGGCATCCCGTACCGCGAAAAGGGCGTTTCGGTGCTCTCAGTCGTCCTCGATGCGCCAAACGGCGTCATCAACGCGCTCACGGGCAAGATCGGCAGCCTTCCCGGCGTGAACGCCAAGACTTTATTCAGCAAATATTAAAGGAGCTTTTCTATGAAACACTTTGTCTCTCTCGCGCTCGGCGCGCTGCTTCTCGGTGCCGCTGCCTTCGGCATGACCGCCTGCAACGGCAATGAGCCCGACGATCCCACCATCGATCCCGATACCCCTGTGACCCCCGTCGGGCCCGATACCCCCGGAACGCCCGCAAAAACATATTCCGTCTACGCGCCCGACGGTGCGCCCGCGCTCGCCCTTGTCAACGCCATCGAGGACGGCAGCGACGCATTCGAGTACCACGTCGTCGACTCCTCGACCATTCAGACCTATGTGACGGGAGCGGAACCCGTCGCCGACTTCTGCATCCTGCCCCTCAATGCGGCGAGCAAGCTCCTCGGCACAGGCACGACCTACGAGATGCTGGGCACGGTGACGAACGGCAATATCTTCTTCCTCTCGGCAGAGGACAACGAAGACTTAACGAAAGACAATTTATCGACGCTCATCGGCAAATCGGTGGGGGTGGTGCAGCTGCCCAACGTGCCCGGGCTCACGCTGCAAGTCGTGCTCAACATGTACGGTATCGACTATCAGATCGTCGAAAACGGCGGCGAGGAGGCGGCGGATAAGGTCAATCTCATCGCCTTCGATCCCGCCAACGTCACGCCCGCGCGCGGCTGCGATTACTATCTCTGCCCCGAACCCGCCGCCAGCACGAAGATCAAGGGCACGGCGAGCGCACAAAAGCCCTTCCGCCTGGCGGGCGATCTCCAGGAGCTCTACGGCGGCGAGGAGGGCTATCCGCAGGCGGTGCTCGTTGCAAAGAAGTCCGTCCTCGAGGGCGGCGAAGAAGACAAGGGTGCGGTGGACACGATGCTCTCCTATATGGAAGAGAGCGGCACTTATCTTGAAACGGTGACGCCCGAGACGGTGCTCTCCGCCCTCGACGGCGTGCGCACGGAAGGGCTTTCCGCCTCCTTCAACGCCAACAACCTGACGGCAGAGGTCATCGACCACTGTTCCGTCCGCTTCACGGCGGCAAGCGAGTGTAAGGAACAGGTGAACGCCTTCCTTGAAGAGCTCATCGCCGTCAACGGGACGTCGGCCGCCGCCGTCTCCGACGATTTCTTCTACAACGAATAACATTTTGAAAAAGAGAATGCTCTTTTCCGTCGGGGCGCTCGTCGCGGTATGGCTCCTTTGGATCGCCTCCTATCACGCGATCGCCAACGACTACATCCTGCCCTCCTTTGAAGGCACCGTCGCCTCTCTCTTCCAGACGCTGGGAGAGGGAGCGTTTTGGCGTGCGGCGGGCAATACCCTCTGGCGGACGCTGCTCGCCTTTTTGGTCTCCCTTCTCCTGGGGGTGGGGCTGGCGCTGCTTTCACGCCTCTTTGAGGGCGTCCGTTATTTTCTCGCGCCCGTCGTCTCCATCCTGCGAACGCTGCCCACGATGGCGGTCATCCTCATCCTTCTCATTTGGACGACGCCTTTAACGGCACCCGTCGTCGTCTCGGGGCTGGTGCTCTTCCCCGCCGCCTATGCGGCGGCGCTCGCCTCGATGGACGAGGTGCATGAAAGCTACGGGCAGCTCGCCCGCGCCTACGGTGTATCGAGAGCAAGACAGGCATTCAAGATGTATCTGCCGCTCTCTGCACCCGCCGTCACGGGGCAGGCGGGAGCCATCCTCTCGATGGGGCTGAAGATCACAGTCTCTGGCGAAGTGCTCTCCTCGACCGCCAAGAGCCTCGGCGGCATGATGCAGGAAGCCAAGCTCTTTTTGGAAATGCCCCGCCTTTTAGCGCTCACTCTCCTTGCCGTCTTGCTCGGCTTCGCGCTCGAGGGGCTGTGCGCGCTCATCGCCAAATACGCCATGAGGTGGAGAAGATGATCTTATCGCACATCACCAAACAATACCGCGGTACAAGGGCGCTCGACGATCTTTCTCTCGACATAGAGGAGGGCAAGATCACCGCCGTGCTCGGCGAAAGCGGAGCGGGCAAGACGACGCTTTTGAGCTGCATCATGGGGCTTCTTCCCTTTGAGGGGGAGATCGACGGCGTGAGCGGCAAAAAGCCTAAGCGGAGAAAAGACTGCTCCTATCTCTTTCAGGATGCGCTGCTGCTGCCCAACCTGACGGCAGAGGAGAACATCGCCTTCGTCCTTCCCACGGGGATGGGGGAGCGCATCAAAGAGATGCTCGCCCGCGTGGGGCTCGAGGGCAAGGAGAATGCCTATCCTCATGAGCTCTCGGGCGGGGAAAAACAGCGTGTCTCCATCGCCCGCGCCTTTCTCTATCCGCATACGCTGCTTTTGATGGACGAACCTTTCTCCTCGCTCGACCTTGCCTTAAAGCGCTCGCTGATGGAACTCGTGCGGAAATTGCGCGAAGAAGAGGGGGGGACCGTGCTCTTTGTCACCCACGACGTACAGGAGGCGGCGTTCCTTGCGGAGCGCGCCCTCGTCCTGCACCGGGGGAAGCTCATCGGCGATCTCCCGATCGCCGCGCCCCAACCGCGCGACTTTTTATCGCCCCCCGAGGAGGCGAGAGAACTTGCCCGCATCCTCTTAGATTCGGGTGAAATAAAATGAATTATTGCAGAACTCTTGACAGCGCGCCTTTGGTGCGCTATCATAATATCAAAGACTTTTTTTATGTCAAGACCTGCAAATAAAAGTCAAGTAAAAAGTAAGAAGTTTTTCTAAGAAATTTTAGAAACAAAGAAGTGCATGGAAA
>CALVTT010000090.1 GCA_944363045.1 uncultured Clostridia bacterium | reverse complement strand
AGCGGGAACGACAAGAGCGGCATCAAGGCGAAGGGCGTCATCCAGTGGGTGGACGCGGGAACGTGCGTGGACGCCGTTTTGAAGCAGTACGACCACCTTTTGAAGGACGCGGACTACGCGGGGCAGGACTTCAACGAACGCCTCAACCGCGACAGCGAGCATATCTTTGCGGCAAAGGCCGAGCCCTATCTTGCCGAAGTCCCCGAAGGGAGCGACTTCCAGCTCCTGCGCGTGGGGTACTACAAGACCTGCCGTGAGGGCGGAAAACTCTGCCTTTCGGAGATCGTCTCTTTAAAAGACAATTTCAATAAGTAACTTTGTGCGGCGGGGCGGGCGATCGCCCCGTTTTCGCCCCCTTCCCGAGGGAGAGGGCGCGCATTTTCTTGACATTGTTTTCCGGCTGTGGTATAGTAAAGCAAACGTTCGTTTGTATCTTGTGAGGAGCGACATGGAACACCGCGAATTCAAACTGCATGCGCCCTTTTCGCCGACGGGCGATCAGCCCGAAGCCATCGAAAAGCTGACGGAAGGGGTCTTAGACGGCATCCGAACGCAGGTGCTCGTCGGCGTGACGGGCAGCGGCAAGACGTTCACGATGGCAAACGTCATCAAAAACGTGGGGCGGCCCACGCTCGTCATCGCGCACAACAAGACGCTTGCGGCGCAGCTGTGCAACGAGTTCCGCGAATTTTTCCCCGAAAACGCCGTCGAATACTTCGTCTCCTACTACGATTACTATCAGCCCGAGAGCTATATCCCTTCCACCGATACCTATATCGAGAAGGACCTTTCGATGAACGACGAGATCGATAAGCTGCGCAACGCGGCGACGTGCGCGCTGGGCGAGCGGGACGACGTCATCGTCGTCTCTTCCGTCTCGTGCATCTACGGCTTGGGCGCGCCCGAGGAGTTCTTCCGCCTCGGCATCTCGCTGCGCCCCGGGCAGGAGATGGCGCGCGACGAGCTGTTGCGCCGCCTCGTCGAGATCCACTATACCCGCAACGACGTCGATTTCAAGCGCTCCACCTTCCGCGTGCGCGGGGACGTCGTGGAAATTTTCCCCGCTTCCAATTCCGAAGTCGCCGTCCGCGTCGAATTTTTCGGCGACGAGATCGACTCGCTCGGCGAAGAGGACGTCGTCACGGGCAAGGTCGTCTCTTCCTTGAAGCACGCCGTCATCTTCCCCGCGAGCCACTATGCGGTGGGTTCCGAACGCCTGCAAAGCGCCCTCACGATGATCGAGGAAGACCTCAAAGGGGAAGTCAAGGCGTTCGAGGACGAGGGGAAGCTCTTGGAGGCGCAGCGCCTCTCCCAGCGCACCGAGCACGATCTTGAAATGCTCAAAGAGATCGGGTACTGTTCGGGCGTGGAGAACTATTCGCGCTACTTCGACGGGCGGGAGCCCGGGCAGCCCTCTTTCACGCTGCTCGATTACTTCCCGCAGAATTTCCTCGTCTTCATCGACGAGAGCCACATGACCATCCCGCAGATCCGCGCCATGTATCACGGCGACCTCGCGCGCAAGACCAACCTCGTCGACTACGGCTTCCGCATGCGCTCTGCCTACGACAACCGCCCGCTCACCTTCGAGGAATTCGACGAGCGCGTGCCGCAGCTCATCTGCGTTTCGGCGACGCCCGCGCCCTACGAGCTCGAACAGGCAGGCCAGGTCGTCGAACAGCTCATCCGCCCGACGGGGCTTTTGGATCCCCCCGTCTCGGTGCGCCCCACCAAGGGGCAGATCGACGACCTTCTCTCGGAGATCCGTACCGTCACGAAGGCGGGCGGCAGGGTGCTCGTGACGACGCTCACCAAGCGCATGGCGGAATCGCTCACCGACTATTTGAAGGAAAACAACGTCAAAGTGCGCTATATGCATTCGGATATCGATACGTTGGAGCGCATCGACATCGTCAACGGGCTGCGTTCGGGCGAATTCGACGTCTTGTGCGGCATCAACCTGCTGCGCGAAGGGCTCGATCTGCCCGAAGTGCGCCTCGTCGCCATTCTGGACGCCGACAAAGAGGGGTTCTTGCGGAGCGAGACTTCCCTCGTGCAGACCATCGGCAGAGCCGCGCGCAATGCGGAAGGGCGGGTCATCATGTATGCCGACGAAATGACGGGCAGCATGCAGCGCGCCATCGGCGAGACGGAGCGCCGCCGCGCCATCCAGCAGAAGTACAACGAAGAGCACCACATCACGCCCAAGACCATCGTCAAAGAGGTCAAGTCCTCGCTCATGATCACGGGCAAGGCAAAGCCCGAAAAGGACATTGCGATGAAGGACATCCCCGAAGAGATCGAAAAGCTCAAGGCGCTCATGAAGGTGGCGTCTTCGCAGCTCGATTTCGAGCGCGCCATCGAACTGAGGGAGCGCATCGCGGAGCTGAAGAAAAAACTGCGCAAGTGAGGGAGCCGCTTTGAAGATCGCCATCGACATCGACGATACGCTGAACGTCATCGAACGGGCGCGCTATGCTGCCGCCTACATTGAAAAAGAGGGGCTGCCCTTCCGCGTTGTAGACCCCTACGCCAACGCTTTCGTGCGCGTGTGCGATTGGGGGGAGGAGGACGTCATCGGCTTCATTGGGGCGGGCGGGGCGGCGGCGTTTATAGAAGCGCTCCCCCGCGAGGGCGCGCAGAAGACGCTCTCCCGCTGGAAAGAAGCGGGGCATACGATCGTTATTTTGACGGCGCGGCTTAAAAGCTGGTTCGGCGACCCGTATGCCATTTCTTATGAATGGCTGAAAAGATACGACTTTCCCTTCGACGAGCTCGTCGCCGACTGCGAAGAGAAGGGGAAGTACTGCAAGGAGCACAAAGTTGGCGTGCTCATCGACGACAATCTCACCCACTGCCGCTCGGCAAAAGCGTACGGCGTGACGCCCGTGCTTGCCGTGTGCAAAGCGACGGAGGCCTTCCGCGGGGAGTTTGAATACGTCGGCGAAGATTGGGAAGGCATCGCGGCGTGCGTTGCAAAAATCGCCGAACGAAA
>CALVTT010000089.1 GCA_944363045.1 uncultured Clostridia bacterium | reverse complement strand
CCCCGAGATGGCATTTTTGCCAGCTCGGGGTCTTTGTTTGTTGCACGAAAAGGCTGCAAGACAAATAATTATCCACCAGCATAGCCGGTGGATAATTATTTTTGCTTTGCCCCTGAGCCGATTATTTCAGGAGATCGCAGACAAATTTCAAAAGGACTTCGTCCTTACAGTCGCGGGAGAAATATTCCATGAAGTGCTCGCCCGCGAAGGCGCCGCAAACGAGAGCCTTATCGAGCGAGTTCAGGATGTCGGGCAGCGGCCTGTAGGCAGCCGCGCGCACGTCGTCCAGAATTTTCTTGTTGCGCTGTTCGGGCACGGCGCGCTCCTTGGGATATCCGCCGCCGCTCGGCTCGGAAAAGAGCTTCTCGAAGATGTATTCAAGATTGAGCTCGCCGCCCCAGCCGAAGCCCTTGGCAAAGGGGATGGCGATAGCGTTTCCGTCGTTGATCTGCGCGAAGGTATAGGCGTCGAGCGCATCCTCGACGTGTCCGCAGATGACGCCGGGGAAGGAGTTGCAGGCGAGCATCGCCCCCTCCCCCGTGCCGCAGCCCGTGATGACGTAGTCGGCGGCGCCGCTCCCTAAAAGCACCGCCGCAAGGATGCCCACCTGCACATAGGTGAGCTGCGCCCTATCTTCCATCGTGTACATACCGTAGTTGACGACGGTATGCCCCATGGGCTCCACCGTCTTTCGGAGCGCCGCCTCGATGAGCGCATTCTTGGCAGCCTGCGAATTTTCGTTGATGAGTGCAATTTTCATGATGATCTCCTTTTTAAATCATACTTTCACGGTCGTGCCGCAGCGGGACACGGTATTGCGGAACGGATCGCCGTTTAGCTCGGTTGTTTTCCGATATACGCCAGGATGCCGCCGTCCACATAGAGGATATGCCCGTTGACAAAGTCGGAGGCTTTGGAGGCGAGGAACACCGCCGCGCCCAAGAGATCCTCCGGCGTGCCCCATCGCTCCTCGGGCGTCTTGGAAACGATGAACGCATCGAAGGGATGGCGGGAGCCGTCCGCCTGCCTTTCGCGCAAGGGAGCGGTCTGCGGGGTGGCGATGTACCCGGGGCCGATGCCGTTGCATTGGATGTTGTACTTCCCGTACTCCGAGGCAATGTTCTTTGTGAGCATTTTGAGGCCGCCCTTCGCCGAAGCATAGGCGGAGACCGTCTCCCTGCCCAGCTCGCTCATCATGGAGCAGATGTTGATGATCTTGCCGCCACCCCGCGCCATCATGGAGGGCAGCACCGCTTTGCTCATCAAAAAGGGCGCGATAAGATCGGTATCGACGACCTCCTCGAACTCGAGCTTGGTCATTTCGTGCATGGGGATGCGCTTGATGATGCCCGCGTTGTTGACGAGGATATCGACGGGGCCAAGATCGCGCTCCACTGCATCCACGAGGGCAGCGACCTCCACCTCGTCGGTGACGTCATACAGATACCCTTTGGCGTCGATGCCGCGATCCCTGTAAGCCGAAAGAGCCGCTTTTAAGTGCTCCTCTTTACGGCAGTTGAAGGCGATCTTCGCGCCCGCCCCCGCGAGCGCTTCGGCGATCGCAAAGCCGATGCCGTATGCCGCGCCCGTCACGAGCGCGACCTTGCCTTTCAAGGAAAATAAGTCAAGAATATCGTTCATATCGTTCTCCTTACCACAGAAACGTTTGCTTTCCGATGAGTTTCAACACGGCTTCCGTGAAGAAGTAGTCGCCGTAGATGAGCGGGATATGATGCTCTGCATCGTGATAGGCGACCGTACCGTTTTCCAAAAGTTCGTCCCGTTCGGGCGAGAAGCAGCAGCGCAGCTTTACGAGCGCCTGCAAAAGCCGCTCCGCGCCGTTTAAGTACGCTTCGCTTCCCGTCGCCTTCCACAGTTCGATGAGCCCGCAGGCGGCGATGGCGGCAGCGGACGAATCTTCCCACTTGGGTTCGGGCGGCTGATCAAAATCGGCGGGAATGAGCCCGCTTTCGGGGATATGCGCCATAAAATGACGCGCAACTTTTTCCGCCGTCTCCAGATAACTCTCCTCCTTTGTATGCAGATAGGCGAGCGTAAAACCATAGAGCGCCCATGCCTGTCCGCGCGTCCAACTGCTGCCGTGGGCGTATCCCTGCCCGCCGAGGGAAAAGAGGCGCTCCCCCGTCTGCGGATCGAACACCACGATGTGGCAGACCGAGCCGTCCTCCCGCACGAACGCGCTTTTTGCCGTATCGGCATGGCGGCGGGCGATGTGCGAAAAACGGGGATCGTGGAGCTCCTTGGAAGCCCACTCGAGGAGGGGCAAATTCATCATGCAGTCGATGATCGCCCAGCCCGCCGTCCTTCCGTCGCCGCCGTCGTTCCATGCGCGGATGAATCCGCCCGCCAAGTTGAAACGGCCCGCAAGATCGTTCGCGGCGAGCAGGGCGCGGTTTTTGCTTGCTTCGCTGCCCGTCAGGCGGTAAGAGGCGACGGACGTGAGCAGCCACTTGAATCCGCTGTCGTGATCCATGCCCTGCGCCGTAAGAAGGTTTTGATCGAGCTTTTCTTCGATCGTTTGGGCGGCAGTGCGGAAGATCTCCTCCCTGCTCCAGCCGTAGAGCTGCCATAAAAGCCCCGCGTAAAAGCCATTCGTCCACCAGCAGAGATTTGTCTTCCCCATGTCGTCGAATACGCCGTCTTTCGCCGTGTAGGGGATCTTCCCCGCATTGCGCGCTGCGACGGCGCGCTCCTTCTGCAAGATGCGATCGGCGATGTCCTGCCAGAATGCTTGTTCCATGTTGTCCTCTCAGAGTTGTAGATTTCCTTCGATGCCGTCGAAATCGAGCGTCACGGTATCGCCGACAAATTGCAGTACCGTCTTGCCGTAAGCGGAATAATTGCGTTCGTCCTCCGCCCTGACGCCGACGAGCGGAAAGAGGTCGAAAGGCGAAAATTCCTCGTGATCTTCGCGCGTTATGACCTGCGATAAAAGGAGATAGGGTTCATATCCATACTCCTTTTTGCGCGCCGTTTTTGCAATGATGACGAGGGAATGCTCCGAATCGGGGTTTGTGCCGCGGCTTTTGACGACATCGAGCTCCCACTCGCCCCACACCGTCATCGCCATCTGCTTTTTGTTCCCCTGCGA
>CALVTT010000088.1 GCA_944363045.1 uncultured Clostridia bacterium | reverse complement strand
ATCTCGACGGGCAAGATCGAGGAGCTTTGCAAGGAGCTCAAGAACGAGATCACCGTCATCATGGTCACGCACAATATGCAGCAGGCGTTCCGTATCGCCGACTACACGGCATACTTCCTGCTCGGCGAGATGGTGGAGATGGCAGATACGCAGAAGATCTTCACCCACCCCGACGACAAGCGCACGGAAGACTACGTCAACGGCAGATTCGGTTGATCTGGCAGCGCGTGCGCGCCCCGCTGTCCGTGCCCCTTCGGCGCGGCGGCTAACATTACCCACCCTTCATCTTTTCCCCATGGCCCGGCGCAGAGTGCGTCGGGTCTATATTTTGCGGCGGAGCGCCTCCCACGGAGAAAAACCGCGCTTTTTTTCCCTTTGGGGATTGCATTCAAGAAAGATCTATGGTATAATAGACTTGTTATAGTTTGCATTTCTGATCGGAGGAGTTTTATATGAAGAAAAAGATCATCGGTTTGCTCGCGCTGGCGGTAGCGTCCTTTGCGGCGCTCGGCGTGCTTTCGGCGTGCAAGAAGGAGGAACACGCTCTCACGCACCACAGCGCCGTGGCGGCGACTTGTACCGAGACGGGCACCGTCGAGTATTGGTCGTGTGCGGAGTGCGGCAAGAATTTTGCCGACGAGGGAGCACAAGAGGAGCTTTCGTCCGTCACCGTGGCGGCGCTCGGGCATGACTTCGGCGCATGGAGCGAGAAAGAGCAGGCGACTTGTACGGAAAAGGGGGCAGAGGTCCGTTCTTGTGCGCGCTGCGGCGAGGAGGAGATACGGGAAACGGACGCCTTAGGGCATGAAATGGAGCATCACGAGGCCGTCGAAGCCACCTGCACGGAGGATGGTATCCTTGAATATTGGGCTTGCTCGCGCTGCGGAAAGAATTATGCCGACGAGGCGGGCAGCAGCGAACTTACTTCGCTCATTGCCGAAAAGCTCGGCCATGATTGGAGCGAATGGGAGGTCGTCTCTTCGGCAATGTGCACGGAGGATGGCGAACAGAAGCGTACCTGCTCTCGCTGCGGCGAGGTAGAGACTAGTCCCATGCAGGCGCGCGGCCACAGCTACGGCGAGTGGGTGCTTGTTTTAGAGCCGACTTGCACGGAAAACGGACGCGAGGAGAGAGTGTGCTCGACCTGCAGTTACACGGAGTCGAGATCTGTCGATAAGCTCGGTCATGAGTTTGAAAACATGATGTGCATCCGCTGCGGCGCTTCACAGGAGAGTTCGGGCTTTGCTTTTGCGCTCAATTCCGACAAAAAGTCTTATACTCTCACCGATGTTGGCTCCAACTCCGATAAAGAGGTCTATATCCCCGTTGTCTACAACGGCTATCCCGTCACCGCCATCGGCGACAGGGCATTTGAAAACCGTACCCTCATCGAGAGCGTCCGCATCCCCGTCGGCGTGAAGTCCATCGGCGACGAGGCCTTTGAGGGCTGCACGTCTCTCAAAGAGGTGCAGATGGGGAACACGGTCTCCTCGATCGGAGACAGGGCGTTCTACGGCACGGCGCTTGTCAACATCTCTCTGCCCGACAGTCTCACTTCGATCGGGGATATGGCGTTTGCCGACTGCGCAGAACTCACTAAGATCGCACTGTTTCGTACAAATCCCGCCTACAGCGTCATCGACGGCGATCTTTACAATAAGGAAGAAACGGTCCTTATCCAATATGCCATCGGCAAGGAAGATGCTTCTTTCAGTATCCCCGAGGGCGTAGAGGAGATCGACTGCTCCGCCTTCCTCAATGCTGCAAACTTGCAGTCCGTTTCCATTCCCGCCAGCGTCTCTCTGATCGGCGACCGCGCTTTCAGTACCTGCACGGCGCTCAAAGAGATCACGGTGGATGAACGCAACGAAGACTACCGTTCCATCTCGGGCGATCTCTATTCGCATGACGGCAAGACCTTCCTGCAATATGCCATCGGCAAGACGGAGAGCGTCTGCGTCCTCAATAATGCCGTCACGACCATTGCCGAGGGTGCCTTTGAGGGTGCGGCTGCGCTGACGCAAGTCAACTTCTCAACGGCGCTCACTTCGATCGAGAAGGGGGCGTTCCGCGGCTGTACGGCGCTTGCAAAAGTGGAGCTGCCCGCAAAGCTCACGAGCATCGGAGCCGAAGCATTCAGCGGCTGCACGGCGCTTACAGAGGTCGTTATCCCCGCTTCCGTCGAGAGCATCGGGGCAGGAGCATTCAACGGCTGCAAAGCGCTCAAAAGCGTCGTCTTTGCGGAAACGACGGGTTGGAGCGTAGGCGGGAGCCCGCTCTCGGGCGAAAGCCTTTCCAATCCTGCGACGGCGGCGACGTACCTCACAAACGTCGAGCTTGCCGGCGAATGGACGCGCAAATAGATCAAGAAGGATCGATCGGAGAGGGACGTTCCCGCACGGGAGCGTCCCTTTTATCGCCCTGTTGGCGGGAAGGGCGGACAAGAGAAAAATTCTCCTGTAAGCATGGCAAAAGCCGATTGACAAGCCGTCATCCGCGTGCTAAAATGGAGGAGTTTGCAGCTTACTTACCATCGGGAGAAAACGGGGAATGATCTTCGGGAAATACATCAACAAATACTATCTCAAATACGCGTGGATCCTCCTTTTGGGGCTTGCGGCGCTCGTGCTCGTCGACTACTTCCAGCTTGAAGTGCCCGAGCTTTACCGCATGGTCGTCAACGGCATCAACACGGGCGTGGTGGAGACGGCGGAGGGCACCGTGCCCTTCGATCTGAACTTTTTGCTCGATGAGATCTGCCTGCCCCTCATTATCATCATCCTCGTGATGGTGGTGGGGCGCTTTGCCTGGCGCATCTGCTTCTTCGGCACGGGCATCCGTGTGGAGACTTCCATCCGCGACAGGATGTTCGATCACTGCAAGGACCTCTCCGCGCAGTACTATCAGGTCAACAAGGTGGGCAATCTGATGTCCCTCTTCACCAACGACCTCGAGACCATTCAGGAGTGCTTCGGCTCGGGCATTTTGATGATGTGCGACGCGGCATTTTTGGGCGTCCTCACCGTCGTCAAGATGTGGCGCATGGACGTGGGGCTCACTCTGCTCGCGCTCATCCCCATGGCGCTGCTGCTCACAAGCGGCATCATCGTGGGAAAATACATGACCAAGAAGTGGGAGACGCGCCAGGCCGCCTTTTCCGACCTTTCCGACTTCTCGCAGGAGAGCTTTTCGGGCATCGCCGTCATCAAGGCGTTCGTCAAGGAGAC
>CALVTT010000087.1 GCA_944363045.1 uncultured Clostridia bacterium | reverse complement strand
CATGGGCATCCGGGAACTTTTTCTGCGCCTTTCCGAGCGGCTCGATGCCTGCGATGCGGCGCACAACTATACCTGCGATCTGTGCGGGCGTGAAGTCTTTGAGAATGAGCGCATCTGCAAGGTCTGCCGCGCCGAACTTCCCAAGATCGAGCGGTGCTGTCCCTTCTGCGGCCGCCGCGTCCGGGAAGAGGGCGTCTGCCTCGAATGCAAGAAACAGCCGCTCACCGTCGAAAAGGCGCGCTCCTGCTATCTGCACGAGGACGGCGCTGCGACGCTCGTCCTGCGCTTCAAGCGGGGCGAAAAGTACCTCGTCCATGCGTTGGCCGAAGATCTTGCGCCCCTTCTGGAGCGCGAATTTCCCGATTGCGACGCCCTCACCTTCGTTCCCATGACAAAGAGGGCGGAGCGCGCCCGCGGGTACAACCAATCCAAGCTGCTCGCCGCGGAGCTCTCCCGCCGCACGGGCCGGGAGCTTCTGGACGTTGCCGAAAAGCGCAAGGAGACCAAGGCGCAGAAAACGCTGGGCCGCGCCGCACGCGAGGCCAACCTCAAGGGCGCCTTTCATCTCGTCCATCGCAGAGAGGTCAAAGGGCGCCGCATCCTCATCGTCGACGATACGATGACGACGGGCGCAACAGCGGGTGAGCTTGCCTCGCTCTTCTATCGGGCGGGGGCCGGATGGGTCGGACTCATCACGTTCACGAGCGTGGAGGACCGCACCCTGCATCCGCGGGAAAATAAAAGGTCTTGGAGAAAACTATGATCGAATATCGTGATGAAAAAGATCTGCCGCCGAAGGAGCTCGAAAAACTCTTTCTTTCCATCGGCTGGGAGTCGGGGAAGGAGCCCGTCCTGCTCGCGCAGGCGCTGAAGAATTACGGCACCGTGCTCACGGCGTGGGACGGAGACGAGCTTATCGGGCTTATCGCGGCGATGGATGACGGCGTCCTCACCGCCTATGTGCATTACCTTCTCGTGCGGGCAGACCGCCAAAGTGCGGGCATCGGCGGCGTGCTTTTGGAACAGCTCAAAGCGCGCTATGCCTCCTTCCACAAGATCGCGCTCATCGGCGAACACCCCGCCAAGGTCTTTTACGAACGGCATGGCTTTGAAGAAGAGCCAAATGCTTCGCCCATGTATTTCTTCCCGCAGCAAGATTGAATCTTGCCCCATGTTTCGCCCTTAAAAAGTGTGAAAACAGGCGAAAACGGGTCAAAAATCGGGGCATTTTGTGCAGAAATCGGGCAAAAATAATGTGAAAATTTGGCCCGTCGGCGGCCATCTTGTTCAGAAAATTATTAAAAATCAACGCGCGGCAGCGGATGCGGCGGCGCAAAAAACAGGAGGAGGTTATGAAGAAACTGTCGGTCTTTCTGGCATCTTTGGTGCTTGCGCTGGGGCTTGTGTTTGCGGCGGCGTGTACGGACAACGGCGCAAAAGAGCAGCCCCTCGAGGGAATGTACACCTTTGAATCGCTCACCTATACGGGCGAGGACGGCACGTCCGTCACCCTCCGCGCGGGCGACAACTGGCTGCTCGCCGCCCTCACCGAGGACACGTTCACCTTTGAGCTCAAAGAGGACGGCACGGCGACGTTCACCGTGAAGCTCGTGCTCACCGTCACCTTCGATCTGAAGTGGGAAGAGAGCGAAGAAGAGGGGTACATCGACATCACGCTGGACGGCGCCACGGAGACCTTCCCATGCGACGGCACGACGATCGGCTATACCTACGAGGGCGCCTCCGTGACGATGAAAAAGAAGTAAACGGCGCATATTTTTAACAATTTTGCGCGCATTCTTAAAGATCGCGCGGGATCTTGCACAAAAAGAAGGGCGGGGCGGCTGCATTTTGCAGCCGCCCCGCCCCGGTATGCCGGAAACGTGGGCTATTTGCTGCCTTCTTTGAGGCGGTCTACCATTGTTTTCAGATGCGCGGCGTTCTCCTCGTCGGAGATCGTGGGGTCCTTGGTAAACTTTTCGCAGGGAAGAAGGGGGCATCCGCCGCAGTTCTTCTGCTTTTTTCCGTTGACGCAGCAGTCATACACGGGGCAGACCGTCCCTCCCGTGTATGAAAGCCAATGGACGTTGCCTTTGATCTTCGCGCAGCCCGCGCAGGAGGCGGGGAAGAGCGCACATTCGACGCACACCGCGCCGCAGGGCGAGGGCTCTGCAAATTCGTCCTTCCAATACCACCATCTTAGCTTCGCGGGATCGGGGTCCGGGGTGTTGACAAAGTATTCGACGGCGCGGTACAAGTAGAGCTGGCAGCGGTCAAGGAGCGTGCCGCGCAGGGCGCATTCCTCGTCGTAGAGCTCCTGTGCCGACTTTCCCTTCAGCGAGGCGATGGTCGTATATCCCATTGCAAGCAGGTCCTGTTCCGTCCGTTTCCCTACATTGGGGATGTTTCTCAGTTCGCTCATGGCGTTTTCTCCGTGCTTATTTTCTTTTACAGTATAGGGCAAAACACCGCTTCCGTCAAGGGGCGGGAGAGAATGCGCGCAAAAATCGCTTGACGGGGCAGAAAAAATGCGGTATCATGGGGCCACAGAAGGTTTTCGGGTAACACTTCTGAATAAAAAAACCGAGGTACAACTTCATGAAGCAATTTTTTACCACCAAACGCATCTGCCGCGCCGGCATCATCGCCGCGCTGTATGTTGCGTTTACTTATGCCTTCGGGGCCATCGCCTACGAGGGGTATCTGGAGATCAGACCCGCCGAGGCGCTCACCGTCCTCCCGCTCTTCTTCCCCGAGGCCGTTCCCGCCCTCTACATCGGCTGTATGCTGGCGAATCTGGGCTCGCCCCTCCTCGTCTATGACGTGTTCATCGGCTCGCTTGCAACGCTTGTTGCCGCGCTTGCGACGTGGGCCGTCGGGAAAGTCATCCGCAATCATGTGGCGCGGGTGGCGGTCGGGGGCATCTTCCCCGTTGCCGTCAACGCCTTCTGCATCCCGCTCATCATCGTCTTTTTGTGCAACACGATGGTCGCGGAGACGGCGGCGGCAAGCTATTGGTTCTTTGTCGGCTCGCTTGCGGCGACGCAGGCGCTGTGGGTGTACGCGCTCGGCATCCCGCTCTACTGCTTTGTGTATAAAATGAGGAAGAAGGGCGTCTCCGCCTTCCTCGACGGCAAGAAGCCAAAGCCCGCCGAGGCCGCGCATATCGCGTAACGTCCGAATAATATGCCGCGCCCGAACGCGGCTGAACGATAGAAGCGCCGCGCGCCGTCCGCATTTTGCGGACGGCGCGCGGCGCGTTATGA
>CALVTT010000086.1 GCA_944363045.1 uncultured Clostridia bacterium | reverse complement strand
AAAATAAGTTGGAGGTCAAATATGCAGAAAATTTATACGGCGGATGCGCCCGAGGCCATCGGGCCCTATTCGCAGGCGGTGAGAGTGGGAAGTTTGCTCATGACGTCGGGGCAGATCGCCATCGACCCTAAAACGTGCGAAGTCGTGGAGGGCGGCATCGCCGAGCAGACGCAGCGCATCTGCGAGAATTTGAAGGCGGTGCTGGAGGCGGCGGGCTCCTCTTTGGAGCGCGCGGTGAAGACGACCTGCTTCCTCGCCGACATGGCAGATTTTGCCGCCTTCAACGTGGTGTACGGCGAATACTTTACGTCAAGGCCTGCGCGCTCGTGCGTGGCGGTGAAGGCTCTGCCTAAGGACGTTTTGGCGGAAGTTGAAGTCATCGCCGAAGTCGAGCCCGAAGCATAAAATCGATCGCAACGCAGTAAGCGGGAGCCGCACGGCTCCCGCTTCTTTGATAAAAGGCTCTTTCGCAGCCAAACCGCTCTCTGCTCCCGCAGCGCGGACTGCGCCCTATGCTTTTTCGATGTGCAGGCCCCACGCGCCGCAGTCGCCGAGATGAGGGAGGATGAGCCCCGCATCCATCAGCGCCCCTCCGCTCGCCTTCAAGCCGAGCTCCTCGACGCAATAGATCGTTCCGGCATCCAGCCCCTGCAATCTCAGCACCCGGCTGTGATCGCACGGGTCCGCGCGGAACTGCTCTCCCACGAGATAGGCACGCGACTTATCCTTCGCAACGAGCATTTCGCAGAAATAGTTGGTATGAAAGGGATCGGAGAGACGGTAGAGATCGCCCTTTAAGACGAGCTCGTCGATGCGCTTATAATTTTCGATCTGCGCCTTCACCTGCTCCTTTTCCTCAAAAGACAGTTTGCTGAGATCGAGCTCGTACCCCGTTGCCCCAAGCGAGGCGATCGCCCCGCGCGTAAAAAAGGGCGTCGTGCGCTGCGTCTGATGGTTGGGGCAGGCGGACACATGGCAGCTCATGCTCGACAGCGGATAGAGGATGGAGGTCCCCCACTGTATCTTAGTGCGCTCCATGCCGTCCGTGTCGTCGCTCGTCCAGATCTGCGGGAAATAGTAGAGCGCGCCGCCGTCAAATCTGCCGCCTCCGCCCGCGCAGCCCTCGAAGAACACCTCGGGGAAGGCCTCCGTCAGGCGCTTGGCAAGGTCGTAAAAGCCGAGCGCATAGCGGTGCCAAAACTCCCCCTGCCGCTCGGGAGAAAGACTTGCCGAATAATTTTCCGTCATATCCCTGTTCTTATCCCATTTGACGTAGGAGATGTCGTTTTCGCGCAGCACCTTGCTCACCGCCGCAAAGACATGGTCGACGACCTCCTTGCGCGTAAAGTCAAGAATGAGCTGGTTGCGGCCGCGGCAGGGCTCGACGCCCGCCTTGGCGATCGCCCAATCGGGATGCGCGCGGAAAAGGTCGCTGTCCTCGCTCACCATCTCGGGCTCGAACCAGAGCCCGAATCTCAGCCCCTTTTGCTTGCAGCGATCGATGACCGCTTGGAGCCCGCCTTTCAGTTTGTGCCCGTTGACGACCCAATCGCCGAGGCCGGAGGTGTCGCTGTCACGCTTGCCGAACCAGCCGTCGTCGAGAACGAAGGTATCGATCCCCAGCTTCGCCGCCTCGTCGATGATGGCGAACAGCTTTTCGTTATCAAAATCAAAGTACGTCGCCTCCCAATTATTGACGACGACGGGACGGCGGGCATGGACATACTTAGGGTCGATGATGCTCTCGCGGAAGAAGTCGTGATAGGCGCGCGACATACCGCCCAAGCCCTCGCGGGAATAGCAGAGCGCCGCCTGCGGCGTCTCCAATACTTCGCCCGCGCAGAGCTTCCAGCCGAACAGCTCGTCGCTGATGCCGCCCTGCACGCGGATGCTGCCGTTGTGCGAGCACTCCGCCGTCATGGCAAAACTGCCGCTGTAAAGCAGCGCAAACCCGTAGCATTCACCCATCTCCTCCCCTGCGTTCTCCTCGAGCAGCGCAAGAAAGGGATTCATCTGATGCGAGGAATAGCCGCGCGAGCTATGCAGCCGCAGGATGCCCTCCGCAAGCGGAGAGAGGACGGGCGCACGCTCTTTCGCCCAACTGCCCGTCAGGCGCAGGGCGGAGAAGTTCCTGCGCGTATCGGGGAGCTCCGCGCAGAAGGAAAACGCCTTTTTGACCTGCACGGGATCGCTTCCCCCGTTTCGCACCGCAAGGCTGCGCACGAGGACGTCGGAATCTTCCGAAACGGTGTATTTGAGATCGATCTCCACCTCCGAAAAATCATCCTTCAGGGTGACGACGAGCGTTTCATCCGCCTTCCTTGCACAGGGCATACCTTTAAGAGGAAGCGCGCCCTTGACGATCTTGTGCGAATGATAGCAAAATCTGCTCATCCGCGCCCCGTCCGCACGCTCGACGACGACCGTCGGCTCCCGGAAATCTCCGCGCGCAAAGCTGCCGCACTCGGAGAGCATATCATCCGTCCTCATATCGTAGTTGAGATCGTCCGCTTGGGGCGCATATGCCTCGCCGTGCGCCTTTATGAGAAACGCTGCATCCGACGCTGCGATCTGATGCCCATAGTAAAGATGCTGCAGCATCCCTACACCGTTGACGGCAAAAACATAGCTAAAATTCTTGCCGCTGAGGAAGAAGCAGGAAGTTTGGGGATCGAAACCGATCATGTAGTACCTCGCAAATGATAGTTTATCTCTTTTTCGCGTGAGCGCGCGAAAGGCGGAAACGCGCTGCCTGAACGAAAACACGGCTTTGCCCGCCCGCGTCCTTCAAGACAAAGCCGCCTTTCAAGCTAAATCAAGTATATACGCGATCTGCCGGCTTGTCAAGCCCGTATCCCCCTCTTTCTTGCTTTTTGAGAGCGTCCTGATACAGAAACTGTTTCTTATAAAAATCGCAGCAGCGCTCCCCGAGAAAAAGACTGACGGAAGGCTCGTTGCGCACACATATCCCCGACCTTTACGCCCCTCCCGCCTCGCTTCCCTCGGCAAGCCACCGTCTCGCGCGATAGAGACCGCGCGAGAAAAGCCGACGTTTTGGGCGCAGCATTCGCTTTTTAGCGGATGCCCGCAAAATGCGTCGCGCTCCGAGAAACTCCTTCCGTCAGCCCTGTGGGCTGCCACCTCCCTCGGGGAGGGAGGCAAGGAGGAAGCGTTAGCCTTGCTGCGACGCGGCAACTCCTTCCGTCAGCCCTGTGGGCTGCCACCTCCCTCGGAGAGGGAGGCAAGGAGGAAGCGTTAGCCTTGCTGCGACGCGGCAACTCCTTCCGTCAGCCCTGTGGGCTGCCACCTCC
>CALVTT010000085.1 GCA_944363045.1 uncultured Clostridia bacterium | reverse complement strand
AGTTTAGCGCGAAAACGGGCGCTTGTCAAGAGGGAAAAGAGCGCGAAAAAACGGTCTCCCGAAAAGGAGACCGCATTTCTCGGTTGGCTGCAACGGATGAGCTTAAACGCGCTCGATCTTGTTGCTCTTGAGGCATCTTGCGCAGACGTAGTCGTTGACGACCTTGCCGTCCTTGACGTAGGAAACCTTCTGCACGTTTGCCTGGAACGTCCTGCGGGTCTTGCGGTTGGAGTGGCTGACGTTGTTGCCCGACGTCTGGCCCTTTCCGCACACACTGCATACTCTCGACATGATCTCCACCTCCGATGGGTCTATTCCACGAATTTTGCACGCGGAAAGCCTCCGCGCGGTCATCAATGGCAATATGATAGCATTTCCGCGTAAAAAAAGCAATAAAAAAGGGGGAGCAAAGGGCAAAAATTTTGGGGAAAGAGGGAAAAATTTTTCAATAACGCTTGCAAAAATCGCTTTTATGGGTTAGAATATTACTGATAAGTTTAGGAGAGCATTATGTCTGTATCAACGAGCAATGCCTATGGTAAGATTTCCATTTCCGACCTTGCGATCGCAAAGGTCGCCTCTCGCGCGGCCATCGAAAGCTACGGGATCGTGGATACCGTTGCGCACCGTTTTACCGATACGCTCGCCGAACTGCTCGGGAAGGACGCGGGGGGAAAGGGCGTCCGTATTGCGACGTCCGGCAACCGCATCTTCATCGACGTATATGTGCTCATCAAGTACGGCGTCTCCATCGAGGCGGTCGCGGAATCTCTGAAAGAAGCCATCAAATATAAGGTGGAAAAATTCACGGGGATGATCGTCGATACGGTGAACGTCAACGTCATGGGTCTGAAAATTTAGCCTTTTATGCCGCTTCGGCGGCAGCCTGCGCAGCGAGCGATCTCTGCGCGGTTTGTGCTTTGCACCATTTCTTGCCGAGGGGCGCAAGTGACGCCCGCGTTCGGCGCTCATTCCATAGCGGTAGTGTAAGGAGCATTTCATGCAAAAAACGATCAACTGTGCGACGTTCCGAAAGATGGTTTTGGTCGGCGCAAAAATGTTGGAAAACAACCGGGCGAAGGTAGACGCGCTCAACGTCTTCCCCGTGCCCGACGGCGATACGGGTACGAATATGTCCCTCACCATGCAGTCGGCGGTCAAGGAGCTTTCCACGACCTCTTCCAATACCTTTATGGAAGTGTGCGACTGCGTCTCGAAGGGGGCGCTGCGCGGTGCGCGCGGCAACTCGGGCGTCATCCTTTCGCAGATCTTCCGCGGCATTTGTACGGTGCTCCGCGTCAGCAAGCCCGAAGTGGATACCCGCACCTTCGCCAAGGCGATGGAACAGGGCACCAAAGTTGCTTATAACGCCGTCTCCATCCCCAAGGAAGGCACCATCCTTACCGTCGTGCGCCTCATGAGCGAATTCGCCGTCAAAGTGGCGGGCAAGTATAAAGATTTCGAAACGTTCATCCCTGCGGTCATCGCGGAGGGCGACAGGGCGCTTGCCATGACGCCCGAACTTCTCCCCGTTTTGAAGAAGGCGGGCGTCGTCGACTCGGGCGGCGTGGGCCTCATGACCATCATGCGCGGCTTCCAGGCCGCCATCATGGGCGAAGAGATCGCGTCCGAAGTGCAGACGGAGGCCGTCCAGCAGCAGACCGAGGCGGACTTCGGCGACAATTCCGACATCATCAGCATGGACCTCGGCGACATCCAGTTCGCCTACTGCACGGAATTCTTCGTCATCAACTTGAAAAAGAGCACCACGCTCGCCGATATCGATAAGCTCAGGGAAAACCTGATGAACATCGGCGACAGCGTCATCTGCATCGGCGATCTCGAAATGATCAAGGTGCATGTGCATACCAACAGCCCCGGCGTCGCGCTCACCTACGCGTTGGAGCTGGGCGAGCTCGACAGGCCCAAGATCGAGAACATGCTCGAACAGAACCGCGCTTTGAAAGCCAAGATCGAGGCGGAAAAGAAGGACCAGGGCATGCTCGCCATCTGCGCGGGCGAGGGCATCCGCGACATCTTCAAGGATCTCTTCGTCGACCGCGTCATCGAAGGCGGGCAGACGATGAACCCCTCCGCTTCCGACATCGCGACGGCGGTGCAGAAGATCAATGCGGAGAACGTGTTCGTCTTCCCCAACAACAAGAACATCATTCTGGCGGCGGAGCAGGCGAAGGCGCTCGTCGATAACCGCACCATCCACGTCATCCCCACCAAGAACGTGCCGCAGGGCTTTGCGGCGGCGCTCTCGTTCAGCCCCGAGGCGAGCCTCGAGGAGAACAAGACCAACATGATCCACGCGCTCGACAACGTGAAGGCAGGTCAGGTGACGCACGCCGTGAGAACGACCAACGTCAACGGCTTCTCCATCACCGAGGGCGACATCATCGGCCTCGACGATAAGAAGATCCTCGCCAAGAGCAATTCCATCGACGAGACGGTTCTCTCGCTCCTCGAAAAGCTCAAAGAGGATCAGCACGAGGTCATCACCCTCTACTACGGCGAGGGCGTGACGGAAGAGGACGCCAAGGCGCTTTCCGAGAAGGTGCAGGAGGCGTTCCCCGACTGCGACGTCGATTATCACTTCGGCGGCCAGCCCGTGTATTATTACCTCCTTTCCTTGGAGTGAGAGGCGCGGGAAAATAGATTTTTTGATAAAATAGTTTTTGAACTCAGGAAATTCCCCCGCGGCGAACAGCATGCCGCGGGGTTTGTGTATCAGCGGGAGGGGCGGTTAGGCGGCCGTTTGATGTGTCGCTCGGAACGTCTTTGAAAGGGGCGCCCGCTGCGGAAAAAGGAGGCGGAAATGGAGCTCACCCAAGTGAAGGGGATCGCGGAAAAGCGCGCGAAGGAACTCAATAAGCTCGGCGTCTTTACGGCGGAAGATCTCGTCCGCTACTATCCGCGCACCTATCTCGATATGACGAGCCGCGTTTCGGTGCGCGAGGTTTTGAACAACGATACGGCGCTCATCGCGGCGCGCATCACCTACATCGAGCCCATGCGCTACACGGGGCGTGTCAAGTTTTTGCGGGCGCATCTTGAACAGGACGGTGACATGTTCACCGCCGTTTGGTTCAACATGCCCTATCTTGCGAAGACGTTAAAAGAGGGGGAATACCTCTTTTACGGGCGGGTGCAGAACAAATACGGGCAAGTTTCGCTCGTCAATCCGACCTTCGAGCCGATGGCAGTGAATGCGCGGCTCAAAGGGCTCGTGCCCGTCTATCCGTTGAAGGCGCCCCTCACGCAGCGGGCGGTGCGCACGGCGGTGCAGGCGGCGCTTCGGGTGGTCTCGCCGCCCTCCGTCATCCCGCAGGAACTCGTTGCAAAGTATCGTCTTGCCTCCCTCGCGTGGGCGTACCGCACCATCCATGCGCCCATGACCGAGGAGGAGCGGGCGCTTGCCTCCGAACGCATCGCGCTCGAAGAATACTTCACGCTCGTTTCGGCGTTCAAGCTCATCAAGGGGGATAAGGGTGAGGCGCGCTCGGTGCGCTATTCGGTGACGGAGCAGGATGTTGCTCAGTTCATGCGCCGTTTTTCTTTTGAATTTACAAAAGGTCAGAAAGAGGCGGTGCGCGCCGTCTACGAGGATGTGAAAGGCCCTTCCCGCATGAACAGGCTGCTGCAAGGCGACGTCGGGAGCGGAAAGACGGCGGTGGCGCTCACGGGCATTTTTATGGCGGTCAAGAGCGGGCATCAGGCGGTGTATCTTTCGCCGACCGAAGTGCTCGCGGCGCAGAATCATCTGCTCCTTCAAAAGATGTTCCCCGAGTACCGCGTGGGGTATCTTTCGGGGGCGAGCACGGCGCAGGAGAAGAGGGCGGTCAAAGCGGCGCTGAAAGCGGGGGAGATCGATATCCTCTGCGG
>CALVTT010000084.1 GCA_944363045.1 uncultured Clostridia bacterium | reverse complement strand
GATTCGAACCAACGAATGACGGAGTCAGAGTCCGTTGCCTTACCGCTTGGCGACACCCCAATGTTCTTTTGACGAATAGTATTCTATCAAACCTCGCGGAATTTAGCAAGCGTTTTTGCTCCCTTTTGCAAAAAAATTTTTGCAAGCCATCGCGCCAATACCCATCACACCGATACCCATCGCGCCAATACCCATCACACCGATACCCATCGCGCCGATACCCGCCGATCCCGCTGCGCACGGCACCAATACCCGCCGCGCGCCCTGCACGCGCTTGCCGCGTCCGTAAAAATATGATATACTATATGAGGGCGCTCCCCATCAAGGCGCTCCCCCATCAAGGCGCCCCGCCCCCAAACGACCCCCAAAGCGACCCCGAAGCGACCCCAAAGCAACCCAAACCCCCGCCCCGAGGCGCCCCAAGCCCTCAAACCACTCATACGCAGGAGAAAGCATGCAAAACATCGTTGTCATCGATACGGAAACGACCTGGCGCGACAGGCTCATGTCCATCGGCGCGGTCATTGCCGACGGCGCCACGCTTCAGCCCGTAGAGCTTAGATACTATATCCTCGATCCCGAGTACCGCGAAGGCGGTATGTATTCCTCGGCGCTCATTTTAAGACGGGAGGATGAAAACGCCCTCTCCTCTCGGCGGGAGGCGATGGACGATCTGTTGCGCTGCCTCGGCGCATACGGTGCGGAGCAGGTGTTTGCCTACAACGCGCGCTTCGACCGCGCCCATCTGCCCGAGCTCGCCGCCTTTGGCTGGTACGACATCATGGCCCTCGCCGCCTACCGCAGCCACAATCCGCGCATCCCGCAGAGCGCGCCCCTCTGTGCGACGGGGAGGCTCAAGCGGGGCTACGGCGTAGAGCCCATCCTGCGCCTGCTTTCGGGAGATGATGCCTACCGCGAGACGCACAACGCCCTGCAGGACGCCCTCGATGAGCTCACCATCATGCAGCTGCTCGGCCATTCTCCCGCCGCCTACCGCCCGCTGTGAAAGAAAACATGAAGTCCTTTAAGTGGATATGTTGGGGCGGCGGCGCGCCAAAAGGCGCGCCGCCGCCCCGCTCGTTATCCGCCCCGCTCGTCCTCCCGCCCCCGCTCCTCCGCCCGATCTTCCTCTTCCCCCCGTTCCTCCGCCCGCTCTTTCCCGCCGCTTCTTCTTATCTCCTGCGCCCGAACTTTCTCCCTTGCCCGGAAATAAGCCGTGCCGCCCTTGCCTTTCCGCTGCAAATGTGCTATAATGGGCGCAGAAGAAACGCTAAGGAGGCAACATATGCTGCAAGAAGGCACCTGCGCACCCGACTTCACCCTGCCCGATAAGGACGGTATCCCCGTCTCCCTCTCCGATTTTAAGGGCAAGAAGGTCGTCCTCTACTTCTACCCCAAGGACAACACGCCCGGCTGCACCCGTCAGGCGCAGGCCTTCGCCGCCGCCCATGCGGAGTTTTCCGCAAAGAACGCCGTCGTCATCGGCATCAGCAAGGACTCGGCGGCCTCCCACCAAAAGTTTGCCCAAAAGTATGCGCTGCCCTTTGTGCTGCTCTCCGACCCCGGTCTTTCCGCCATCCAAGCCTACGGCGTGTGGCAGGAGAAGAAGCTGTACGGCAAAACGACGATGGGCGTCGTGCGCACCACCTTCCTCATCGACGAGGAGGGCATCATCGAAAAGGTGATGGAGAAGGTCAAGCCGGACAGCAACGCCGCCGACGTTCTGGCGCTGCTGTAAGGGCGCTGCTGTAAGGGGTCGCCGCGCCCGCACGCAAAAGGGGGGCTTGCCATGATCAACTTTTCGCACCTCGAACGCTACCGCGAGGGCAACCGTTTAGAAGCTAAGCTGGCCGTGGGCGGCCTGCCCGAGAGCCTGTGGGAGACGTACTCCGCCTTCGCCAACACGGAGGGCGGGGTCATCCTGCTCGGCGTCGAGGAGCTGCCCGACCGCTCCCTGCGCCCCGCGCGGCTGCCCGATCCCGAAAAGCTCATCGGCGAATTTTGGAATATGCTCAATGATAAGCGCATCGTCAGCGCCAACATCCTCTCCCACGGCGACGTGTGCATCAAGGAGGCGGGGAAATGCCGCATCGTCGTCATCACCGTGCCCCGCGCCGAAGAGGGAGAAAAGCCCGTCTACCTCGGCTCCGACCCCTACTCCGGCACCTACCGCCGCGCGGGCGACGGCGACTACCGCTGCTCGAAGGAGGAAGTGGAGGCGATGCTTTCGGCGCGGCAGAAGGGCGCAGCGGACCCGCCGCTAAACTCATAAAACCTATGACAACGCTGTATCTCATCAGGCACGGCGAGAGCCAAGCCAACGTAGACAAGATCTTCACGGGGCAGACGGACGTGCCCCTCTCCCCGCGCGGCTTGCATCAGGCGCAGCTGCTGGCGAAAAAGCTCGCCCGCCTCCCCGTCGGCGCCGTCTATGCGAGCGATCTTCTGCGCGCCGTGCAGACGGTGACGCCCGCAGCAGAGGCGCTTGACCTTCCCGTCATCCGCGAACAGGGCCTTCGCGAGATCGACGGCGGCAAGTGGGAAAAGATGCACATCGGCGAGATCGCCCGCGTCTATCCCGAAGACTTTGCCGTCTGGCGGGACGACATCGGCCTTGCCCGCTGCACGGGCGGGGAATCGTTCACGGAAGTGCAGGCGCGCGGTCTTGCCGCCATCCGCCGCATCGCCGCCGAAAACGAGGGGAAGTGCGTCGCCGTTGCCACGCACGCCGCCATGATCCGCGCCCTCACCTGCGCCTTCCGCGGCCTGCCTCTTCGCGAGATGAAGCACATCCCCTTTGTGCCCAACGCCTCTTTGAGCGAGATCCGCTGCGAGAAGGATGCCTTTGCCATCGTGACGTACGCCGACGTCTCCTTCCTCGAAGGCGATGTCACTATCCTTGCCGAGGACGTCTGAGCGAACATCGGGGCAAACAGTTTTTGAACGAACGGTTTTGAACGAACGGTTTTGAATGAACGGTTTTAGGGGCGGGGCGCGCCGAAAGGCGCGCCCCGCCCCCTTTTCACATCTTTTGCGCCCTCCCGCGCCGTGTTCAGCCCCCCGCGCTGTGTTCACCCCCCGCGCCGTGTTCAACGCCCCTTCTGCGCCGCGTTCAGCACCCCTTCTGCGCCGCGTTCAGCACCCCTTCTGCGCCGCGTTCAGCACCCCTTCTGCGCTTCGGCAAAGAGGGTGCGGTCGAGCCGAAAGTCAACGTAGCGGCTCGTCAGCCTCTCAAATTAAATAAAAAAAGCGGACGGGGTCAAACCGAACCTCCCCGCCCTTGTGGTTTTTAAGAGTGACTGTCTGCTAAAAATTCTATTAAAAGGTATTTCTCCTTAATAAATCCCATGACCTTGCAACCTGTAACGCACAAACGGAAAACCCGCAAAGCGCTGACAAAAACGATAAACGATAGCTTTGACTGTTCCTTGTGCCACCATGGCGTAGCCTGTTATCCGGGGACATTCCCCGGTATCAAAGCAAGACCGTCCCTCTTCGGAAAGGGCGTCAGATCTCGATATAATTGGTAAGATTGGCGCGGTCGATGGCGATCTGCAGCTCGGAGATGCGCTTGCGCAGGGCGCCCGCGTCGGCCTCCACCTGCTTGACGTCGTAATTGCAGCGCGTGAAGCGGATGACGCCGTTGTAGGTGATCTCGCTCGTCAGCGGGTTGCGCCCCGTCAGCGATTCGACCTGCGCGCGCTCGTTTTGAAGCTGGGCAAGGAGCACGAGCGCCTCGCCGATGGTGATGCCGAAGGGCTCGGCGATGACCAGGGTATTCGCCCGTGCGAGCGCCGTGCGCACGGCACGGATCTTATCGTCGATGGCGCGGATGTCTGCCCGCGTCTTTTCATAGGCATAGCCGCTGTCGATGGGCGTCTCGCCCTCCTTGTAGGAGACGACCGAATTGCGGTCCTCGAACTCGATGAGCTC
>CALVTT010000083.1 GCA_944363045.1 uncultured Clostridia bacterium | reverse complement strand
CTATGACCCTCTGCTTGTAAGGCAGATGCTCTCCCGGCTGAGCTAAGCTTCCGAACTTGCTTGATTATAATAGCACAACAAGAGAAAGAATGCAAGCGTTTTTTGCGGCAAAATCCGAAATTTTTTTCTTTTTTTCGGAGGGTGCGCCGCCCAAGCCCCGCGCCGTTCCCGCCGCCGCGAAGCGACCGCCCTGCCCGCTCCCCGCTGCCGAAGACCATGCGCCCCGTGCGCCCTCTCTGCCGGCGCGACCGCCCGCCTCTTTTTAAAAAAGAAGAAAATTGCCCCTTTTTTGTAACAAAACGCGGTATGGGGAGTCTCATTTATGAAGACACCCGAAAGGAACGCCGATGAAGGACCTGGAAGAATTCTACAACGCCCACTACAAAGGGCTGTATGCGTACTGCGTGACGCTGACGCGCAACCGCGCCGACGCCGAGGACCTCGCCGCCGAGACAATGTACCGCGCCATCCGCCATGCAGACAAATTCCGCGGCGACTGCAAAGTGGGAACGTGGCTGTGCTCCATCGCGCGCAATCTCTTTTTAACGCAGGAGAAAAAGCGCAAACGGCCGCCGCCTTTGCCCGAGCCGCCCGAAGAGCTCTTTTTAAACAGCGACAAAGAGGACGTCAAGGAGATCCTTCTTTCCATGAACGCCTTGGAGGAACCCTACCGCGGCGTGTTCCTCCTCCGCACCGTCGGCGGAGCGGAATACGGGGAGATCGCCAAAATTTATCAAAAGAGCGAAAGCTGGGCGCGCGTCGCGTACCACCGCGCCCGATTGAAGATCATCGAAAAAATGGAGGAATCGCGCCATGAATAAATGCAATTTAGTAAAAGACCTGCTTCCCCTCTATGTGGACGGCGCGCTTTCGGAAGACAGCCGCGCCCTTGTGGAACGGCATTTGAAGGGCTGCCCTTCCTGCGCCGAGGAAGCGGAAAAGCTCAAAGCCCCCGTGCCCGAAGAAAGGGCGCTTGCCGCCCTGAAAGCCGACGAACAACAGACGAACGACCGAAAGCAGGCGGCGAGCATCCGCAGGGTGAGCCGCAAGTTCAAGATACGGGCGGCCGTCGTCGGAGCCGTCTCCGCTCTGCTGTGCTGCGTCATCGTGTTCTGCTGTTACTTCATCCCCGCCGAATACGCCCGCAAAGAACGGCTCTTGGAGTTTAACGGATGGCGGGAATACGAAGGCATCCGCCGCAACACTCACATCGAAACAAACTATGCCCTGCCCGATTATAACGCCTATTTCTCAAGCCTTGGCTACACCCAACCCGCAGAGCATTACTTTATCGACTGGACAGAGCAAAAGACTGCCACGCCCTATATCTACGGAGAGGACAACACGGACATTCAAATCAAATTCCGCCACAGCAATCGGCTTGCCTTTCAACAGGAAAGCCCCTTCACCTTCTCTTACGGGTTGAACGCAGAAGCGGGCCTTTCCGGAACATTTCAAGGCCGCGTCACCTTTACAACGAGCACGATCGATGTTGAAAAGATCGTGGTCCGCGCCAAGACGCCCGCCCTCTACGAATATCTGCAAGAACACCCCGAACTTTACGATCCGCTCGAATTTGCCTACTTCTGTTTCAACTACGACTTTGAGAGCGTGACGCCGTGGTCGTCGGAAAGCAAGATCCTCCTCACCAACGATATGCGGCTCCTGATGACAGAAGAGAGTATCTGGGGCGCCGCCGTGGAGAAGGACGCCCTCAGCGCCGTCGATAACGATGGCTTCCCCGTATATACCGATCGGTATGTGAAACCGTTTGAGCACGGAGAATACCGCGGCTATCTTCTGATGCACTACACAAGCCAATTCGCGCAATACTTGCAGCACATCATTTTCTCCTACGGCGGCTATCTGTGGGATATCCGCTTCGAGGCAGATAATTCTACCCGCATGCCCTTTTCTAGCGATTCTTTCGACCTCACCTACTTCATCGACAATCTCGAATTTATCGGCATCGGCTGACGGCACCCGCGCGGGAGTTGCTCCTGCTCCCGCGCTCCGCACCGTCCTCCCCTTCACCTCTTGGGGAGGGCGGCTTTTTTGCCGTCGCGCCCAAATGCCGCCCTTCCGCCGCGCACATAACTCCTTCAGTCTCGCTACGCTCGACAGCTCCCTCTCGGAGGGAGCCAAGAATAGACAGCGCGGATCTCCTTGCCTCCCTCTTTGAGGGGTGAGCAAGTGCATTCTTGTCAAAGCCACGGTGTGGCTTTGACCACTTGCGAACTTGGAAATGCCCCATTGTTCGGGGCATTTCCTGACCGAGCGCGGGCTCTACCGCGCGAGAAGGTACCCCGCAGGGGCGGAAGGAGTCAAGAGCGCGCGGCGGCTCCTTTTGAGCACAAAAAAAGCTCCGCTTTTGCGGAGCTAAACTTTCTTAGTAGATGCTGACCTGCTTTCTGTCTTTGCCGAGACGCTCGTACTTGACAACGCCGTCTTTGAGGGCGAAGAGGGTATCGTCGCCGCCGATGCCGACATTGTTGCCGGGGTGGATCTTCGTCCCGCGCTGGCGCACAAGGATGCTGCCCGCGAGCACGGCCTGACCGTCCTGACGCTTGACGCCGAGGCGCTTCGCGTTGCTGTCGCGGCCGTTGTGGGAGGAACCGGTACCCTTTTTATGAGCGAATAAACTGATAAAGATCATGATTATTTCTCCTTTTCATTGATATTCGGGCGTTCCCCGCGCTTGGGGTGCCCCGTGCAGTCAAAGGGAGATCGCTTCGATCTTGACTGCGGTGAAGGGCTGACGGTGGCCCTGCTTCTTGCGCTCGTTCTTCTTGGACTTATACTTGAAGACAATGATCTTGCGGTACTTGTCCTGCGCTTCGACCTTAGCGGTGACCTTGGCGTTTTTGACGTCGCTGCCGACCTTGACGCCGTTCTCATCCGCCACCATGAGCACGTTGAAGGAAACTTCCTCGCCGACCTCTGCCTTGAGCTTTTCCACTCTGACGACGTCGCCTTCGGAGACCTTATACTGCTTGTTGCCGTTTTCGATGATCGCGTACACTGTTGTTTACCTCCTCTTTCCAGTCTCGCAAGATGCAAGGCGGCCGATCCCTCGGCACTTTGCTGCCCGACCTTAGCGGCTCAGAGAGTACTTTATCATACCCGCCCGCGTTTGTCAAGCGGTTTTTCCGTCTTTCGGATATTTTTTGGCGCATTTGCGCATACTTCCCGTATGGAAAAGAAGAGCGAAGAAATTTTGGCGGAACTTTACCGCAACGGCGTGCTCGCCATGCAGTCCATCGAAGATATCCTCCCCGCCGCCGACGAGGCAACGAAAGCGGAGCTCGAACGCGAATACGGCGAATACGAAAAACTCGTTTCGCGCGCCGCCGCCCTCGCCCGCGAGAAGGGCATTTGCCTCAAAGAACCCGGCCCCTTCAAGAAGGCGATGATGTGGAGCAGCATCAAGCTGAATACGATGAAAGACGATTCGCGCGCGCACATTGCCGAGATGATGACGAAGGGCACCGTCGTGGGCATCACGAGCCTCAAAAGCAGCCTTTCCGACTGCCCCGACGGCATGGATAGAGAAGTAAGAGAGCTCGTTTCGCATGCCCTCGGCATGGAGGAAGGCTTCGAGCGCATGTGGAAGGCGATGATCTGCGCGTAAGGTGCTCGCCGTACGGGCAGCCGTGACGGAAGGAGCCACCTCATTTTAAGCGCCTCCCCCGGGGCCCCCAAAAAAAGACGAAGTATTTTTTTGGGGTGGGTTTGGGGGAGCTGTCGCGGTGTTCGGCTGCAAGCCGACGCCGTGACTGAGGGAGTAAATTCGCTCCCGGCAGTTTTCGGCGCCAAGCAAAAGCGCTCCGCTTAGGTGCGGGGCGCCTTTGTTTTGCTTGAAATTTAAGAAAGCTTTTCGAGCAGCTTGAAGTCGATGCCCTTCTCGCCGATCTTGATGATCTGCACTTTGACCATATCGCCGATCGC
>CALVTT010000082.1 GCA_944363045.1 uncultured Clostridia bacterium | reverse complement strand
TTAGCTCAGTTGGTAGAGCAATTGACTCTTAATCAATGGGCCCAGGGTTCGAGTCCCTGAAAGTGCACCAAGAAAAATGAGATGCAATTTTGCATCTCATTTTTCTTTGCTGCCCTTTCAGGGGGGCAGGACCACATCCGAACGATAGGGGAGGGGAAAGCGAACTGCATCTCTCGGATGTCGGTTCGCCCCATTGCGCAGCAATGGCACGAGGAGCGCAGCGACGAAGTAGTCCCTGAAAGTGCATCCGCATTCCTCTTTCCCTTGTCTCCCTCTCCGAGGGAGGTGTCGAGCGCAGCGAGACGGAAGGAGTTATTTTTCACCCGCCTCCATTGCGCAGCAATGGCACGAGCCCCAAAGGGGCGAAGTAATCCCTGAAAATGCCCCCGCCCGCCTAATTGCTGCGCTCACCACATTGTGACCTCCTCCTCGGGGGAGGTGGCACGGCATCCGAAGCTTGCTTCGGTGTCGTGACGGAGGGAGTGATCTCCTCATTTTGCCCTCCGCCGCATGGGTCGGCGGCAGTTTATCTTTCAACAAACCGCCCCTCAACGAACATCCCGCCCCGCACATCTTCCCCGCATCCCGCGTCATGATCTCCCTGCTTTTCGCTCTCATCTTGCAATTCCTGTGAATTGCGTTCATTTTGCCAATGCCGCAAACAGTCTTTCAAGGAAAGCTCAACTTTACAGCGCGCTTGTGTTATAATATAAAGAGGAAAGGAATATCCCTCTCCGTGCAACTTAAAAATGCGAACTTAGTGTCCGACCACAAGGAAATCATGAAGACATTATATGTGACCGATCTCGACGGGACCCTGCTTACCAAAGAGGAGCGAATCTCCGAGTACAGCCTCGCAAAGCTCAATTCCCTCGTCGATCGCGGCCTTTTATTTACCTACGCCACCGCGCGCTCCACGTTGAGTGCCGAGCGGGCGACGCAAGGCCTCAAACTCAATATACCCGCCGTCCTCTATAACGGCGGCCTCATCTATGACCGAACGACCGATACCCCCCTCTATGCCTCCTTCTTTGAAGAGGCGGATAAGCGCTATGTGCTGCAAGTGCTGCGCTCCTTCGGCATCTGTCCCTTCATCTACGGGGCGACGCGCGAGCGCGAGCACATCAAATGGATGCCCGAACGCGCGACCGAGGGCATGAACCGTTATCTTTCGCGCAGGGTAGGGGATAACCGCCTTATCCCCGTACACACCGACGACGACCTTTTAGACGGCTACGTCTTTTATTTCAAATGCATCGGCCCCGGCGATCAGATCGGCGAGGCATGGAACGCCTTGAAGTACGATCAACGCTTCGTCTGCATCTATCATCAGGAGATGTACCAGAACGACTTTTGGATGGAGATCTCCACGAAGGGTGCCAACAAGGCAAAGGGCGTGCTGTTCCTCAAAGATTATCTCAAATGCGATAAGGTCGTCTGCTTCGGCGATACCTCCAACGACTCCGATATGTTCGACGTCTGCGACGAAAAGTACGCCGTCAAAAACGCCGACGAATGGCTGAAAGAGAAGGCGACGGGCGTCATCGGCTACTGCGAGGAAGACGGCGTTGCCAAGTGGCTCGAAGAAAACTTCCGCCCCGAGCCCTGACCCCGCGCTCGCCTCTGCGCTCGAGCCCGCGCGCCCTGACCCCTGACCCCGCATCCCGGCGCCTGCGGTCAGCGCGCCTGCCCGTCTTCCCCTCCTAAATGAGGAGCCCTGCAATGCCGCGGTACCCCAAGAAGAAACAGTATCCGTTGATAACGGCGAGAAGGGGGAGGGCGATCATGAGGAGCGCATTCTTCAAGCGGAATCTGAGCACCAGCATGGTGACAAACACTGCCGCCGCTCCGCCGAGGGCAGCCGCGAGCAGCAGGCGCACGTCCTCGCGCCGCAATTCGTCACCCTCTTCACCGCCGTCCGCCTGCCCTTTGACGAGGCGGAAGGCATAAAAATTCACCGCAAGGATATAGACGGTGATGAGCACATAGAAAAAGATCGTCCCGCGCATATTACAAGCAGTCTGTGCGGGAGGAAGAAAAATATAACAGGATCAAGGATATGAACAGCAAGAAGAGAGCGTATGTGAGTGTCTACAACAAGGATCGGATCGTCGAATTTTGCCAGTATCTCATCGAGTACGGCTATGAGATCGTAGCGACGGAAGGGACGTGCAGGACGCTGACGGAGGCGGGCGTCAAGGCCATCTCCGCGCATGAACTGACGGGCTATCCCGAACCCCTCGGCGGCAAAGTGCGCGCGCTGCACCCCTCCATCTACACGGGCATCATCGCCAATGAATTGACGGAGGAACAGCTTGCGGAGCTCGGCGATAAGGACGTCTATCCCATTGAGCTCGTCGTCGTCAACTGCTATCCCTTCGTGGAGGACATGGAGGCGGGCGTCGACTTCTCCGAGGCAGCCTCTCATATCGACAGCAACGGCGTGGCGCTTTTGAATGCGGCGGCAAAGAACTATCTCCACACGGTCGTCGTGTGCGATCCCGACGACTACGAACGCGTCCTCTGCGACCTCGCGGCGGGCGCCATCCCCGAGGACGAGCGCCGCTACTTCATGTACAAGGCATTCTCCTATACGGCAAGCTATGACGCCCTCGTCGCCCAATATCTCTCGCACGAGCTCGCCATTCCCTTCCCCAAGATGTATACCGTGACCTACGAAAAGACGCACGATATGCGCTACGGCGAAAACCCGCACCAGCGCGCCGCCGTCTATCACGAACCCTTCTTGAAGGAAGGCTCGCTTGCCCGCGCCCGCCAGCTCGCAGGCTCCACTACGACGTACAACAACATCAACGACGCCAACACGGCATTAGAGCTCGTCAAGGAGTTCGACGCGCCCGCGGCTGTCTCCGTCAAGCACTGTGCCGTCTCCTCGGTCGGCACGGGGGAGAACGCCTACGAGGCATTCATCAAGGCGTATGAGACCGATCCCCACTACATGAAGGGCTGCATCCTCGCCATCAACGGCATCGTAGACGCCCGCCTCGCCGAAAAGCTGCGCTCCGTGGAGTGCGAGCTCGTCGTCGCCGTCGGCTTTACGCCCGAGGCGATGGACTTTCTGCGCTTCCGCAAGGAGCTCATCCTTCTCGAAATGCCCGATATCCGCTCCAAAGTGCAGTTCTCTACCTTCGACATGAAGAAGGTGTACGGCGGACTTCTGGTGCAGTCGTACGATACCGAGCTCTACCGCACCGTCACCTGCGTCAGCGAGCGCGAGCCCACCGAGGCGGAGCGCGAAGCGCTGGAATTTAATTACCGCGTCGTCAAGCACGCCCGCTCGAGCGCCGTCGTCATCGGCGAAAGGGACGTCACGCGCGGCATCGGCACGGGCCAGACGCTGCGGGAAAAGGCGGTGGATATCGCCATTTCTCTTGCGGGCAGCTGCGAAGGCTGCGTGATGGCATCGGAGGCGGCGATCGTCGCGGTGGAAAGCATAGAGCACGCGGCAGACGCGGGCATTACGGCGATCATCCAGTCGGGCGAGGCATCGGAGGAGATCGTCTCCGCCTGCAACGAGCGCGGCATCGCTCTCCTCGTCACCGATATGCGCCACTTCAAAAACTGACCCATCATCCCCTTGCCTCCCGCGTCGCCGTAAGGCGCATATGCGAGCGCTCGCCTTACGGCAACCGCTGCGCTTTTTGTGCCTACTTTTCTCGCGCGGTAGTGCCCGCGCTCGGTCGGGAAATGGCACACCCCATGTGCCATTTCCAAGCTCGAAAGCGGTCAAAGCCACACCGTGGCTTTGCCAAGAAAGCGCTTTCTCGCCCTTTTCCCACAAATCTTTTGCTTCGCAAAATCTTTGCGGGAGCCCTGAAAGGGGAGGTGCCGCGCGCCTGCTTTGCGGGCGCGCGGCGGAAGGAGTTCTCCTCATTTTAAGCGCCCTCTCGGAGCAAGACACCTATTCCCCAGCCCTCCCTGTGTAAGGGAGGGTGCCGAGCGAAGCGAGGCGGGAGGGTTGTAAAAGCAGGTTTCCCGCTATCCCCT
>CALVTT010000081.1 GCA_944363045.1 uncultured Clostridia bacterium | reverse complement strand
AGCCGACGTTTCAAGCGTGGCATTCGCTTTTTAGCGGATGCCCGCAAAAGGCGTCGCGCTCCGACGCGGGAGGCAAGAGAAAGGCGGGAAGCCCCGACGCGGCGGGAAAGATCATCTTTTTTCAGCTGAAAATGCCCGCCTCGTTTCAACGGGGCGGCATTTTGTTTATATACATAGTGATATCATCCGGGAGGAAACATATGAAAGTTCTCATGGTAAACGGCAGCGCAAGAGCTGCGGGGTGTACCTTCACGGCGCTTAACGAAGTAGGGAAAGCGCTCAACGAGGAGGGCATCGAGTACGAAATTTTCGGGCTCGGCGCAGGGCCCATGCGCGACTGCATCGGCTGTCTTAAGTGCTCGGACAAGGGCTGCGTCTTCGACGACGATATGGTCAACGAATTTTTAGAGAAGGCGCGCGGGGCGGACGGCTTTGTCTTCGGCTCGCCCGTCTACTATGCCCACCCCAGCGGCCGCATCCTCTCCTTCTTGGACCGCGCCTTCTATGCGGGCAGCCGCAACAGCAAGGGCAGCCCCTTTGCGGGCAAACCGGGGGCGGCGGTCGTTTCGGCGCGCCGCGCGGGCACGACGGCTTCCTTAGACGTCCTCAACAAGTACTTCACCATCGCCTCCATGCCCGTCGTCGGCTCCTCCTATTGGAACATGGTGCACGGCAGCAAGCCCGAAAATGTCCTCGAAGATAAGGAGGGCATCCAGACCATGCGCAATCTGGGGCACAACATGGCGTGGATGCTCAAAAACCTTGGCGAGGGCTTCCCCGCGCAGGAGAAGGGCGCGCGCACCAACTTCGTCCGCTGAGAGGTGCCCATGTTCCGCCCTTTGAGAAGAAACAGGCAGGCGCTGCCGCAAGAGGAGTGCGAGGACATCTTAAAGAGGGGAGAGACGTGCGTTCTCGCCCTCGCGGGGGATGACGGCTATCCCTATGCCGTGCCCGTCAACTATTGCTATACGGACGGCAAGATCTATATCCACTGCGCCGTGGAGGGTCACAAGATGGACGCCGTGCGCCGCGACCCGAAGGCGAGCCTCACCGTCATCGATTGCGCGAAGGTGCTGCCCGAGGAGCATTCGACGCACTATCGCAGCGTCATTGCCTTCGGCAGGATGCGCATCTTGGGGGAGGAGGAGAAGCTGAAAGCCATCGAAGCCTTCTCCTTGCGCTTTTCGCCGCAGCTTTCTTTGGAGGAGCGCAGCCGCGTCATCGCCCGCTGGCAGCCCGCCCTCGCCGTGCTGGAATTTACGCCCGAGCACATTGCGGGCAAGCAGTCTAAAAGTTTTTTGTAAGGCATTCATCTCTCGACAAAACTTTGAGCCGTAAACAAAATACGCCGCCGCGCGCCCATCGGGCGCGCGGCGGCTTCTGCATTTTCCGCTTTATTTTTCCGCGTTCTTGGAAGTCTTGGCGCTGTCCGTCTTGGCGGGCTTTTCCTCCGTTTTGGCGGACTTTTTGCCGTCGTTTCCGTCTTCCTCGTCCTCTTCGTCGCGCTTCTTTTTGGGCTTTTTGCCCTCGTCGTCCTCCTCGTCTTTGGGCTGTTCCTTCTTGAAGACGCGCATCTTCTCGATGCGGTGCTCGGCGACGCGCAGCACTTCCACCTTCACATACTCGTCCTCGCACTCGGCGGTCGTGCCGTCGTCGGGCACTTCGCCCAGCATCTCGCACACATAGCCGCCGAACGTCTCGTAGTCGTAGTCCTCCTCCTCGTCCTCGGGGAGCTTCAGCCCTATCGCCTCGATCACTTCGTCGAAGGGCGCCAGACCGTTGATCTCCCACTCGTTTTCGCCGAGGGGGATGATCTCGTACTTGGACTGCTCTCCCTTTTCGTTGAGGTCGCCGACGAGGAGCTCGATGAGATCGTGCAGCGTGATGATGCCGTTTATGCCGCCGTATTCGTCGAGCACGACGGCGAAGTATTCGCGCGTCGTCTTCATGCGGTAGAACAAATCGTCCGCCTGCATGGTCTCGGAGATGAACATGGGGGAGACGATGGCCTGTTTTCTGACGTTCTCGGGCGATTTATCGTCAAGGCGGAAGTAAATTTTCGTGTTGAGCACGCCCTTTACGTCGTCGATGTCCTTGCCGCAGACGGGGTAAAAGGTATGATAGCTCTTTTTGATGGTCTCCTCCCAGACGGAGGGATCGTCGCGCTCGAAGAGGAAATCGACGTCCTTCCGGTGCGTGCACACTTCGCCGACGTCGTTCTCCTTGAACTCGAAGATGTTCTGGATGAACTCGCTTTCTTTCTCGTCGATGGAGCCCTTCTCGCTGCCCGCTTCCGCCATCAGCATGATCTCCTCCTCGGTGACGTCCTCGCCTTCATCCTCGGGCTTGATGCCAAAGAGCCGCAGAATGCCGTTGGAGGAGACGGTCAAAAGCCACACGAGGGGTGCAAACAGCACCGAAACGAAGCGCAGGAGCCCCGCAAGGCCCATCGAGACCTTCTCGGGGTTGCGCATGGCGATGCGCTTGGGCACGAGCTCGCCGAAGACGATGGAAAAGTAGGAAAGGACGAGCGTGATGAGGATGAGGCAGATGGTCTCGAGCACTTCGAACTTGATGGCAAGCCCCGCTCCGACGAGCGCCTCGGCAATGGGCTCTGCAAAGTTGTCCGCCGCGAAGGCGCTGCCGAGGAGGGAGGCGAGGGTGATCGCCACCTGGATGGTGGAGAGAAAGCGCGAGGGGTTGGAAGTGAGCTTGACGATGCGCTTTGCTCTGCGGTTGCCGTCGTCCGCGAGCTTTTCCATCTTGGTCTTGTTGGCGGAGACGACTGCGATCTCCGCACAGGCGAAGATGGCGTTGAGGGCGATGAGTACGACCTGTAAGATGAGGGATATGGCTATGTCGCCGGGATTCATGGTGAGTTTCGCATAGGGGCGCTCTGTCTGCCCCGTGGGTGGAAGCGGAAAAGTGGGAGTAGATTGCTCTTCCGTTTTTTTACAACACAAAAAACATAACCCGCTCCCGCACCGTTGCAAGGCAAGTTATGTTCTGAAAAAGCGATATGAAGTTCCGCGATCGTCGCGGCACGCTGCTTTCGCTGCCGTCCACTATGCTTGTATCCTCCTATGAAAGTATCATACCATAACGCCCCGCCCCTTGTCAAGAGTTTTATGCTGAATTTCTGCAATTTCCCGCAAGGGGGCGGGAAAGAGGCGGGGGAGACGGGGAAAGATGCGCTCAAACTGCCCGTTCTGCGCAGAGTAGAGGAAAAATCTCGCAGAAAGGGAGTGCATTCCACGCCAAGTTGAGAACATTCTAACCCCGGTCATTGACAGCGCCGCCTGCGGGGAGTAATATAGAGGCATCAAACACAAGCGAGGTGAACTCTTTTGAACGAATTTGGCAACTTTTTATACGAGCTCCGCAAAGAGAAGGGCATGACGCAGCAGGAACTTGCCGATAAGCTGCTCGTCACCAACCGCGCGGTGAGCAAGTGGGAAACGGGCGAGACCTTCCCCGAGACGGCACAGCTCGTGCCCCTTGCAGGCATCTTCGGCGTCACCGTCGACGAGCTCCTGCGCGGGGAACGCTCGGCAGGCACGGAAGGGGAGACGGCAAAGACGGAGCAGGCGCACTCTGCCGACGACGCTCCCCTGCGCGGCGAGCATAAAGATTGGGCGCGGACGCGCATCCTACTCATCGCCGCAGCGGTGGCGGCCGTCTGCTTTGCCGCGCTCTATCTCTTTTCGGCGGTCTATACGGAGGAGGTCGCCCACCGTACCGCCGTCATCTATGCCGCTTCCTGCATGATGATCTTTGCCGTGGCGGTCGCACTTTGCTGCATCCTCTACCTCTGTTATACGCAGTTTCTTGTCATCCGCGCCGCGCCCGGGGAGCGGGAAACGCTCTCCCGCTTCCGCCTTACGCTGTTGGTGGGCATCGTGCTTGCGGCGCTCGGCGTGTGCTGTTTTGTCTTCTTTTCGCTCTTTGCAAGACCCGAGTATGCCCACGCCTCTGCGCTCATCTTGGGAATGACTGCGGGCTGCGTGTTTGCGCTTGCCGGCCTCGCTGCCGCCGTCTATGCCGCCGTCGGCACTGTTCTTCGCCGCCGCGCCGCCAAATAGCGCCCGCGAACGCCTGCGCCCGTGCCTCTTGCCGACATTCTACCTATATTCGATAACCTTCTAACTGCGGTGGTTGACTTTTCGCCCATTTATCCTTATACTGAAAGCGAAAAGAAGGCGTAAAGACCTGCAAATAAAAGTCAAGTAAAAAGTAAGAAGTTTTTCTAAGAAATTTTAGAAACAAAGAAGTGCATGGA
>CALVTT010000080.1 GCA_944363045.1 uncultured Clostridia bacterium | reverse complement strand
CGCACGAACCCCTTCATGCGGTCGATCTCGTGAGCAACGCGCCTTAGCGCCTGTTCCGCTTTGAGTACATCGGGGTGAGAGAGCATCCCGCGCACAGGCCCGCCCCGCTTTGCAATGAGCAGCAGATAGCGGAAGGCGGTCTGCATGTGCCCCTCGTCCCCGCAGCGCAGAAGACGGTCGATCTCGCGCACGCACCCGCCGTCGAGCTCTTGAAAGCGGCAGAGCGCTCTTTGTGCCTTTTGCGGGTCGGGCACAACTTCCACGCACGGCCCCAACGGGCGCTCGTCTTTGGGCAGGAGCAGGGCTTCTTCGTCGCCCCACGCGGCAAGCAGCGCCGTCAAAACCCCGTCCCTCGTTTCCTCTGTCAGATAGATCATAGCCTCACAGTTCTCCCGTCAGCGCGGCAAGCGCCGTCTCCCGCGTGCCCAAAAGCTGCACGGCAGGGGAGAGCGTCCGCCCTTCGCCCGCGCCGCTCAACATGCCCGCCGCGCCCGCGCCGCCCGAGCCCCAGCGTTCGGGCTCGTCGAACAAACTCAGCTGCCGCGCCTCGTCCTGCCTTGCGCCCAGCGCGAGCAGTCCCTTCACGGCGCGCTCATCCTTGGCGCCCAAATACTTTCCCTTGCAGGTGATGAAGTGCTTCGCCCGTTTTAAAACGATGCGCATCCGCTTCAGGTCGCTAAAATCGAGCGCCGCATACCGCCTTGCCTCGGTGATCTTATACGCCCCTCTGCCGCCGATGCCCGGCACCCGCAGCAGCATCTCGAGGGGCGCGGTATTCACTTCCACGGGGAAACACTGCGGGTTCCTCAGCGCCCACGCGCACTTCGGGTCGTATTCGAGGGGCAGGTTTTCCCCCTCGGGCGCGATCTCCTCCGCCGTAAAGCCGTAAAAGCGGAGCAGCCAGTCCGCCTGATAGAGGCGGTGCTCCCGCAGCTGTCCCACGGGGAGCGTCGGCAGCAGACTGTCCTGCACGACGGGCACATAGGAAGAATAGTACACGCGTTTGAGCCCCATCTTTTGATAGAGCGCCTCGGAAAGCCGCACGATGCGGCTGTCGGGCTCGGGGCTCGCGCCCACGATGAGCTGCGTCGTCTGCCCCGCGGGCAAAAAATGCCCCTTCTTGTGTTCTTCTTTGAACTCCGCCTTCTCCTTCACGAGCTGCCGCATGGGGGAGAGCAAACTCTCCGTCGATTTCTGCGGCGCCAAAAGTTTCAAACTCGCCTCGGTGGGGAGCTCCAGATTATAGCTCATGCGGTCGGCGTATTTCGCGGCCTCCGAAACGAGCCCCGCATCCGCCCGCGGGATGCCTTTTAAGTGGATATATCCGTGAAAGCGGTACTTGGTGCGCAGCAGCTTCACCGCGGCAAGCAGCCGCTCCATCGTAAAGTCTGGCGTCTTTTCCACGGCGGAGGAGAGGAACAGCCCTTCGATATAGTTGCGCTTGTAAAAGTCGAGGGTCAGCTCGGCGATCTCTTCGGGCGTCGCCGAAGCGCGCGGCACGTCGACGTCCGCGCGGTTGGGGCAGTAGCGGCAGGAATAGATGCAGCGGTTGGAGAGCAAAATTTTCAACAGCGAGATGCATCTCCCGTCGGGCGTGAAGGAATGGCAGCACCCCGCGGGCGCCGCGTTTCCCATGCCGCCGCCGTTCTTTCTGCCGCTTCCCGAAGAGGAGCACGAAACGTCGTACTTTGCGCTCTCCGTCAGAATTTTCAGCTTTTCCTCCGAGATCATGCCTTCATTATAGCACGCCGCCTGCCTTTTGTCAAACAAATGTTCGATAAAATTTTGTTCTCGCCCCTTGCCAATCGCCGCAGGATATGCTATAATAACAAAAAACAACGTCCAATATGTGAACATTTCACGAAAAATTCACCCTGCGATGAAGTTCTCTTTATCACGCGGGTATAAAATAAGGGAAACGCAGCGAGAGGAGGCAGAAGATGAAAGTTTTGATCGTAGACGACGAGGAGATGATCCGCGCAGTGCTTCGGGAGTACATCGAATTCGAAGGCGGCGAAGCGGACGAAGCGCAGGACGGCATGGAAGCGGTCAAAAAAGCGCGCGAAAACGATTACGACATCATTCTGATGGACGTCATGATGCCCAAGCTCGACGGTTTTTCTGCCGTCAAGGAGATCAGAAAGTTCAAGAATACCCCCGTCATCATGCTCTCGGCGCGCGGCGAGGAGTACGATAAGCTCTTCGGCTTTGAGATCGGCTCCGACGACTATGTGACGAAGCCCTTCTCCCCCAAGGAAGTGATGGCGCGCATCCATGCGGTCATCAACCGTTCGCAGGGCGCCGCCGCACCCAAGCGCGACGTTTATGAATTCGAAGGGCTCAAAATAGACATGGTGGGGCGCAACGTCTATGTGGACGGCGAGCGCGCCGAACTCACGCCCAAAGAATATGAACTTCTCTTTTACTTCGTGGAAAACCGCGGCGTGGCGCTCACGCGCGAGCGGCTTTTGAACCAGGTGTGGGGGTACGATTTTTACGGCGACGACCGCACGGTCGACACCCACGTCAAGATGTTGCGCGGCAACCTCAAAGAATACCGCAAATTCATCGTCACCCTGCGGGGATTGGGATATAAATTCGAGGCGTAACCATGCCCGCTTTTTCGGCGCAAAAAACGCGAAAGCCGCATAAAAAATTTCAGCCCAGGAGCTTCAACCTCAATCTCATCCTTTGGGTGAGTTTTTCCGTGTTCACCATCGTCGTCATCGCCTTTTTCGCCGTCGTGCAGAACGTGCAGATCAAGTATCAGTACCGCGATCAGACGGAGCGCTCTTTGCGCGATGCGGGCGACGAGATCGTGCGCTACGCTATCGATTTCGGCGCTCTCGATCCCGGCTTCTTCGATCCCGATACCGATCTTTCGCGGCGGCTGCTTGCCATTGCCAACCGCTATAACGTCAGCGTCTATCTCTTTACGGCGGACGGCAGGTTCGTTTTCCCCGAGTACCCCGTGGAAGAGCAGGAGGAATACGCCGCCATCTACGAAGAAGTGCGCTCCCGTCTCGGCGAGGGCGATCTTGTGTCTCCTTACGATACGGGCGACGGCAGTTATGCCCATGCAAGGCGTATCTCGCTTGCGGGCGGGGAGTGGTACCTGTATCTGAGCAGCTCCACCGAGCACGTCACGCGCGTGATGAACGAGATGGGCTGGCTCTCCCTCATCACGGGCCTCTTTGCGGTGGCGCTTGCGTTCGTCGTCAGCGGGCTCGTCTCCATGGTCATCACCAAGCCCATCAGCGAGGTCGCCGAAAAGGCGAAGGAGCTCGCCCGCGGCAACTACGAAGTCAACTTCGAAAGCGAAACATACGCCTGCCTCGAAGTCAAGGAGCTCTCCGAATCGCTGAGCCATGCGAGCGCGGAAATTTCCAAAGCGGACAAGATGCAGAAGGAGCTCATCGCCAACGTCTCGCACGATTTCAAGACGCCGCTCACCATGATCAAGGCGTACGCCTCCATGATCCGCGAAATTTCGGGCGACGACAAGACAAAGCGCGATAAGCACGCGCAAGTCATCATCGACGAAGCCGACCGCCTCGCCGCCCTCGTGGGGGACGTGCTCGATCTTTCCAAATTGCAGGCGGGCATCGAGAAGGAAGAATTTTCCGTCTTCAACCTCTCGGAGGACGTCTACGCCGTCACGAACCGCTTCGATTTCTACGTCGAAACGGAAGGCTATACCATCCACACCGACATCGACGACGATCTTTACACCTTCGCGGCGCGCGGCAGGGTGGAGCAGGTCCTCTATAACCTCATCGGCAACGCCATCAGCTACACGGGCGCGGATAAGAGCATTTTGGTGCGTTTGAAGGCGGGCAAAGACTGCTCGCACTTCGAAGTCATCGATACGGGCAAGGGCATCCCCAAAGAGGAGCTCGACACCATTTGGGATCGCTACTATCGCTCCACCGAGGCGCACAAGCGTTTGAAGCGCGGCACGGGTCTGGGGCTCTCCATCGTCAAGAGCATCCTCGTAAAGTACGGCATCCGCTTCGGCGTGAAGTCGGAAGTGGGGAAGGGCAGCTGCTTCTGGGTGGACTTCCCGCTCCCCAACGGCAGAGAAACCAAAACGAAATAGCTTTACGGCCTCTCCCTCCGGAGAGGCTTTTCCTTATTTTAGCCTCCACGGGGTCCCCAAAAAAAGACGCAGTATTTTTTGGGGTGGGGTTGGGGAGGTGGCAGGCGAGGGACGAGCCTGACGAAGGGGTTGTTGTGCAAGCATAAAACAGACCTTTACAACCCTCCCGCCTCACTTCGCTCGGCACCCTCCCTTACACAGGGAGGGCAGAGAAC
>CALVTT010000079.1 GCA_944363045.1 uncultured Clostridia bacterium | reverse complement strand
CTTCGTTTCGCTATCCGTGAGGGTGGCAGAACGGTCGGTTCCGGCGTCGTCTCCAAGATCCTCTAATTCAGAGTAAATCGCAAAGAGCACGGTTTTTCCGTGCTCTTTTTGCTTTGGGAGATTTTTGGGTGCGGCGGCGGGGCGCGGGTGTTCCGCGCCCCGCCGCCGCGTTTCTTGATGCCGAAGCGCCCGCCGCAATTTGCGGCGGGCGCTTCGGCGCTCAACTTCATAACAGCCCCAAGGATACACCGGCTTATATCAAGTTGTCGAAGAGATGAGTGAGGGGCCGCGTCTTTTTTACGGGGCGGGCTTTTACTCCCTCAGTCCTGTTGCCGACGTTCGCCGGACAACAGGACAGCTCCCCCAAGGAGGCGCCTACAATAAGGAATTTTATAAATCAAGAAAGCATTTGCTCGCCCCTCAAACCAACCCAAAATAATACTTCGTCTTTTTTTGGGGACCCGGGGACGGCTATAGGGAGGAGACTTTTTTCGCTGTACCTTTGACTTCAACAACCCCTCCGACTTGCCTACGGCAAGCCACCGTCTCGCGCGGTAGTGCCCGCGCTCGGTCAGGAAACGGCACGTACAATGCGCCGTTTCCAAGTTCGCAAGTGGGCAAAGCCCCACCGGGGCTTTGCCAAGAAAGCACTTGCTCACCCCTTGCGCAGGGGAGGCTATAATGAGGAGACTCCCTTCGTCAGCCCTGCGGGCTGCCACCTCCCATTTAGGGTTCCCGCAAAGATTTTGCGTTAGCAAAAGATTTGTGGGAAGAGGAGGAGCGGGCATCGGAGTCCTGCCCCGATGAAAGAGGGGCGACGAAACTTACCCTGCTCCGACGCGGGAGGCAAGGGGGCGTTCAAATTAACTGCTCAGATCCCAATCGATGGGGGGGATGGCGTGCGATTCGAGATAGGCGTTGGTCTTGGAAAAATGTTTGCATCCGAAAAAGCCGTTGTAGGCGGAGAGGGGCGAGGGGTGCGCGCATTCGAGGACGAGGTGCTTCTTCGTATCGATGAGCGCCTTCTTGCGGCGGGCGTTGCCGCCCCAAAGGAGAAAGACGAGATGTTCCTTCTCCTTGCTCAAAATTTGGATGACGCTGTCCGTGAACCAGCTCCAGCCGCAGTTTGCGTGGGAGTTCGCCTGATGTTCGCGCACGGTGAGCGCCGTGTTCATGAGGAGCACGCCCTCGTGCGCCCACCTGGTGAGATCGCCCGACTTGGGCGCGTCGTATCCCAGATCGCTCTTGAGCTCCTTGAAGATATTTTCGAGCGACGGCGGTTTTTTGACGCCCTCCTTCACCGAAAAGCACAGCCCGTGTGCCTGCCCGGGCTCGTGGTAGGGGTCCTGCCCCAGCAGCACCGCTTTAACGTTTGCAAAGGGCGTGAAGCGGAAGCAGTTGAAAAGGTCGTACATATCGGGGTAGACGACATAGTGCGAATACTCGTACTTCAAAAATTCGCGGATCTTCTGATAGCGCTCATCCGCGAAGAGGGGAGCGAGCGGCTCCTTCCAATCGCCGAGGTCGATCATGAGTGCGCCTCCACGCCGTCGAGGATGAGAAGATAGCTTTTGAGCTCTTCCTTCGCTGCGGCAAGGTCGTGTTCGAGATGGTTGCCGCATTCCTCGCGCTGGCTGCCCGGCACTTCTTCGAGCGCAAGCGCTTTTTTTATGCTCTCTTGGAGCAGGGCGAGCACTTCCTCAAAGGAAAGGCGCAGGGTGAGGAGATAGAACCCCGTGCGGCAGCCCATCGGGCCGAAGTAGACGATGTCGTCCTTTTTGTCGCTGTTGCGGAGAACGGTCGCAAGAAGATGCTCGATCGTGTGCAGTGCTTTCGGGGTGATATAGTCGCCCGCGTTGGGCTTTTTGAAGCGCAGATCGAAGGTCGTGATCAGGTTTTTGTCCGTCTGTGCATACAGCCCGGGCTGCAATTTATCATGATCCTTTTGGAAGGAGGCGATCTTTTCCATAAAATGCTCCTTGTTTCGATGAATTTCGAAATAATACGGGCTCGTTATTTCGATTTATGTCGAAATAACATCTGCCGCCGTGTCCGTGCGGGCGCAGCCGCGTTCAGTCGAGGGCGGCGAACACCTCGCCCATATATGCTTTGAGGTTGAGGCAGGCGCGGGAGAGGTTCTTTTCGTACTGCTCCGTCGTGCTGCCCGAGCCGTACACGTCCGAGACCGCCTTAAAAGAGACGCAGGGCACGCCCGCGTACTTGCACACTTCCACGATGGCGCCGCCCTCCATGTCGCGAAGGTCCGCGCCTAAGCGGAGGAGAAGGTCGTGATCGACGGGGGAGTCGTTGAAGCGGTCGCCCGTCGCGAGCTTGCGGCGGGGGAAGTCGATGCCTTTGGGGGTAGAAAGGGGGAGGAAGTTCTCCGTCTCGCCGTCGAGCGTGCCGATCTCAGTCCCTTCGAGCTGGGTGATGTCGAAGTCGTACTGCACGGCTTTCTCGACGAGGTACACTTCGGTGAGTTCCGTCCGCTCGTGAAGCCCGCCCGCGACGCCGAAATTTAAGATGACGTCCGCGCCGAAGTGGATGGCGGCGCACGCCCCTGCGGCGGCGTTCACTTTGCCCACGCCGCATACGACGAGAAGGCACTCCTTCCCGAACGCCCTGCCGAGGTGCACGGTCTTGCCGTAAATGGTGCGGATATCTTCGATCTCCATCTGCGAGAGGAGGGCTTCCGCTTCGTCTTCCAATGCGACGACTGCTCCGATCATACTTGCTCCTTTCCCCGCGCGGCAAAAGAGGCGCCCGCGGGCTGTTGACAATATTTTTTTCTCAGTATAACAGGTTTCGGAAAAAAATGCAAGGGGGCGTATGCTTTTTCGGCAAGTCGCGTAAAATCAAGAGGGTATGGGGCGGCCGACAGCAGGCCGCGCGGCAAGGTCGTTTTTTGCGCGGCGGGCTCTTCCGCGCCCCAAAAAACTTTTTTTGGAGTGTGTTTATGGATCCGTTTTCTCTGAAACCGCAAAAGATGGATAGGGTGTTCACCTCGTGGAACAAGGTGTTTCTGAAGCCCTACAACAAGAACGAAGTCGACCCCTACACGCGCACCCGCATCATCCTGATGTCGGGCACGGAGTTCGAATCGGTGCGGCTGCAGCATTCCTTCACGCGGATGTGCGCCAACAACGACATAAGGCGCCGTCTCGCCCTTCTAAGGCGCGGGGAACAGCTTCAACAAAAGCGCGTCGCGGGGTTGAAGCCCGCCGACGAGGGCATTTTGGAGCATACCATCGGCTATGAGCAGCTCGCAGTCGACCTCACCGCCAATCTCGCCGTGAACGAGAAGAACAGCTATGTGAAAAAGCAGCTCGACTTCGCGCTCCTCGAGGACTTCGATCATCTCTACCGCTATGCCGACCTCATGGAGCTGGAAAAGTGCGGCGATCCCGCCCGCCTCGTGGGGGACTATACCGAGATCATGCCCGGCCGTCCCACCGTCGCGGAGTACCGCCACCCCTTCGACGACGTCAGTTTCTATCTCAACGGGTATCTGAGCGATCTCAAGACCAAGCTCGCCGTCAACATCATCACGGCGGCCGAGCAGCAGACGATGAACTTCTATATGAACGTCGCGAATCTCTATACGACGCCGCTCGGGAGGAAGCTCTTCAACGAGATCGCCATGATCGAGGAGCAGCACGTCACGGGGTACGGGTGCCTCAAAGACCCCTGCATGACGCCCTTTGAGAACCTTTTGATGAACGAGTACACCGAGTGCTATCTCTATTATTCGTGCTATGAGGACGAGACGGACGAGCGCATCAAGGGCATCTGGGAGATGCACTTTGAGGAGGAAGTGGCGCATCTGCACGAGGCGGCGGAGCTTCTGCGCGCCTACGAGGGCAAGGTGTGGCAGCAGCTCTTCCCTTCGGGCGGGGAGTTCCCCGAGCTTTTGAAGTTCCGCTCGCAGAAGGCGTATATCCGCGAGGTGTTGAAGAGCGTGCGCCTCACCGCCGTTGAAGAGGGCTGGGAGGAGCTTGAAAAACTGCCCGACTCTTTCCGCTTCTTTTCCTACAACGCGCGCGTCCACGGCGGAAAGCCCGAGGCGGCGGGCACGCACGAGGTCATCGAGCGCGCCATCCGCGAGTGGGGGGAGGACAGGCGGTGGCAGGACAAGGAGCACCCCATCAAAGAACTTTCCGACCGCACGAAGGATAATATCGATGTGGGGCGGGTGAAGTAAGCTGTTTGCGGCCCTGCCTTGCGGCGGCTGCGAGGTCGCTGCGGGTACGGCTGTTGTGTCGTTGTTTGGAATGCGGCGGCGCGTGCTGCTGTTTGGAATGCGGCGGCGCGTGCTGCTGTTTGGAATGCGGCGGCGGGCGGGGCGTGCCCCGCCCGCCGCCGCTTGGGTTGTGCCGCCCGCCGCGCGGAAGCGCGGCGGGCGGCTTTTCTTTTCCTTATTTTGGCTGCTTATGCGTTTCTCTGCGAAAAAATATCAAAAAACATAAAAAAACATCAAAATTCTCTTGACAACACCAGGG
>CALVTT010000078.1 GCA_944363045.1 uncultured Clostridia bacterium | reverse complement strand
TATTTTTTGTTATCTCTGCAGATATCTTTCGTATGCAGCCTGATACACCTTGACGAGGTCGTCCATATGATAGGTCGACTTCATCGTCGCCACGAATTCGTCGAAGCTCTGCGTATTCTTGCCGATGATATAGTTGACGGTGAACTCATCCTTGAACTTGGTGAGGTTGAGCTCATAAAGATCGGAGACCTTTCCTTCCTGCTCGGTGAGCGTGACGGTGGGCAGCACATAGGAATTGTCGCAGTTCCACACGTCCGTCATGGCACTCTTTTCCTCGTCGGTGACGACCTGCAATTCGCGCGTCCAGTCATATTTGAAGCAGAAATTGAGCGAACAGTACTTGTTGATGGCATCCGAGAAGTTAAGCGGCGGCTCCTCCTTATTCGCGGTGATCTTCTCGGTGAACATGGGCTCGCCGTCCACATATTCGAAGGTGTCGCCCTCGATGCCGTAATTCATGAGGAGCGCCCCTTCATCCGTGAAGAGATAGTTGAACCATTCGAGGATGGCACGCACCTTCTCTTCCGACTTGACGCGGTTGGTGATGACGGCATAAGCGGAAGATTTTTCCGTATAGCGGATATGCAGCTCGTCGCTTGCATTCTGCTTGGGCGCCGCCACGGGGCGAAGGTCGTAAACATCCATCCCCAACGCCTCATACACCGGCCCCAGATTGTTTTTCATCAGGTCTTCATAGGTATGGATATACGTATAGATCATGGGGAACGCCGCATACTGCGCGGGAACGATCCCCGTCGCCGCATCGTAACCGTCCATCGCGGGCATCTGCGGCTGCTGCGACTCGGAGCCCTCGTTGTTGGTGTAGAAGTTGGCGTCGATGAGCCCCTTTGCGTACCAGTCTCTCATCTTGTCGAGGTACTGCTTGTATTCGGGCTCGGCAGCGCCGTAAGCGACGGTATTGCCGTTCTTGAGGTACAGCCCGCTCGAGACCTGGAAGCCCGCGTTCAGCGTGCCGACCATATCCGTACCCGTGTAGTAGAGGAAGAGCGGAGCTTTTCCGCCGTTGAGGTTGTCCCTGACGTAGGTGAGGTAGGCTTCCCAATCGTCGTAAGTGACGGGATCGACGACCTCCTCCCCTTCCTTGATGATACCCTTTGCCTCCTCATAGGCGCGGAGCCAATCCTCGCGCATGACGAAGCCGTACCAGGGGCCCTGTTCCTCCATGGGAACGCTGTAGATGCCCGCATACTTGCCGCTGTCCGTCTTGGTGAACTTCTGCACGGACGCATAGCTTCCCTCGATGGCCTTGAGGTAGTCGGGCGCACTCTCCTCCATGTAGGGGGTGAGATCCCAGATGACGCCGTCCGAGATCCCCTTCTCGATGCCGCCGGGATAGCCCGCACCCACCTGCACATCGCTGATGATCATGACGTCGTAGTTCTCGTAGTCGCCCGTCCACATCTACTGGATGTCGTTATACACGCCGTGGGTGTACTCCACCTTGACGCCCGTGCGCTTTTCGAGTTCCTGATAGACGGGGAGCTCGTTGTAGCTCGTATATCCGTCGACGACTTCGAAGGGCAGGAAGATCTTGATGTTGTTGAGATCTTCTTCGACGTCCTTGCAGCCTGCCGCAGCGCCTGCGATGCCGAGCGCGACGACCGCGCTCAATGCAATGCAAAGTACCTTGTGTTTCATCTTTTTCCTCCTTACGTTCGGCGGGAGACAGAGAACTGCTCGCCGCCCCTGTTTCTGCCATCATTGTAAGGCAGGAAGACTGTTTTTTATATTAAAATTTCCACGAGTTGTAGCAGAAAATCAACTCTATTTTGTGATATTCTCACAATTTGGTGTGATATCGGAAAATTTCCCGCACCTTATTTCTCTTCGGGGCGAGTAAGGACGAGCTTCCCCCCTTCCACAAAAAAGGCGACGGGATCGAACACCTGCCGCAAAAAAGCGACGCTCTCTTTCAGCCACCCCGAAAAACGGCGGGCGATCGCGCCTATCGCATGACGAACGTCCTCGTCCTGCTCTGCAAGCAGCGGCGAGGAGACGGCGGCGTTTGCAAGGCTCATGCCGTGCGGGCCCTCCTTGTAGATATGCAGCTCGTAAGGCACATTCGCCCTGGCAAGCGCCGAGGCAAACAGCAGCGAGTTGAGGGAAGGCACGCAAGTATCCTCCGAAGTATGGCATAAAAAGGCGGGCGGCGTCTTTTTGTCCACATACTTTTCAAGGCTCAGCCGTTCGGGGAACGCCGTTCCCTTCCCGTGCACCGTGTTGATGCCGGGATAGGCGTATTCCCCCGCCGTGATGCACGGATAGCCAAGGACGAGCGCATCGGGGCGGCACGCCCTTCTGTCCGCTTCCAAGTTGACGCTTTCATCGTCCCAGAAGACGCCGCAGCTCGCCGCGAGATGCCCGCCCGCCGAAAACCCGACGGCAGCGATCTTCCCTTCGTCGACGCCCCACTCTGCGGCGTGTTTTCTCACAAGGGCGATGGCGAAAAACGCCTCGCGCTGCGGGATGGGGAAGACGCCCTTTTCCCCCACCGAATAGGTGAGGACGAAACTTTGGAACCCCTCCGCCGCATACGCGAGCGCCACGGGCTCCCCTTCAGGGTCGGAGACGAACTCATATCCCCCGCCCGGGAAGATGACGACGGCAGGCCGCCGCTCCGAACCATAGATGGCGGGCGAGCTGTCCTGAAGGTAACAGGTCATCTTCGCCCCCTCACTGCCGATCTCTATTTGCAATACTTTCATTTCGATCCCTCCTGATCCGATCGTTGTTGATAATGCGCAAGCGCGGGCCTGAGCGCTTCCGAAAGAGAGTGATACCCCTCCACGGTGAGGTGCAGCCCGTCGCAGGAAAATTCTTCCCGCAATTCCCCGCCGCCGTCCCTTAGTACATCTCCAAAGTCGTGGAACTCCGCTCCCCACGCGGCCGCCTCCTCACGAAGCAGCGTATTCGTACGGCTGATGAGCGTCAAGGCCTCCCTCTTTGAAAACGCTTTGGGTCGGAAGAGCGAAAACTTTTCCGACGAACAGTTGACGGGATAGAGCGCGAGAAGATGAAGTTTTGCCCCGGGGCAGAGCTTTCGGACGGCGATAAGCGCCTCCCCCACGCTGCGGGCAGTCTCCTCGGGGGAAGCGCCCCGCTGGAGGTCGTTGATGCCTGCCTGCAAAAATACCGCCGCCGGCGCGTAGGGCGTACAGGTATAGGGAAGCCGTTCTCTCAGCATCGACGCCGTATCGCCGCTGTAACCGCGTCCGACGATCGGGAATTCGGGAAGCAGCTCGCCGAAGGGAAATTCTTCGGTAAGCGAATCGCCCAAAAAGAGAATGCCTCCCCTCCGCGGGTATTTGGCGAGCGCCTTGATGCGCGCAAGTTTTTTCCCTTCCACAAAGTTTACGTACGCCCTTACTTGGGCACGGAAGCCAAACGGCCGTTTCATATCATCTCCTCCCGTAAAACGCCCGAGGCAGAGCCGAACCGCCCGCCCGCAAGCAGATATTTCTTCAGCCGACGCTGCAGCGCCGTCTCCTCGGGATAGTCAAAAACGTTTCCGTCCGGGCGTCTGAACACAAAGGCGCGGTAGGAAAGGTCTTCGTTGTCCACCCGCTGCACGTCGAACAGAGCCCGGAAGCGCACAATGTTGCTCTTTTCGTTCAACAGTTCCCTCAGTGCGGGATGCAGCAGCCAGGAGCTGCACCAAAAGGGCGCCTCGCCATAGGCGGGAAAATATGTCCGTAAAAAGGCGCGCGCCCCATGAAGCGAATCGCGGACCGCCTCCTTTTGCAGGCTCCCGTCCGAGGGGATATGGAGAGATACCCGCCCCTTTTCAAGCTCGTACTCGAGGGCTCCGATGCGGAAGAGCCTGAGCGCGGTCGCCCGCCATGCCCACCGGCCGCGGTCAAAGCCCCATTCGCCCGTGAGCGCGCGGTGCTCCTTCATAAAGCGCGTAAAACAGCGCATCGTGTCCTCGTAGACCTTTTCGGGGATGCCGAGGCGCACATACTCCTCATGCGCCCTCGCCGCGGCAAGGAGGAGACAAGTTAGCACGCCCCACTTCTCCCCCCGCAGCCGCTCTTCCAATTCGCGTTCGGCGCGTTCGGCATGCAGGGGGTCCGTGAGAGCGGCGATAAGCGGCTCCATCCCTTCCATGCCGCGCTCCGCAAACGCGAAAACGCCCTCCGCCGCCTCTTCGGGCAGCCCGATGAGGCGCAGCAACTCCACAAGCGTCATCCTTCGAACGCTCCGTTGAGGGCGTTCAAAAGCCCTTCGTACTGTTCCTTCGTCATGCCGAGGGCAAGCCGCACCGTGCGCAGCGGCGCCTGTAAATAAGCCGCACGCATCATGCTCCTGTCGGTATCGCCCATCTTGCCGCCCGAACTTCCCGGACGGAATTTCTGCAAAAGCCCCTGCATGACGGCACGGGTCGCAGGATGGGCAAACAGCTGCTCCACCGTGGTGTTGTCGTCCACGCGGAAGGGAGCCGCCTCGCCCGTGACCTCCACTTCGGCCAAGAGGCGGATATCGCGCGAGGATGCGCCCGCTTCGACCACAAATTTTCCGTTCGGCACGCGCCAGCCGTGCGTTTTTTCGTCAAAGAAGGCGAACGCGCG
>CALVTT010000077.1 GCA_944363045.1 uncultured Clostridia bacterium | reverse complement strand
CCCGTCCGCACGGTGGACTTGGGGCTTGCCCAGCTTGCGATGCACTCCGCCGTGGAGACCTTCGCAAAAGCCGACTACGAGGAGCTGTTGAAGGGCCTTTCCGCCTTCTATGGGGCCCCTTCCGCCGATCTTTTGGTCTTCTGACCCTTCTGCCCTTGGGGCGTCTTCCCGCCCATGATTCCATAACAGCAAAAAACGGAGCCGCTCGGCTCCGTTTTTTATTGCAGTATCGACCGCGCCTTAAATGCGCTTTTGTTCTTCCAGCCAGCGGACGGTATCTGCGACCGTCTCGCGGATGGAGCGGTTGGAAAAGCCCAACTCCTTCTTTGCCTTCTCGTTGGTGAATTCGACGTGATGAGAGATGGTATAGAGCGAATACCTCGTATAGAGAGGCGGCGATTTCAAGATGGCATAATAGGCTTCCGAAAGGGGCGCGGTGACCTTTGCGAGCCACATGGGCAGCACCACTTTGATCTTCTTGGTGCCGCGCACCTCGCTGATAACGTCAAGCAATTCCTTGATCTCCACATAGCGGTTGGAGAGGATATAGCACTCGCCCGTCCTGCCGCGCTCTGCGGCGCTCAGGATGCCCGCCGCCACGTCGCGCACATCGGAAAAATCATAGCCGCCCTTGACGCACGCCGTGAGTTTGCCGTTGCTAAAATCCAGCACGAGCTGCGTTAAGTGGCTGTGCCCGAAATCGTACGGCCCGAGCATGCCCGAAGGATGCACGATCACGCAGTCGAGCCCGCGCTCCTTTACCATCTTCAAAAGGGCGGTCGCCGTCTCTGCCTTCGTCTTGGCGTATTGCCCCTTGACGAGGGCGGGGTCGAATTCCTTGGTCTCGGAAACGACCTTCTGCCCGCGTTCGGGGATGGCGTGCACGCTCGAAACATACACGAGCCGCGCCCCCACGGAAAGCGCCTTTTCGGCGATATTGAGCGCGCCGTTCACATTGACTTCCTGCACTTTGGGATCGAACTTCGATTTGACCGTGACGATGGCGGCGCAGTGGATGACGACGACTTCCGCTCCATCGGGCACGGTGAAGATCTCGGAAAGCGACTCCTTTTTCGTGACGTCCCCTTCATAGAGGGTACAGCGCAGGCCGTCCAGGGAATGCAGTTGATCCCCGGGCAGCACGAGGGCGCGGATGTCGCACGCTTCCTTCTGCAAAAGGCGGATGATGTTGTTGCCCAAAAATCCGTTGGCACCGGTGATGATATAAGTCTTCAAGAGGCTCACCTCCTTCTATTATATTTATACCGCTCTTTGGCGCGCGGTCAAACCCATATTTCGTCACGACTTTGTGTGACATGGGCATGATTGGACCGTGACTGAACAAAAAAACAGCCGAAAAGCGGCTTGACTCCCCCCTCTTCGGCTGTATCATATCGGTTCTTGCGCCATAAAACGCCGCGCGGAATGCCGCGCAAACAAGCCGCGCGCTCAGCGTTCGCTCGGGTAGACGAGCCCCATCTGCCGCCTGCATTCGTCGAGGATGCGCATGACGTCCACCGTGTGCGAAGGCGGGCAGAACGCGCTCTCTTTGCGCCCGTTTGCGATCTCCTCCGCAGCGCGCGCCATCTCGGTGCCGTACTTGGGCGAGCCGTCCTCAAAGCGCGCCTCCTCTTCGCCCGTGAGGAGGACTTCCTGCGCCGCGTGGAACCACGGCACGCGGATACAACCCTTCTCGCCCTCGATGACGAACTCTTCGCCCTTGAACTCGTCCATATCGATCTCGAGCACGGCTTCAAAGCCGTCGTAGAAAAGCGTCACCTTCTCCTTGTGGTCGACGCCGCCCTCGACGCTCCCTTCGCAGACGATCTTTTTCGGCATGCCGAAGAGTTCGTAGGCATAGCGGATGGGATAGACGCCGATATCGACGAGCGCACCGCCGAGGCGTGCGGGGTCGACGAGGCGGGGATTGCCCGAAATGGGCACGCAGTACTTCGCCGTCACCTTTTTCACGGCGCCGATCTTGGGCAGCCACGTTCGGACGGTGAGCGCGGGCGCGTTGAACCACGTCCACATGGCTTCGCACAGATACAGCCCCTTCTCTTTCGCGAGCGCGAAGGCTTGCTCCGCCTCCCCCGCGTTGACGGTGAAGGGCTTTTCGCAAAGGACGGGCACGCCCGCATTCAAACACAGGCGGATATAGTCGAGGTGCCGATCTGCCGTCACGGCGATATAGGCGGCGTTCACGCCCTCCGCCTTCAACGCTTCCTCCGCCGTCCGATAAGCCCGCGCGCCGTACTTGACGGCAAACTTTTCCGCGCGCTCGGGCGAGCGGTTCCAGCAGGAGACGACCCTCTGCCCCGCTTCGCCCGCGAGCTCATTCGCGACTTGCTCGGCGATATTGCCGCAGCCCAAAAATGCCCAACCAAACATCGTTTGCTCCTTTGCGGCAGACCCTGCCGCGCTCCGCGCTCACGCGCCTTTTATTTTTTGATAGAGCCGCAAGACTTCTTCGGGCGTTTCGGCGATCAGATCCGCGCCCGCCAAAGTAAGCTCTTCGCGGCTGCCGTAGCCGAACAGCACGCCCATCGAACGAATGCCGTTCTCCTTCGCGCCCAAAATGTCGTGCTTCCGGTCTCCCACCATGAGGGCGCTCTCTTTCGCGATGCCGCCCTCTTTTAAGGCGTATGCGATAACATCCCCCTTTTCGATGCGCGTTTCGTCGAGGCTCGCCCCGAAGACGCGCGCAATGTACGGGGAAAGGGCAAAGCGCTCGATGATGCGCTCCGCGAAGGGCTCGGGCTTGGAAGTCGCCACAAAGAGGCGGCACCCCTCGTTTTGCAGCGCACGGAGAAGTTCGGGGATGCCCGCAATGACCGCGTTTTCGAAGATGCCCTTCTCCGCGTAGTACTCGCGGTAAAAGGAGACGGCGCGGCGGGCTTCCTCCTGCGTCATGCCGTAAAATTCCGAAAAGGAAGTAAGCAGCGGCGGCCCGATGAACGCTTTGAGTTTTGCCCTGTCCCGCTCCTCGATGCCGCATTTACGGAGGGCATAGAGGACGGAATTGGTGATGCCTTCGAAGGGTTCGGTGAGCGTCCCGTCGAGGTCAAAGAGGATGTTTTCGATCATAGGATTCCCTCGCCCTCTATCATACCCCATCCGCCCCCTTCTGTCAAGAGCCCGCGCAAAACTGCCGCAAAATCGCTTGACCGCCGCCCCGTCGCCGTGATATGATAACGGCACGAAAATCGTTGTGGATTTTTCCTGCTCAGTCATCTTTTCGCCACACAGCCCCGCCGCCGTGTGGCTTTTTTGCGGCAAAATTCGCCCGTGCGCTTTATAGAGCGTCCCACGCGCGCCTCTTATGAGCCCCGAGCTGAGCCCCGAGCGCGCCCTCTTATAGGTCCCGCGCGCCGCTTATGCCCCCGCCTCATAAGAAACCCGCGCGCCCGTTCGGGCAGCCGCCTTTTATCCCCCCTGCTCGCCCGTTCGGGCAGCCGCCTTTTATCCCCCCTGCTCGCCCGTTCGGGCAGCCGCCCTAGACCCAACGCAAAGGAGCCAACTTATGGATCAGACCTTCATGAAAGAAAAGCCCATCCTGCCCCTCGTGCTGAAGATGGCGCTTCCCATCGTCCTCTCCATGCTCATCAACTCGCTCTACAACATTGTCGACAGTTACTTCGTCGCGCAATGGAACGAGAGCGCCATGACCGCCGTCTCCCTCGTCTTCCCGCTGCAAAACCTTGCGAACGCCGTGGGCATCGGCTTCGGCGTGGGCATCAACGCGGCGGTCGCCTTCTATCTGGGAGCGGAACGCTACCGCGAAGCCGACCGTGCCTCCGCACTCGGCGTCATATTGAGCGCCGTCCACGGCGTGCTGCTCGCGGGGCTGTGCTGCCTTGTCATCGCGCCCTTCCTCCGCATGTTCACGAAGGACGAAATGACCGTCTCCTACGGGCTCGAATACTTCTATGTCGTCATCGCCTTTTCGCCCGTGCTGACATTGAGCCTCGCCTTCGAGAAAATCTTGCAGGCGACGGGCAAGATGGTCACGACGATGTTCTGCATGGCGGTGGGCGCCGTCGCGAACATCATCCTCGACCCCATCTTCATCTCGGGTCTCGGCCCCGTCCCCGAAATGGGCGTCATGGGCGCGGCGCTCGCGACGGGCATCGGGCAGTGCCTCTCCCTCCTTGCCTATCTCATCGTCTTCTGGCGGGCGAACATCCCCGTCAAACTCCGCCTCGGCAAGCCCACAAAGGAGAAGATCGCCCTCAAACTCTATGCGGTGGGCATCCCCGCCTCGCTCAACATGGCGCTGCCCTCCTTCATGATCACCCTGCTCAACGCCATCCTTGCGGCGTTTGCGGAGACGTATGTGCTCATCCTCGGCGTCTATTATAAATTGCAGACCTTCATCTACTTTACGGTGAGCGGCATCGTGCAGGGCATCCGCCCCCTCGTGGGATACAACCTCGGTGCGGGGCGCAAAGACCGCGTGCTTTCCATCTTCCGCCTGACCCTGCTTTTAAGCATCGGCGTGATGACGGTCGGCACCATCCTCTGCCTCGCTATCCCGCAGCAGCTCATGGGGCTGTTTTCGGAGACGGACACGACCATCGAGGCGGGCGCTTCCGCCCTTCGCATCAT
>CALVTT010000076.1 GCA_944363045.1 uncultured Clostridia bacterium | reverse complement strand
TCCGTTTCTCAGTCGATCAACGAGCGCAACGGGGAGATCGCGCAGATGAGCCGCCAGGAAGTTGCCTACCTTGTCAAGCTCTCTGCAAATTCCCTCGTCATGGAGGAAGAAAAGACCATCTCTTCCCTCCATTACGTCCTCAACGACATCGTGCGTATCGGCGAACTTGCCGATAACGTCACCAAATATACCGGGCATTATGTGAATGACGGGCTGCATTTCTCTTCCGAGTTTTTGGAGATGCTCAAAGAGATGTACGCAAAGATCCAAAAGCTCTACGGCCTTTCCCTCGAAGCCTTTGAAAAGAAGGACTTCATGAAGCTGCGCGAAGTGGACGCTCTCGAAGACGAGATCGACAACGAGCGCCGCCGCCTCGTTCAGACGCACATCCAGCGCCTCAACGAAGGCAAGTGCCAGCCGCAGAATTCGAGCGTCTTCATCAACCTTGTCGGCAACCTCGAACGCGCCGCAGACCACATCACATACATCGCCCATTCCATCGAACAAAATCAGTGACGCCTATGGGCGTTTTGGAGGGGTAACGTGGCAAACAAAGTCTTTCTTCTTGAAGACGACAAGAGCATCTGCGAGCTCGTGAAGTGCACGCTGGATCTAAGCAGCATTTCCTGCGAGTACTTCACGACGGTGAAGGAATTTCGGGAGGCGATGGAGCGGGAGACGCCCGACGTCGTGCTCCTCGACATCATGCTCACGGACGGGGACGGCGTAGAGGTCTTGAAAGAGGTCAAAACGCATCACCCCGAAGTGAGCGCCATCATGCTCTCGGCGCTCTCCAAGGAGACGGACAAAGTGCGCGGCCTCAATGCGGGCGCGGACGACTACATCGCAAAGCCCTTCGGCGTTCTGGAGCTCGTGGCGCGCGTCAATGCGGCGCTTCGGCGCACCGCCAAGTCCTCCGTCCTCAAAGTGGGGGAGCTCGAGATGAACTTCGACAACATGACCGTCGTCTACCGCGGAAAGCCGCTCACCCTCAACAACAAGGAATTCCAGCTCCTCAAATTCTGCGCCGCCAACGAGGGCAAGGTGCTCCCGCGCGATACGCTCCTCACCGAGGTGTGGGGCTACGACGACGGCGAAACGCGCACGCTCGACAACCATATCGCACGGCTCCGCAAGCTGGGGCTGAATTTCGAGACGGTGTTCGGCGTCGGATACCGCTTTATCGCGGGCTGAGGGGGATGGGATGAGAAAACGTATCCTCTGGACGGGAGTGCTGATCAGTGCGATCGCGCTCCTCGTCTTTTCTTTGATCTCCGCAGAGCTCTACTACAAGAGCAGCCTCCGCTACACCGAAGACGAGCTGAGGGCGTATATGGAACGCTTCGACGCGTCGCTTTCGAAAGAGGGGCTTACAGAAGAATACGCCCGCTCGCTTTCCGAAGAGCTCTTCGGCGCGCGCGTCACCTTTCTCGATGAGAACGGCGCGATCCTCGCCGATTCGGTGGAGGGGGAGGAGGATACCCGTGCCGACCGCCCCGAGGTCATGGAAGCGATGCGGGAGGGGGAGGGCTTTGACGCCCGCGCCTCTCAGACGCTCAGGGAGGACTATTCCTACTACTGCCGTCAGTTTCAAGACGGGGCGTATTATGTGCGCATCGCCATCCCCACGCAGTCGCTCGTCGACGTATATTTGAGTTCCTTCCCCGTCGTCTTCACCTTTTTGCTCCTCGATCTTGCCGTCTGCCTGCTCGCGACCTATCTTTTGACGGATACCGTCTTGAAGCCCGTCGAAAAGCTCGCGATGGACGCGGCGCGGAGAAAGCGCATCACGGCGTCCTGCCCCGAGCTCGAAACGCTGGCGGCGCTCATGAACCGCATGAACGACGACGCCGACCGGCAGATGAAGCAGATCGCCGACGAAAAGGAGCTCGTCGTCAAGGCGCAGCAGTCCAAGAACGACTTCATCGCCAATATCACGCACGAGATGAACACCCCGCTCACCTCCATCAAGGGGTTTGCCGAGCTCCTTGCGGCGGGGGCGCTCTCGGGCGAGACGGCGCAGCGGGCGGCGCAGACCATCCTCTTGCAGAGCGAACGCCTCACCAACCTCGTCGCCTCCATCATCAACTACAACGAGATCGACAGCGACGACTTGCCTACCTACGAGGTAAACGCTTCGAAGATCGCAGCGGAGCTTCTGGAAACGCTCGCGCCCGCCATCGCCGAGCGGCACCTCACGCTCTATACGCACATCGAGCCCGACGTGCTCCTCATGAGCCGTCAGGAGCGCGTCACCGAGATCTTCGGCAACCTCATCCGCAACGCCATCCGTTACAACCGCGACGGGGGGAGCCTCACCGTCGCGCTCACCAAGACGCAGTTCTCCGTGCAGGATACGGGCATCGGCATCGCCGAAGAGGACAGAGAGCGCATCTTCGACCGCTTCTTCACGGTGGATAAGTCGCACAGCGGCAAGAACGGCGGCTTCGGGCTGGGGCTTTCCGTCGTCAAAAAGCTGTGCAAAAAGGCGGGCTGGTGGATCGGCGTTGAGAGCGAAGTGGGCAAGGGCTCCACATTCACCGTGCGGTTTTCCCGTTGAGCGGACGGGGATAGGCGCACTTTTCGGGGAAAAGGCAAAAAACCTCTTGATTTTGCAGGGGGCAGATGGTATAATGAAAGCGGTGCGGAGCTTCCGTGCCGCATTTTCGTCGCCCTCGGGAAGGTTGCGGGGGCAGGGAGCAAGACTATGAAGATCACCATCCGCGAAGAAGGGAAATATACCGCCCCCGGAGAAGGCGTCGGCGTCTTCTTCGAAGACCTCAACTATGACCTCGACGGCGGCCTCTATGCCGAGATGCTGGAAAACCGCAACTTCGAGGCAAAGGACGTCCACGGCGAGTGGGATAACTATATCGTCGAAAACGACGGCGGCTACGGCTGGACGCCCACGGGCGAGGGCGTTGCCTTGAAGATCAAGTGGGATCGCCCGCTCTTCATCGAAAACCCGCACTATCTGCGCCTCACCGTCCAAAAGGCGGGCGAGGGCGTCAAAAATAAGGCATACGACGGCATCTATCTCCAAAAGGGGATGGGTTACACGATCTCTTTCTATGCCCGCTCCTATGATTACAAGAAAAAGCTTTGGGTGGGCGTATTCGACGGCGGCAAAGCCGTGCTCGCAAAGAAGGTGCGCCTCCGCCCCGACGGCAAGTGGCATCGTTATGAATTCCATGCAAAGAGCCGCGTTGAGCTCGACAAGGCGTCCTTCGAAGTGCGCATGACGGAGGCGGGCGCCATCCATCTCGATTGCTTTTCGATGATGCCCGACAACGCCGTGAAGGGCATCTTCCGCCGCGACCTTGCCGAAATGCTGCGCGACTTGAAGCCCAAGTTCGTGCGCTTCCCGGGCGGGTGCGTCGTAGAGGGCAACAACCTCGAAAACCGCTATCTCTGGAAGGCGTCGGTGGGGCAGAAGGAACGCCGCCGCCACAATTGGAACCGCTGGGCGGTGCACGGCGTCTGCCCCGAAAACAATTTCAGAACGCCCTTCTCGCACTACGGTCAGACGCTGGGCGTGGGGTATTACGAATACTTCCTCCTCTGCGAATGCCTGGGCGCCAAGCCGCTGCCCGTCGTCAGCGTGGGCATCGCCTGCCAGTATATGTCGACGCAGTTCGTGCCGCTTGACGATCCCGCGCTCGAAGTGTATATCCAGGAAGCGCTCGATCTCGTGGAATTTGCCAACGGCGGCGCCGATACCGTCTGGGGCAGGGTGCGCGCCGAGATGGGGCATCCCAAGCCCTTCGGGCTCGAATACCTCGGCGTCGGCAACGAGCAGTGGGAAGACAGGGGCAACGAATTTTACAAGCGCTTCGAACTGTTCGAAAAGCGCATCCACGAGAAATATCCCGCAGTCAAGATCATCGGCACGGTCGGCCCGACGGTGGACACCCCCTCGCACAAGAGCGCCTGGGAGTGGACGAAGGAAAACCTTGCAAAGAACCCCGATTTCGTGTATGCCTCCGACGAGCACTTCTACGCTTCGCCCGAATGGCTGTATCAGCATGCGAATATGTACGACGATTACCCCTCCAACTGCCGCGTGTATGCGGGCGAGTATGCCGCGCATGTGCCGGGCTCTGGCTGCGCGGGCTTCAATGCGCCTCAGGCCAACGTGTGGGAGGGCGCGCTCGCCGAAGCCGCGTTCATGACGGGCATGGAGCGCAATTCCGATATCGTCGTCATGTCGTCCTACGCGCCCCTTTTCGGGCGGCTCGGCTATACGCAGTGGAGCCCCGACCTCATCTGGTTCGACGGCAAGCGGGCGTATGCGACGGTCAACTATTATGTGCAGCAGCTGTTCAGCCTCTTTACGGGCAACGTGGTGCTCAACACCGAGGCGGAAGGGGGGCTCTATGCCTCCGCGACCGAGCTTGAGGGCCTCGTCTATGTCAAGGTCGTCAACCCTTCCGATAAGGAAGTGGAGGCGGAGTTCGAAGGCGATTTCGATTTCGGCGCGCTCACGCGCATCATCCGCATGGCGGGCGATCCTGCCGTCTACAACACCATCGACGAGCCCGAGAAGCTGGTCCCCGAAGACGTCGCGCCCACCGCGCCCCGCTCTCTGACGCTGCCGCCGCACAGTTTCCATGTGCTCATCTTCCATAAGTGAAAAGAGAAAAAAGTCACTTTTTTCGGGCGGCGCGAAAAAATACCGCCTCAACAGACGAAAACGGAGCTTCGGCTCCGTTTTTTGCTGCGCTTTTTTGTGCGG
>CALVTT010000075.1 GCA_944363045.1 uncultured Clostridia bacterium | reverse complement strand
GGAGTCTTTTTGTCTACTTCATCGGCTGTAGCCTCCACGGAACCCCGCGACTATCGCGGGGTTTTCGTTTACACAAAGAGCCGCCCCCGCCGCGCGGAAAACGCGCGGCGGGGGCGTTTTTCTCATGAAAACCACATTATCTTTCCCAAAAGCGCTTGAAAAAACGGCGCGGGTATGCTATAATGATTTATCACTGAAAATCGGCGTACTGTCGCCGCGGAGGCAAGATCGGGATGTACAGCATGACAGGCTTCGGCAAGGGAGAATACCGCGAGGGGGGACTTTGCGTCACCGTCGAATTGAAGTCGGTCAACAACCGCTTTTTGGATCTTGCCGTCAAGTGCCCGCACGCGCTCGCGCCCTATGAGGAGGACGTGCGCGCCCTCCTTCGCTCCCGCTTTGCCCGCGGCCGCATCGACGTCTTCGTCAGCATGAGCGACCTTAGAGAAAAGCCCAAGACCCCGCGCGTCGACTTCTCGCTCGCCGAAGGCTACATGAATGCCGCCCGCGAGCTTAATGCGCGCTTCCCCGCGGCGGAGAACGACGTGACGCTCTCCTTTCTGCTTCGCCTTCCCGACGTCGTCCGTTTCGAGGAGGAGGAAGGGGAGGACGGCGCCTTAAAGCCGGCGCTCCTTGCGGCGGCGGAGAGGGCAGCGGACGCGCTCGCCGCCATGCGCCGCGCCGAGGGCGAACGCCTGAAAGCCGACGTCCTTGCCCGCGGGCGGGAGATAGCTTCCCTTCGCGACGCCATCGAGGTGCGCGCGCCGAAGGTCGCCGAGGAGTATCGAAAGAAGCTCACCGAGCGCATGAACGAGTACCTCGGCGGCAAGCTGGACGAGACGCGCATCCTGACGGAGGCCGCCGTCTTTGCCGATAAGTGCAGCATCGACGAGGAGCTCACCCGCTTAAGATCGCATATCGCGGAGCTTTATCGCATTTGCGGCGAGGAGACGGTGGGGCGCAAGCTCGACTTCCTCGTGCAGGAGTTCAACCGCGAGTGCAACACCGTGTGCAGCAAGAGCAACGACGCGCAGCTCACCGCCCTTGCGCTCAAGATGAAGAACGAGATCGAGAAGGTGCGCGAGCAGATCCAGAATCTGGAATGAGGCGCGAGGATATGAGAAACAGGCTGTATATCATCTCCGGCCCCTCGGGGGTCGGCAAGGGGACGCTCGTAAAACTGCTTTTGAAGGAGGACGAAGGGCTCGCGCTCTCCGTCTCCTGCACGACGCGGCAGCCCCGCGCGGGCGAAAAGGACGGCGTCGATTACTTCTTCCTCACCAAAGAGGAGTTTTTGCAACGCGTGGAAGCGGACGGCTTTTTGGAGTACGACGAGCACTTCGGCAACTACTACGGCACGCCCAAGTCCTTCGTGCGCGAGCAGATGAAAAATAAGTCGGTCATTTTGGAGATCGACGTCGTGGGGGCGCTCAACGTGCGGGCGCGCTGCGGGGAGGAATTTGCCCCCGTGCTCATCCTCGTCATCCCGCCCGACGAAAAGACGCTCATAAGCCGCCTTAAAGGCAGGGCTTCGGAGGACGAGAACGCTTTGAAGGAGCGGCTCGCCCGCGCCAAGTACGAGCTTTCGCTCAAAGACCAATATGATTATGTCGTCGTCAACGACGATCTTTTAGAGACGGCGGAACGCCTCAAAGAGATCATCGCGGCGGAGAAGGAAAAATAGAAGACAAGGAGACGCAACTATGATCAATGAACCTTCGGTGGATGCACTTGTAAGAAAACTCGGCTCGGAAGAAAACCCCGTCAGCCGCTATGAACTCTGCGTCGTCGTAAGTAAGCGCACGCGCCAGATCATCGAGCAGATGCAGGCGACGGGCGTTACCGAGCTTCCCGGCAAGCAGAAGGAGATCGTTCTCGCCTGCCAGGAGATCATGAACGGCAAAGTGCACATTTCAAGAGATTGACTCACGTCTTGCCCCGTCTCAAACGGGGCGATTTACTATTTGGAAAAATCAACGCAAGGAAGGCAGGCACAGCATGGTCGCAGAGGTGATCGTAGACATCGCGCACAGCGAGGTGGATAAGATTTTCGATTATATCTGCGGGGAGGACGTGCAGGCGGGCATGCGCGTCACCGTGCCCTTTGCAAGGAGCGTGACGACGGGCTTCGTGATGGCAGTCAAGGAAAAGAGCAGCCTGCCGCCCGAAAAATTAAAGCGCGTTCTGCGCGTTTTGGACGAGCTGCCCGCCCTCAACCGCGAGTGCCTTTCGCTCGCCGAAAAGCTTGTTCGCCGCTACCGCTGCCCGCGGGCGCTCGTTCTGCGCCTCTTTCTTCCCGCCGAGATGCGCACGGGCAAGGTCTCGGAGCGCACCAAGACGGTCGTCTCCTTTGAAGGCGACATCGCCCTCATCCCGCCGCGCGCGAAACGGCAGCGCGAGCTTGCGGAGTACTTGCAGCAGCACGGCGAGGCGGAGAGCGCCTTCCTTCGCGAGGAGTTCGGCTCCGCCCTCAAAGCGCTCGAGGAGCGGGGGATGCTGCGCCTTGAAAAGCGGCGCGTCTTCCGCGACCCTTATGAACGATTGAAAAAGGACGCCCCCCTGCGCCCGCTCACGCCCGCCCAGGAGGCCGCCGTAGAGAGGATAGAAAATACCTCCAAGACGGTGACGCTCATCCACGGCGTCACGGGGAGCGGCAAGACGGAAATTTACCTCACCCTCATCGCACATGCCTTAAAGGCGGAGAGAAGCGCCGTCTTTCTGGTGCCCGAGATATCCCTGACGCCGCAGATGTTCGCCCAGCTGCGCGCCCGCTTCGGCAAAAGCTGCGCCATCCTGCACAGCGGCCTTTCGGCGGGGGAGCGCTTCGACGAGTGGGAGCGCCTGCGTTCGGGGGAAGCCAAGATCGCCATCGGGGCGCGCTCGGCGGTGTTCGCGCCTTTGGAAAATATCGGCGTCATCGTCATCGACGAGGAGCACGACGGCAGCTATTCTTCCGAGAGCTCCCCGCGCTACAATACCTTCGATATCGCCTATCTGCGCGCGAAATACAACGGCTGCAAGCTGGTCTTGGGCAGCGCGACGCCCTCCGTCGAGACGTACCGCCGCGCCAAAGAGGGGGAATTCGAACTCATCACCCTGCCCGAGCGCATCAACCGCCGCCCCATGCCCGAGGTGCAGCTCGTCGATATGCGGCGGGAGGTCAAGCGGGGCAACCCCTCGCCCTTCTCGTCGGTGCTGCGGGAGCGCCTCGAAAACTGCCTGAAAAAGGGCGACCAGGCCATCTTGTTCTTGAACCGCAGGGGGTATTCGCAGACGGTCATCTGCCGCGACTGCGGGTATGTCGCCAAATGCGAGTACTGCGACGTCTCGCTCACCTATCACAGCGAGGAGAACTGCCTCAAATGCCACTACTGCGGCACGCGCTATCATATGCTCTCCGCCTGCCCGCAGTGCGGCGGCGTGCACATCAACTATGTGGGCACGGGCACCCAGCGCGTGGAACGCGAGCTCAAAAAGCTGTACCCCGAGGCGCGCATCTTGCGCATGGACAACGATACGACGAGCGGCAAGGAAGGGCATCTTAAAATATTACAGCGCTTTGCCGCCAAAGAGGCGGATATCCTCGTCGGCACGCAGATGGTCGCCAAGGGGCACGACTTCCCCAACGTGACGCTCGTGGGCATCCTCGACGCCGATATGAGCCTGCACTTCCCCGACTATAGGAGCGGCGAGCGCACCTTTCAGCTCGTCACGCAGGTGGCGGGCAGGAGCGGCAGGGCGGAGAACAGGGGGGAGGTCGTTTTGCAGACGTACGACCCCGATAACTATATCCTGCGCTTTGCGGCGTCTTACGATTATGAGGGCTTCTACGAGCATGAAGTGGGCATGCGCGCCGCCATGGCGTTCCCGCCCTTTGCGCGCATCGTGCGCGTGATGGTGACTGCGGAGGACGACAAGCTCGCCCTCGCCGCCCTCAAAGCGGTGTATGAAAAATTGCAGCGGGTGTACGCCAAGGAGGCGGAAAAGTTCTTGTTCTTCAACAAGATGCACGCGCCCGTCAAACGCATCCAGAATAAATTCCGCTATCAGGTGCTCATGCGCCTGACGGACGGCAGCCCCCTCCCCCGCATCTACGAGATCGCGGCGGAGGAAAATAAAAAGGAAGTTTTGGTCTATGTCGAGGAAAACCCCGGCAATTTGAGTTGAGGAGGAGACTATGATCCGTGAGATCGTGCAGTTGGGAGACAAAGTGCTGCGCCAGAAGTGCGCGCCTGTGGAAAAGTTCGACGAGGAGCTTTGGGTGCTCCTCGACGACATGAAGGAGACCTTGGAGGAGGCGCAGGGGGCGGGGCTCGCAGCGCCCCAAGTGGGTGTGCCCGTGCGCGCCGTCGTCGTCGACGTCGAGGAGGGCTTCTTTGAATTCGTGGACCCCGTGTTCGTTTGGCAGAAGGGGGAGCAGACGGGCCCCGAAGGCTGCCTTTCCGTGCGCGGCAAGGAGGGCGTCGTCACCCGCCCTTCTAAGGTGAAGATCGTCTATAAGGACAGGAAGGGCAACCGCTGCTCTTTGGTCGCGCACGACTTCTTCGCCCGCGCCATCTGCCATGAACTCGATCACCTCGACGGCATCCTCTATACCGACAAGGCCGTGCGCGTTTACGACGAGGAGGACTGATGAAACTCATCTTCGCAGGGACGCCCGCATTTGCGGTGGAGCCCCTTGAAAAGCTGCATTCCGCCTTCGGCGTCGCCGCCGTTCTGACGCAGCCCGACCGCCCGCAGGGGAGAAGGGGCATTTTAACGCCCCCTCCCGTCAAGCAGGCGGCGCTTTCGCTCGGCATTCCCGTATTGCAGCCCGAAAGTCTGAAGCGCGATCCCTCCGTCCTCTTTCAGGCGGGCGGGGCGCTGCTCGTCACCTGCGCATACGGGCAAATTTTGACGCAGGAAGTGCTCGATCTCTACCCGATGGGCGTATGGAACGTGCATGCGAGCCTGCTGCCTTCCTACCG
>CALVTT010000074.1 GCA_944363045.1 uncultured Clostridia bacterium | reverse complement strand
TTTCTTTGACTGGCAGGTCATACTTGATTGAACATGATCGGAGTCTTTTTGTCTACTTCATCGGCTGTAGCCTCCACGGAACCCCGCGACTATCGCGGGGTTTTCGTTTACACAAAAAAGGGGCGCCCCGCGCAAATTCTTGCGCGGGGCGCCCCTTCGGTATAAGATTTAGTTTTCATAGCCGCGCGGATTGTTCTTCTGCCAATTCCACTGATCGCGGCACATCTCCTCGATGCCGTACTTTGCCTTCCACTTGAGCTCTCTCTCCGCCTTGGAGGGGTCCGCATAGCAGGCGGCGATGTCGCCCGCACGGCGGGGTTTGATCTCATAGGGCAGCGTCTTCCCGCACGCCTTCTCGAAGGCATGGATCATATCGAGCACGCTGTAGCCGACGCCCGTGCCGAGGTTATAGATATGCACGCCCGCCTCCTTGCAGCCCTCGATGGCGGAAAGGTGCCCCTGCGCGAGGTCGACGACGTGGATATAATCTCTCACGCCCGTGCCGTCGGGAGTGGGGTAGTCGTTGCCGAAGACGCCGATCTTTTTCAGCTTCCCGCTTGCGACCTGCGCCACATAGGGCATGAGGTTGTTGGGGATGCCCTTGGGGTCTTCGCCGATGCGGCCCGAAGGGTGGGCGCCCACGGGGTTGAAGTAGCGCAGCAGGATGACGTTCCACTCGTTGTCGGCGGTATAGACGTCGCGCAGCATGATCTCCTGGAAGTACTTGCTCGTGCCATAGGGGTTGGTGGTGCCGCCGATGGGGCTCTCCTCGGTGAGGGGGAGCTTCTCGGGCGTGCCGTAGACGGTCGCCGACGAGGAGAAGACGATCTTCTTGACGCCGTGCGCCCGCATGACCTCGAGCAGCACCAACGTGCCGTAGAGGTTGTTATCGTAATATTCGATGGGCTTTTGCACGCTCTCGCCCACCGCTTTGAGGCCCGCGAAGTGGATGACGGCGTCAAAGGAATTTTCTTTGAAGACGGTCTCCATCGCGGCGCGGTCACGGATGTCCGCCCGGTAAAATTTCACCGTCTTGCCCGTGATCTCCTCCACGCGGCGCAGCGCTTCCTCGCTGGCGTTGGAAAGGTTGTCGACGACGACGACGCCGTAGCCGTGCTCCAAAAGTTCCACCACGGTATGGCTGCCGATGAACCCGGCGCCTCCCGTCACAAGAATGGTTTGCATATCGTCCTCCTTAAAGATGTTTAACTTTAACGCCGTCTTCGATGCTCGTATCGTAGAAGGCGGCCATATAGCCCGTCTCTTTGGCGTATTTTTTGCCCACGGCCTCCTTGAAGGCCTCCGTCTTGCCCTTTTCGACGAGGCTGATGGTGCAGCCTCCGAAGCCTGCGCCGATCATGCGCGAGGCGATGCATCCCTCCGTCTCCCGCGCGGCATAGGCGAGGGCATCGGGCTCCTTGCCCGTCACTTCATAGAGCTTGGAGAGGGAGTCGTGCGAGGCGTTGATGAGCGCGGCAAGCGAGCGGATATCGCCCGCCTTCAAGGCGTCGGCTGCCTCCTTGACGCGCGCGCATTCATAGACGACGTGCGTTGCACGGTCGAGGATCTTGCCGGAAAGAACGTGCTTTGCCTCTTCAAAGCGGGCGGGCGAAATGTCGGCAAGGCAGCTTGCCTCGGGCACTTCCCGTTTGAGGAGGGAGAGCGCTTCCTCGACTTCCTGCCGCCGCTCGTTGTATTTGCTGGTGACGAGCGCGTGCGGCTTGTTGCAGTTGGCGACGATGAGTTCATACTTCCCCAGCGCAAAGGGGATGTATTCGCAGGCGAGCGTCTTGCAGTTGAGGAGGATGGCGCTGTCCTTCTTGCCCATCGCCGAGGCGAACTGATCCATGATGCCGCAGTTGACGCCGCAGAATTCATTCTCCGCCTTCTGGCAGAGGACGGCAGTCTCCTTGAGGTCGTAAGCCTCGCCCGTCAGTTCGTACATAGCTACGGCGGTCGCCACTTCGATGGCGGCGGACGAGGAAAGTCCGCTGCCGAAGGGAACGGAGCAAGAGTAGTAAAGATCGCATCCGACAAGGCGGGCTCCCGCCTTCTTCATGACGTCGAGGACGCCCGCCTGATATTTGCCCCAGCCGAGCGAGCGCGCCGCCTCAAGGTCGTTGAGATCGAGCGTCGCCGTCACTTTGAGATCGTCCGCATAGACGTTGACAAAGTGCGTGCCGTTGCGCCGCGCGATCACACGGCAGCAGAGGTTGAGGGAGGCGGGCATCACGAGGCCGCCGCAGTAGTCGACGTGCTCGCCGATGAGGTTGATGCGCCCCGCCGCGCTCACGTCGAGGGTGGGCATTTGACCGAATACTTCCTGAAAGAGCCTGATCTTTTCCATAATTTAAGCCTCCTGAAAGCCGAGTGTGTGCATGAAGAGGGCAAAGCTGTTGCGGCCCCTCTCATCTTTTTTGAATACCGCCGTGTTGTCGAGAATGGCGGCGCACGTCTCGCCCACGAACTGTCTCACGCGCGCTTCCGCTTCCTCCGCGCTTGCCGCGCGGCCTTTTTTGAGCAGTTCCTCGATCATATGGCGATGGACATAGAGATCGTTTTTAGGGTCTTTAAGCGCCTCTTCATCGTAAGGCGTGCTGCCCGCAAGGATGCCCGCGATGGCTGAAAGCTGGCGCTTTAAGCGGGGCGGCAGGATGAAGAGCCCCATGGCCTCGATGAGCCCGATGCCCTCGCTCTTGATGTTGAGGTGCTCGGGATGCACATGGAAGATGCCGTCGGGGAACTCCTCGCTCGTGCGGTTGTTGCGAAGAATAATGGTGAAGGAGTATTTTTCTCCCTCTTTGCGCACGATGGGGGAGCAGGTATTGTGCAAGGTCTCCCCCGTATGGCTCAAAATATTGCAAGAAGGGCAGTCAAAGTTTTCCCACGCTTTGATGATCTTGGCGGCGCACTTTTCGATCTTTTCCCGCTCGCTGCCCTCAAAGCGGACGGCGCTGTTGTACCAATCGAGGATGCCTAAGGTAAGATGAGGGAACTCCTCGCTCTTATAAAACGTCCCGATCTTCGCGCGGTGCATGGGCATCAGGTGCTTCCCGCCCTGGAAGTGCTCGTGATTGAGGATGGAGCCGCCCACGATGGGGAGAGATGCGTTGCTGCCGATGAAGTAGTTGGGAAGAAGGTCGACAAAGTCCAAAAGCTTTTTGGGCGTGTTCCCGTCGACGTGCATGGGAACGTGCTGTTCGTTGATGGCGATGCAGTGTTCCTCGTAATAGGCATAGGGGGAGTACTGCAAGAACCACTTCTCGCCGCCGAGCGTCATTTTGACGGTGCGCAGGTTGCGGCGGGGCGGGTGCGTGGGGGAGCCCTCGAAGCCCTCGTTCTCCTTGCACAGCGAGCAGGCGGGGTACTTGCTCCCTTTGGGCGCGGAAAGCAGCTTTGCAATATCCTTGTTGCTCTTTTCGGGTTTGGAGAGGTTGACGGTGATCTCCAGCCCGCTTTTGCCGTCGTCATACGTCCATTTCAGGTTGCGCGCGATGGCGGTCTTCTGCACATAGCCGCTCTTGACGGAGATCTGATAGAGATACGCGCACGCGCTTTCGGGTCCTTCTTTTTCATAGAGGGAGCGGAAGGCGTCGTTGACTTCGGAAGGCATGGGCATCAGAAGCCCGAAAATATTGGCGGCAAAGCGTTCCTTATCGCTCTCCTCCGCAAGCCCCTGTTCGCAGGCATAGGCGGCGACCTCCTCCATGAGCGCATCGGGCACATCACAGGCGGCGGCGTCCTCCGTATCCGCTTCGCCCTCATAGGGCGCATCGAGGCGGAGGGCGGAAAGAAGTATGTTGCGCAGGTACACTTCGTTTTCCTCTTTCATAAAGAGGTGCGCCTTAGCGTAAGCTAAAAGTTTTTCGACGACAAGATGCGGCTGCATGAACTGCTCCTTTTTGACCCTTTTTGGGGAATTCATGACAAAAAGGCGACAAATGCGACGCCTTTTTGCCTCTAATAGGGGGAAATAGAGTTTTTTCACAAACATGATCGCGGGATGGGGGATGGCGGACCTTTCAGGTCTCCCGCTTGTTTGCGTCTTTATTATACTCCATCCAAAAGTATTTCGCAAGCAACCTCTTGTGCTATTATAGACAATTATTGACTTTTTCGCTTGACAGATAAATTGTTTCAGGTTATAATGAAATAAAGGGGGAAAGAAATCATGCTGGCAAAGAGGGAGATCTGGAACTATCCGCCCGAGGCGAAGATCTGGGTGGGGAAGTACCGCAATTCGCACAATCTTTTACATTGGCACTACGACCTTGAATTCATCTGCGTCGAACAGGGGGCGCTCGACGTCTACTGCGAGCGGCGCAAACACACGCTCCGCGCAGGGGAGGCGCTTTTGACCGACAGCGGCCAGATGCACTATCAGAGCGCCCTGGCGCCCGATACCGTGCTCATCGTCATCGTCTTTGAAAGCGGCATCCTGCCCTTTTTGCAGGAGTACCGCCTCTCCGATCCCAAACTGCATGAGCGCTATCCCATTCCCGACGTCTACCGGCGGCTGATGGAAGTCCTCAAAGGGCGCAGGCCCTTTTACGGCGAGGAGGCGCGCTGCATCCTCGAAGAGCTGATGATCGGCGTCTTCCGCCGCGAGCAGATCGTGCGCCGCATGAAGGAGGACCGCACCGAGGCGGCCTTCAAGACGCTCTTGGAGGAGCTGCAGAGCCGCCCCGAGGGCTGGACGTTCTTAGATGCCGTGCAGTACATGAATATGAGCGAGGCATACTTTTCCCGCTATTTCAAGGCCATGACGGGCACGACGTTCACGCAGTACCTCAACAGTATGCGCACGGAGCGCGCCGTGCAGCTGCTCAGATCGGGAGAGGGGCTTTCGATGACGGAGATCGCCGAAAGCTGCGGCTTTGAGACCATCCGCTCCTTTAACCGCACCTTCAAAGAACTGACGGGCACTTCGCCCTCCCGCCTGCCGCAGGACTATGCCATGAAGGAGCAGTTTCCGCTTGCGAGCGAGGATGCCTTCGATCCCACCCTCTTCGGCTGCACCCTCCTTGAAAGCTGCGATTGAGCGCTCTCGACCTCTTTGAAAGGGCGTTGCGCCGCGCATCATCAAAGGGAGATCGCTGCCGCGCGCTTTTTCAAAGATATTTTATCATATCTTCAAGGGGCGGTCAACTAAATGTGTTAAAAGATCGCACGGCATTGTAAAAACGGTGTAAAATTTTCAAAGCGGGTATTGACAAGCCCACATTTTAGCGCTATAATATTTTCCGAAAGAACGAATCACGTTCAAAAATTAACCAACGGGGGTATCTACCAATGGCAAGATTTACGTTACCGAGAGACCTGTATCACGGAAAGGGTTCTCTCGAGACCCTCAAGACGCTTGAGGGCAAGAAGGCAATGGTGTGCGTGGGCGGCGGCTC
>CALVTT010000073.1 GCA_944363045.1 uncultured Clostridia bacterium | reverse complement strand
AGGACTATGTTAAACTTCCGGAAAGATCTGTATGCGGACGTGCGCATCGAGGACCGCTTCACGACGAGCATCCGCTACCGCGACGGCGCGCTCGAAGAGTGCAAGGAGACGACCAAGAAAAAGGCGTTTTTGCGCGTCTTCGACGGCAACATCTGGTACTATGCTTCCACTTACAAAGTGGACGATCTGCAGGGCGAGCTCGATCGCCTTTACGAGAGCGCGACGCCCAATAAGGACATCGAGGCGCATTCCGTCGTCAAGCGCTTCCAGGCGAACACGGACGAAAAGATGCTCTTTGCGGGAAAGAGCGTGAAAAAAGTGCCGCTTACCGAAAAGCAGAAGTTTTTAATTGAGCGCTTTCCCGCCTTTTCCGCCTCTTCCTATGTGCGCATGAACATTGCGATCTATACGGACCGTTACAGCGCCTTTGAATTTTATTCGAGCAAGGGCGCTTCCCTCAAATGGGACTATCAGCTCTGCGGCTGTATCTTTTCCTTCGCCCTTGCCGACGAAAAGGACAATTTCACCGATCAGTACCAAAAATCGGCTTTCGCCTTCGAGGAGCTCTCTGCGCCCGAGGAGGAGATCAAAAGCGCCGTTTTGGAGGCGGAGAACTTCCTTCTGCACGCAAAGCCGGTGGAGGCGGGCGTCTATCCCGTCATCCTCGCGCCCCTCGTTGCGGGCGTCTTTGCGCACGAGTCCTTCGGCCACAAGTCGGAGGCGGACTTCATGCTCGGCGACGAGACGATGAAGAGGGAGTGGGCGCTTGGCACCAAAGTGGGGGCGGACATCCTCTCCATCTACGACAGCGGCATCGACTTCGGTTCGGGCTATACCCCCTACGACGACGAGGGCACGAAGGCGACCAAGACCTATCTCATCAAGAACGGCGTGCTCTCGGGGCGGCTGCATTCCGTCTCTACGGCGGCGGACCTTGACGAGGCGCCCACGGGCAATGCGCGCGCCATCAGCTGTAACTATGAGCCCATCGTGCGCATGACCAACACCGTCATTGACGCGGGCGACAAGACGAAAGAGGAGCTGTTTGCAGGCATCAAGCACGGCTATTTCATCAAAGATCTCAAGCACGGCTCGGGCATGAGCACCTTCACCATCGCGCCCTCGCTCGCCTACGAGATCGTAGACGGCAAGATGGGCGATCCCGTCAAGATCGCCGTCATCACGGGCAACGTCTTTGAGACGCTCGATCTCATCGACGGCCTCTCCGACCATACGGAGATCTTCTCCTTTGTCTCGGGCGGCTGCGGCAAGATGGAGCAGTACCCGCTCCCCGTCGGCTTCGGCGGGCCGTATGTCAGCATCGCCAAGATGAACGTACAGTAAGGAGGATATAGAGCGCTATGGAACACGAACGCATCATCACGAGAACGACGACATACAGCTGTAACCTGGCAGCGAGCCGCGTGGAGTCGCTGCGCATCAACGAGGACAAGGAGAAGGTCGTGCGCGTCTACGAGGACGGCAAGATCGGCATTTCCGCCTGCGTGGGCGACGAGGCGGACGAGAGCCTTCTCGGTCGCGCGGAAAAGGCGCTTGCCCAGGGCATTCCCTATCCCTGCGCCCTCACGGAGGATACGGTTCGCCACGAGGACGCGAGAGAACCCATCATCAAGCCCGAGGGCTTTTTAGAGACCATCTCTCATCTCGCCGACCGCCTTGCAAAGCAATTTCCCGACTTCATCTTCTCCAACAAATTGACGTTGGGGGAGGAGACGACGGAGTACAGCAACAGCCGCAAGACCGATCTTTGTTACAGCGGCAGCTATTTCACGCTCTACATCGTCATCAAAGCGAAGTCGTCCGCCAACATCATGGATCTTTACTACGGCACCGTGCAGTCCTGTTACGATGAAGACGCCATCGTCTCGGACATCGGCAAGCTCCTCAATGTCTATGATAAGAAGCTCCCGCTTCCCGAGGAGGAGCTGCCCGTCATCATTTCGGCGGGGGACGTCGCTCCCTATGCCCTGCGCGAGATGGGGGCGGAGAGCTATATGAGCGGCACCAGCCTCCTGAAGGGGAAGCTCGGCGAGAAGGTGTTCGATGAAAAGTTCTCCCTCGTCACCGACCGCGCCCCTCATAACCGCGGCTGCCATCCCTTCTTTGACACCGAGGGCACGGTGAAGGAAGGGGACAAGTTCTATTTCGTCAAAGAGGGCGTCTTTCAGGGTCTTGCGACCTGCAAGCGCACGGCGGCGATGTTCTCGCTGCCCCTTTCGGGGACATCTTCCTCGGGCTTCGATTCCGTCCCTTCGGCGGGGTTCGGCGGAGTGAGCGTCGCTCCGACGCAGGCAAAACTTTCGGATATCGTCAAGGGGAAGGCCGTCTACGCCTATGTCACCTCGGGCGGCGACATGACCCCCGACGGCACGTTGGGCATTCCCGTGATGCTCGCCTATCTCTACGAGGACGGCAAGCTCGTGGGCGCGCTGCCCGAGTTCAGCCTTTCGGGAAGTATCTTTGACGTTTTGGGCAAGGACTATCTCGGCACGGCAGAGAACGATATCTTCTCCTTTGCCGGCAAGGATAAGGTGATCGTTTCCAAGTTCACTCTCAACCGCGGAGCTTGAGAGCGCCGCCTATTTCGACCAAATTCAAATCAACGCGGGCAAATATCTGCGTGTCATTTCGATGAAAGTCGAAATAAGGTGTCCGTTAAAAGAAAATAGAGAGGACGGGGCAAGAAATTGGCCTCGCCCTCTTGCTTTTTTTGCAGAATGTGCTATAATAGCTGTTAGAATGGGCGAGAATCGGACGTTCTCCCCAAAGAGGTGTAATAGCATGAAAAACTATCGGCTGCTGCGTCAAGAGACGGCAATGCGCAGGAGCGAAAATATCGGCCTCCTCTTCGGCGGCGATGCTGCCGCCTGCGAACTCTTTACGCTCCCCGCGGAGCGCCCCGTCACCTGGCAGGGCTTCGGCGTCTGCCTCAACGAGATGTGCCTTTTTGAGCTCGACAAGCTCCCCGAAGAAATGGCGGAGGCGACCCTCGACGAACTCTTTTTGCCCGACAGGATGGGCCTCGATTTTCTGCGTCTGCCCGTCGGTGCCAACGACTTCGCCCTCGATTGGTATTCCTATGACGAGACGGACGGCGACTATGCGCTCCAAGATTTCTCCATCGCGCGCGATCATAAATATGTGCTGCGCTTTGCCAAGGAGGCACTCGCCCGCAACCCCGAGGTCAAGTTCTTTGCCTCGCCCTGGAGCCCGCCTTCCTGGATGAAGGAGCCCAAAACGTATCACGGCGGCCGCATACGCATGGAGAAGGAGGTGCTCTCCTCCTATGCCCAGTACCTTATCAAGTATCTTCGCGCCTATGAGGCGGAGGGGTGCATATCTCCGTTCTGACGCCGCAGAACGAGTGGGCGTCCGACAACAACTATCCGACCTGCATCTGGACGGGGGAGGAGATGCGCATCTTCATCAAGGACTATCTCGGCCCCGCCCTTGAGGAGAGCGGCCTTGATACCAAACTGTATCTCGGCACCATCAACGGCTCGGGTACTTTGGGCGGCTTCGGATCCAAGTACAACGACTATACGACGGCGGTGCTCGACGACGAGAAGGCGCTTTTCTTTATCAAGGGCGTCGCCTATCAGTGGGAGGGCAAGCAGTCCCTGCGCCCCGCCGTGGAGAGCTATCCCGAGCTCGACTATATCCAGAGCGAGAACGAGTGCGGCGAAGGCGCCAACAGCTGGGAGTACGCCTGCTATGTGTTCGAGCTCATGCGCCACTACATCACGGGCGGCGTCTCGGCTTACTGCTATTGGAACCCCGTGCTGCCGCGCGGCGGCAAGAGCACCTGGGGCTGGACGCAGAACAGCCTCTTTACGACGAAGGACGGCGCCATTCGCTCCGAATACGAGCACGACGTCTTCTCCCTTGCCTCCCGTTTCATGAAGCGGGGTGCCAAAGTCCTGCGCCTTAGAGGCCGCATGAGCGGCAACGCCCTGGGCATGGAGAATGCAGACGGCACCGTCGCCCTCCTTTTGTGCAATCCCTTCTCCTATCCGAAGAAGGTCTCCTTCGGCGGTGCGGAGGCGGTGCTCCCGCCCGACTGCATCTCGGCGCTCCTCTTGTCGCCCGAGGGAAATTGAGCGGGCACCCGCAGAGGGCGGGGCGTCCGCGTTCGGGGCGCGGTCTCATTTACAAGACAGGCAAGACGTGCTATAATGGCACCGAACATAGAGAAAACTAACATTTATGAGGTAACAGAACACATGAGCAGACATTCCAAGATCAGTATCATCGGCGCCGGCACCGTGGGCGCGACCGCGGCGTTCTCCATTGCAACGCAGCGGCTCGTTTCCGAACTTGCCATCATCGACATCAACACGGCGAAAGCCGAGGGCGAGGCGATGGACATCAGCCACGGCCTCATCACGATGGGGACGATGAACATCCACAGCGGCACCTATGAGGACGTGAAGGACAGCGACATCATCGTCGTTGCCGCGGGGCTCGGCAGAAAGCCCGGCGAAACGCGCCTCGACCTTGCCGCAAAGAACATCGGCATCGCGCGCGACATCGCACAGAACATCATGAAGTATTACAACGGCGGAGTCATCATCGTCGTTTCCAACCCCGTGGACGTCCTCACCTACGTCATCCAGAAGGAGACGGGGCTTCCTGCAGGCAAAGTCATGGGTACGGGTACCATGCTCGACAGCGCGCGCTTCCGCTATCTTCTGAGCACGTCGCTCTCTGCGGATATCCGCAACATCCACGGCTTTATGGCAGGCGAGCACGGCGAGAGCCAGTTCGCCGTCTGGAGCTCGGTACACGTTTCCTCCATGCCGCTCGACAACTACTGCTTCAAGCGCGGCATTTCCCTCAATAAGAGTGAGCTCGTCACCAATATCATCGGATCGGGCGCGCAGGTCATCAAGCGCAAGGGCATGACCAACTTCGCGATCGCCGCCATCGTCGCAGAACTCTGCGGCACCATCATGCGCGATCGTGGCAGCATCCTCACCGTCACGTCTTGTCTTGATAACTACTACGGCATCAGCGATGTCTGCATCAGCGTGCCCTGCATCATCGGCAAAGAGGGCATCCTCGATCATCTTCCCTACGATTTCAACGAAGAGGAGATGGCAAAACTCAAAAAGTCCGCAGAGAGCATCCGCTCCTTCATGGACAGCCTCAACGTATAAACAACTTACAGGAGTTTGTATTTATGGATAAGAAGCAATTTGCACTGGACAAGCACCGCGAATGGGCGGGCAAGATCGAAGTGGTCACCCGCGCGCCCATCACCAACCGCGAAGAACTCGCCGTCGCCTATACGCCCGGCGTCGCCGAGCCCTGCCTCGAGATCAGCAAGGACGTCGATCTTTCCTACGTCTACACCCGCCGCTCCAACCTCGTGGCGGTCATCACGGACGGCACGGCAGTCCTCGGCCTCGGCGATATCGGTCCCGAAGCGGGCATGCCCGTCATGGA
>CALVTT010000072.1 GCA_944363045.1 uncultured Clostridia bacterium | reverse complement strand
GCCACACCGTGGCTTTGACAAGAAAACGCTTTCTCGCCCTTTTTCCACAAATCTTTTGCTTCGCAAAATCTTTGCGGAAGCCCTATAGGGAGGTGCCGCGCGTCCGCAGCGCGGGCGCGCGGCGGAAGGAGTTCACCTTATTTTAAGCGCCCTCTCGAGGGAGCTGTCATTTCGTCCGCAGCTTACTGCGGCGGAATGACTGAGGGAGTAAATTCTCTCTCGCCTCCCTCTGGGAGGGCTAAAAACAAGGCCCCCTACCTCCTCCGGCTATTTCCCGAGATATTGTCGACGATGGACTGTTTTAAGAACTTCTTGACCGGCACGATGGTGCAGAGGAAGGGCACGGCAAAGGAAAGTGCCGCCAAGATCAGCACCGTCCAGCCGTTGAAGACGAATATACTGACACCAAAACTCCCGATCACCGTCGCGGGGGCAAGCCAAAGATAGTAGAGAAGAACGGTGCCCAAAAGCGACAGCAGAAAAATAGCCGCGCCGATGAGAAGCGTCTCGCACGTCATAAGACGGGATATGTCTTTCCCCGTCGCTCCCATCAAACGCAGGATCCCGATCTTTTTCTCTTTCAGGCGCAGCGCCGCCGTCGCCTGATGCCAACAGAGAAGCACGGAGAAGATGAGAAGCACACCGCCTGCCGCGCCGCCAACGACGCCGATATACCATTCATCCGTTCGGCTCTCATCGGGAAGCAGCGTCGTATAATCGAGCGGCGCCGCAAATTTCCCCTCGCCTCCCTCTTTTTCCCGCGCATCCAAAACATAGTCGACTGCCCGCCGCATCATACGTTTATTCTCGATGCCGCCGAATACAATGGTCTGTTCTTGCGCCTGATGTTCTTCGGAAAAGAGCAGATGCGCCGCAGGATGGGTGCGGAGCGAGACGAACGTCGCCTCTTCGAGCAATTCTTCCCCGCTATGCGTATCCACAACGCCGACGATCGTATAGACGCGCGCACGGCTGTCCGCCGCAGGATCGCCGTTCCCCAATCTCTTCCCGAGGATATCCTCATAGGAGGAAACATCAAAGCGTTCTCCCGCGGTCAGATCGTCGTTAAATTCAAAGCGGCCGCCGCCCTCGTCTTCCACCCAAACGAACTGCTTGGAGGCATCGACATAGCCGCCCGCCTGCAGCGCTTGGAAATGGAGCTCGCTGACTGCCACCTCGTTGGCTGCGGATGGATACTCGCCTGCAAGCAAGGTAAAACCAATGGCGGCGTAGTCCTCGGCCCCGCCCGCAAGGCCGAGGGAGCCGATCATTCCGCCCAATTGCAGCAGAGAAGCCGGAACTTCGCCCTCCACAAAGTGCGTCCAGCCGGAAACGCCCGCGTCCGCCTCATACACGAACGATATTCCCGTCTTCGTTTGAAGGCTTTCAAGCGCCTCCCCCTCCATAGCCTTATCGGGCGCATAGCTCCCGTTTCCCGCAAAGGCGACATAGCCCTGCGTTTCCGCCCTGTGATAATAGGCGCGGGCAATATAGTCGCGGCGGCTGAAAAGATAGCCCATGCTCGCCACGGCAAACAGCAGAAAAGAAACCGCAGAGAGAAAGACCGTCAAAACTTTCGTGACGGTCTTCCCCTGCAAGGCGAGGCGAAACGTCGTTTTGAGCGGCAGTTTTGCTTTCATCGATCATTCCCCCTAAATATTAGATTTCATGAGTTAGACTACCCAAAACGCGTTTTGTTACAAGCATTCACTATATTTTAGCGATATTTTCCGCCTTTCTCTTGCCTCCCGCGTCGGTGCCGCGGCGGAAGGAGTTTACCTTATTTTAAGCGCCCTCTCGAGGGAGCTGTCACGACATCCGAAGCCTCCTTCGGTGTCGTGACTGAGGGAGTAACTTCCCTTGCCTCCCGCGTCGGAAGGAGTACGCCGCATTATAGCCTCCCCTGTGTAAGGGGAGGTGGCTTGCCGAAGGCAAGACGGAGGGGTTGTTAAGCACGCATAACACCAGCATTACAACCCTCCCGCCTCGCTTCGTTCGGAAACCTCTCTGCGCTCGGCACCCTCCCTTACACAGGGAGGGCTAAAAACAAGGCTCCCCTACCTCCTCCGGCTATTTCCCGAGATATTGTCGACAATGGGCTTTTTTAAGAACCGTTTAAGCGGCACGACGGAACACAGCAACGGTACGGCAAAAGAAAGCCCCGCCAAAATGAGTACGTTCCAGCCCGTAAAATTGAGCATTGAGACCCCGAATTGCGCCATATACGCCAACGGTTGCAGGGCACCGTAAAATACGCCGAGCGACAAAAGAAACGCCAAAGCAAAGCTGCATATCGCCACAAACAGCGCCTCGAAGAGCGCAATGCGTTTGACATCCGCTTCCCCCACTCCCAATGCACGCAGTACCCCGATCTTCCGCTTCTTCAGGTTGAGTGAAGAGGTCGTTAAATGCCAGCAAAGAAGTACTGAAAAGATGCCAAACAAAAGACCGGCACCGCCGCCGACCGTAAAGATCAGCCTCTCATTATTGAACTGCGGATCAAACTCGATGAGATTGGTCACAGGAGCAGCCCCGAGCTGCAGATTTGACATCACGGAATGTTCTTGCAGATATTCTTCCAAAAGCTCCAACGTAAGATCGACAAAATTCTGCGCTTCCCGCGTGCTCGTTACAGGCGGCGCGATCATTTCCGTGCATAGGTCGTCATGCCCTTCCAAAAAGACTTCCCTCCACTCCTCGGAAAAGACGGGGCCTCTCAGTCCTTCTGCCTGCAAAGCGGAAGTATCTAAAACCCCCACGATCTTCGCCGAATAAATGCCGCTCTCATCGAGGACGCCCGTCTCCAAATTGCCATAGAGCATGATCTCTTTGCCGAGAAGGTCATCATAGCTCTCGATCGTTTCCCGCTCCCCGCAGTTGCCGAGCCCGAAGAAGTGATAGCCTGTAAAGACGTCTCCGTCGTTGGGTTCCAAGAGGTCTGTCGAGCCGCCCGGCGATTCGGGCGCGATCTCCCCCGTCGCGGGATCGTGATGCAGCGTACCGTCGGGCAGTTTCCCCTTGTCCAAATAGATCATATTGGCAGAATTATCTACATAACCGTTGCGGCGGAAGTCATCAAAAACGACCTCGGAGACCGCGATCTCATGCACAGACTGCGGATAACGTCCTGCAAGAACTTCAACGCCCAGCGTCTCCCCCACGCTTTCATTGAAAACAGCGGGCTTTGTTCCCCCATGAGGACGAAAGCGCTCATATTCTTCATCAGAAACAAGCTGTCGCTCTCCATAGGAAAGCTCATGCTGATAATGGTTATAGTCGTACATATAATCTCGAAGAGGCACATCCCACGGTGCATACCGCTCATCTTCCTGATAGAGATAAGCAAAGCTCGCCCCTTCCTCTTCAAAGCGGGAAATGCCTTCCTGTCCCAAAGAGGCAACATAAACTCTTGTCGCCCCGAACGTTTGAGTGGAATAGTGCATAAGAGCCCGTGTATAATAATCGAATTTACTATAAGTATATCCCGTGCTTGCAAGGGCGAACAGGGCAAACGAAAAGGCACAGAGGAAGACCGTCAAAACTTTCGTGACGGCCTTCCCCTGCAAGGCGAGGCGAATCGTCGTTTTGAGCGGCAGTTTTGCTTTCATAATGATACCTCTTGAATTTTTCCTCATATATTAGACTCGGATATTCGCGTTTTGTTACAAAAATCGGGAAGATTTTTTCTGAAAATTGCGATAAAAAATAAGGAGGGCGCTCCCCCGCTGTGCTGCAATGTTTTATGGACTATATGATAAAGCCCCGCGCCTTGCAGGTTTTGCGAAACCTGCAAGGCGCGGGGCCGTTGTGTTACGGGAGAATGCCGCGATCCGTCGGGCATGGTCAAACGGACGCGTGCGCTCAAACAGCGCGGGCACGGTCAGACAAGCGGGCGCTCAAACAGCGCGGGCGCTCATCGCAAAGGGATGCTGGCGCAGGCGTTCAGGGAAAGCGGCGAGAAGTTGCCCGCCTCGTATTGGATGAGCCCTTCGGCGGCGATCATGGCGGCGTTGTCCGTGCAGTGTTTTTTGACGGGCAGGACGAGCTTCAGCCCGTGCGCCTTGCAAGCCGCGGTCAGCTTTTCGCGCAGGTACCCGTTGGCGATCACCCCGCCGCCCGCCGTCACCGTCATAACGTTTTTTTCGAGCGCGCCCTCGACGGTCTTCTGCACCAAAATGTCGAGCGCGGCGCATTGGAAGGAAGCGGCGACGTCTGCCCTGCTCCACGCCTCTCCGCGCTGCTCCATCGTGTGGCAGTAGTTGATGACGGCTGTCTTTAAGCCGCTGTAAGAGAAGTTGTAGCCGCCCTCCCCTTTGAGCATCTTGGGCATATGCACGACGGGCTTGCCTTCGCGGGCGAGCGCCTCGATGTGGGGACCGCCGGGGTACGGGAGCCCGAGGACGCGCGCGACCTTATCGAACGCCTCCCCCGCCGCGTCGTCGAGCGTGCCGCCGAGCACTTCGAATTCGAGCGCGGACTTGGTGTAGATGACCGCCGTATGCCCGCCGCTTGCGAGCAGCGTCACAAAGGGCGGGCGCAGGGTCTCGTCCTCGAGATAGGCCGCCGAGAGATGCCCGCGGATGTGATCGACGCCGATGAGCGGGATATCGAGCCCGAAGGCGAGCCCCTTGGCGAAGGAGAGCCCCACGAGGAGCGCGCCCAAAAGCCCCGCCCCGTAGGTGACGGCGACGGCGTCGAGCTGCTCCTTTTTGACGCCCGCATTTTTGAGGGCGCGTCCGACGACGAGGTCGACGGCGTCCGTGTGGGCGCGGGAGGCGATCTCGGGCACGACACCGCCGTAGAGCGCCTGGATGTTGGCGGAGGAGGCGATCTCGTCGGACAAAAGCCGCCTGCCCGAAATGACGGCGGCGGCGGTCTCGTCGCAGGAAGATTCAATTCCGAGGATGAGCGGCTGCTCTTTCAGCACGCCCGGGATGATGGTGTTCATGGTGAAATGATGCCTTCTATAAAAAAGACGCTTGATCGGAAACGCATTGCGGACTGCCCTGCTTTTTACAATGAGGCGACTCCCTCAGTCTCGCTTACGCTCGACAGCTCCCTCAGGGAAGGAGCCAAGAGTAAGGTTCGCCGCAAATGCGCAGCGGGTCCCCTGCGCGTTTCGGGTCGCATCGCTTTTCAGATGCGAGCAAGACGAGGAGAGCGAGGAAAACCCGAAGGAGCTTACTTAGAGGTAAGTGACTGAGGGTTGCCGCAGCTCGACAAAGTATTGCGACGCAGATGGAAAGCGAGTTCGGTCAAGATTTTTTGAGATAGTCGATGATAAAGCCCTGTATCTCCCCATCCATCACCGCCTGCACGTCGCCCACTTCGTAGCCCGTGCGGTGGTCCTTGACGAGGGTGTAGGGGCAGAAGACGTAGGAGCGGATCTGCGAGCCCCACTCGATCTTCTTGGTCTCGCCTTTGAGCGCCGCCTCCGCCGCCATGCGCTCCTCGATCTGCTTTTCGATGAGCTTGCTGCGAAGGTACTTGAACGCCATCTCCTTGTTCTG
>CALVTT010000071.1 GCA_944363045.1 uncultured Clostridia bacterium | reverse complement strand
TGCGAATATAAAATTTTGCACTCGGGCGTGATGAGCATGAGCTTGGTCGTCGTCGAGCCCGAGTCGATGCCGAGGTATGCCTCCCCGCGGTAGGTGTGGATGTCCTCAAAGGAGAGGTCGCTGCGCATATGGCGGGCGATAAATTCGTCGTATTCCCGCCTGTCCTTAAAGAGGGGCTCCCCCACCGTGATGCCGCTGCCGAACTTGGCGTTTTCGATGCGCTCCATGAGGGAGGAGAGCTTTTCCGCCTTCTCCCCTTCCGCATAGAGCGCCGCGCCGACGGACATGAAGCAGGGCGCGTTGTCGGGAAAGATGGCGTGCGCGTCGTCGAGATCGAGCGTTTCTTGGAACGCCTTGCGCAGACCTTTAAGGAAGTAGAGCGGCCCGCCCAAAAAGAGCACAGTGCCCTTGATGCGGCGCCCCTGCGCGAGACCCGCCACCGTCTGATCGACGACCGCCCGGAAGATGGAGGCGGCGATATCCGCCTTGCTCGCCCCCTGATTGAGGAGGGGCTGGATATCGGACTTGGCGAACACGCCGCAGCGCGAGGCGATGGGATAGACGCGCTCCGCCTTTAAGGCGAGCTCGTCGAGCTCCCCCACGGAGACGTTGAGGAGGGTCGCCATCTGATCGATGAAGGCGCCCGTGCCGCCCGCACAGCTGCCGTTCATGCGCTGTTCGGTGCCGCCCGTGATGAAGATGATCTTGGCGTCCTCCCCGCCCAGCTCTACGGCGACATCCGCCTGAGGATAAAACCTGCGGATAGCACCGAAGGCGGACTGCACTTCCTGCACGAAGCCCACTTCCGCGCGCTGAGCGAGCCCCATGCCCGCCGAGCCCGTGATACAGGCCTTATACTCCCCGTCAGGGTCGTTGAGTTTTTTGAGTTCTTCTAAGACGCACTCCTTGACGCGCGAGAAGTGGCGCACATAGGTGGAGGAGAGGATATTGCCCCCCTCGTCGATGACGCAGACTTTGACCGTCGTAGAGCCGACGTCGATGCCGAGTAATTTTGCCATAGTATTTGACCAAAGAAAACTTTTGTAAATTTATCCGTGCGTATTATACCACATTCTGCCCGCAATATCAAGTATTTCACAAAATGTTCATTTGCGGGTGAAGGGCGGCAGCACAAGCTCATGCGGAATATTGCTTGTATTGCGCGGCTATATCTTCAATTCGCGGCAGATCTCGTCCAGATTGCGCTTTGCGTACGCGATGCGGATGATATAGACGATCTTCTCCGCATCTACGGCTTTGTAGTAGAGGATATAGTTGTCAATGAGAACGCGGCGCACGTCTTTATCGGTCAAAAAGGGATTATCCACAACCATACCCGATTGCGGAAAGCGGCGGATGGCGTCGATATTTTCAAACACCTTTCGTCCGAGGGCCGTTGCCGCGCTCGGATCGGAAAGATCTTCGCTGATGTATTGCAGAATGCCGGACAAGTCCGTTTCTGCCTGCTTTGTGAACCGATATCCGTATTCAGATGCCATACTTTGCCGCCAACCTTTGCTTTACAGCGTCGCCGTCGACCGTCCTGCCGTTTGCAAGGTCTAAAAGCCCTTCGTTGATCTGTTTTGCCTCATAGATCTTGCGCATGGTCTGTTCGTAATACTCGATATCCATTACGACCAGCCTGCCGTATCCGTTTTTCGTAACAAAGACGGGGCCCTTTTCTTCCATGCAGCGCCGTTCTATTTCCACGGTATCTTTTAAGTCTCTCATGGGAATGATCGTCATTGCGATTTACCTCCATACTATTCTGTGTCTATATTATACACCATATTCAGCCACAAGTCAATGGTTTCAGGCATTTATCTTCATTTTACCTGCGGGCGGGAGGGGAAGAAGTTGGCGCCGGCTCCCCTTTTTGGCGCTGTTTGGCGTATTTGAGGCGCGTTGCATTGCCGCCACGCAGGTGCCGCTCGCTCAAATTGACCTTCAAAACAGCCTGCACCCTGCGCCAGAGGGCGGGCTCGAGAAAAAAGAGGCGCTCCGTGACGTCCTTATGGACGGTGGACTTGCTCATCTGAAAGTGCGCCGCGCAGGCGCGCACCGTGCAGCCCGTCTTGATCATGTATTCGGCGCAGCGCACGGCGCGCTCGTGCATATACTCCCACATATACTTGTACCCCCTATCGACGTATCGCTCTATCCTATGTCGAAAGAGGAAAAGTTATGATGAAACGGCAGGAAAAGCCCGCCTTGACAGACGGGTGCGCCGATGATATAATGAACACAGAGGTGAGATCATGCAGTACTGTGAAAAGTGTTCATGCGCGACGGAAGACAGCCGCTGCCCCCTGTGCGGCAGCAGGAAACTTAGGGACGTGCGGCAAGATGACTACTGTTTTGCGGCGGAATATGACCATTATAAGGCCGCTCAACGCAAAGAAGATCTAAATAACCGCGGTATAGAGGCAGTCGGCGTGCCTTATGGCGACGGCTTCCGTTCTCAACTTGCGCTCCCTCTCGAAAACGAGCGGCTGTATGTGCCCTTCCCGCAGCTGCATGAAACGCTGGAGCTCCTCCGCGCATGGGAAAAAGAGGCGGAAGAAAACATTCGCGCTTCCCTCAAAAAGCGCCTGAATGAACTTTATATCGCGCCCGATCTTGCCAAAAAGCTGACGCGAAAGCTGCGCCTTGCAAAGGAGGAACTCATCCCCTGTTTGCAGGCAGCGATCGCCTCTGCCGATAAGATCTATGACGGAGGCGCGATCGCCAATTCGACCGCTCATCACTACCTCTGCCGGACGCAAAGGCACGTCATCACACTCAATTCGGAGACGATGGAAGTCGTGGCCGTGGACAGGCGCTAAACCTCGCCTGCCTGCGCTTTTCCCGCCGATTTTAGAGCCATTCCAAGAAGCTTGGAGCGATCATAAGGGACAGCGCGTTGAATTTTTCTCCAAGATGTGGTAATATTAAGGTACCGATCGGAAAGGAAAAACAATGAACGATAATCATATGGGCGAGTTTCTCGCCGCACTCAGAAAATCAAAGGGATATACCCAACAGGAGATCGCCGATATCCTCGGCGTCTCCAACAAGACGGTGTCGAGCTGGGAGACGGGCGCTTCCTGCCCCGATATATCCATGCTCCCCGTGCTTGCAGAGCTCTACGGCGTAACCTGCGACGAGATCATCCGCGGCAGGCGCATGAGCGCGGAGGCGCCATCCCCCGCCAAGCGCGAGAAGGCGATGGAACACCTTCTGCAAAGGCAGAAGGCCAACCTCTTTACGGTGTGCTGGATCGCGGGCGGGCTTGCAGGAGCTGCACTTCTTCTTACCTCCCTCATCGGCTACGCCGCGCTCGAGAGCCTTATCGGCTTTTTTGTGGGGCTCATCTTCCACGCCGCCTCCATTATAACGGCAGCCATATGTATCCGCCGCCTGCGCTTTCAAACGGGCGAGGCGTGGGAGAGCGAGGCGGCGCTCAACTTTACCCTCTCGCTCATGAGGGCGATGTTTTGGATCGTCTTTGCCAATGCCGCCGTGTTCGGGTTTGATCTTCTTCACGCCTTCATACCCGCCCATGCGGGGCTGAGCCTGGACGGAGAAAACTTATTGCTTCAGCTGCTCGCAGCCGCAGGCGGCGCGCTCCTTGCTTTCCTCATCGGCTATTCCGTGCTGCTGCATAAGGAGAAAAAACGGCTCACGGCCGCCGAGGCGGACGGGATAAAAAGTGCGATAGCAGCCGCTTCCCGCAAAAATGCGCTTGCGCGCTTCCGCATGCGGCGCATCCCCCTCACCGTCCTGCCCTTTCTCCTGTTTGCCGCCTGTGCCGTTTGCCTGCTGTGGGCTGCGGGAACGGTGGAGGACACCGTTGAAATGCCCCAAATCGAGCAATTTAACATGCTCGCAGAAACCGGCCCCGAAGTGAGCGGGCCCTTCGCCGAGGCAGACTATACGCTCGTTTCGGAAGAGCAGCCATCTAGCGCCAATGAGACGGGTGAGTATGAAGTCGTCTGGCTCTTTCCCGACTTCCCCGACGAATGGCGGGACTATTATCATACCGAAAAGACAAAGGAGGGCACGCTCGTCACCGTAAAGAAATACCGCTTTGCCTCAGAGCTCACGGGGGAGATCGTGCAGTTCACCGCCTTCGATCCCGATTGGCAGGGCGGGCTCCACGATTTTCATGCCGACCCCATCGGCGAGACGCAGGGGCAGATGCTCTACGCCATCACCATGCGGGCGGAACCCACGCTCATGGCGCAGCGGCAGGCACAAGAGGCGGCAAACAGGCAAGACATCCTTTCTTGGCTTTCCCTCGGCTTCGGGGCGCTCGCCCTCCTCTCCTTCGCCGTCACCGTTCCCCTCTATGTGAAAAGAGAGTGCAAATTCAAAAAGACGCTGTGACAGAAAGCCGCGCGCCGCAGAAAACACGCGGCGCGCGGCAAATGAAAAGAGCCCCGCGGCAAAAGCCGCGGGGCATCTATCTTGTAAGGAGTATTTTAGAAATCGACCTCGGTGTCGTAGTAGCAGCACTTGAGGAGCTTTTCCATCTCTTCCTGCGTGGGGATGCGGGGGTTGGAGCCCGTGCAGGCGTCGCCGATCGCGTTCTTGGCGATCTCGGGCAGGCGCGCGAGGAACACGTCCTCGGGCACGAAGCCCTGCTCGCAGGGATAGCTGTCCGCCCCGTAATTCTTGATGCAGTGAGGGATGTTGAGCGCGTCGTTCATATCGCGCAGCGTCTTGATGAGGAGGGCGACCTTCTCGTCGTCGTTGGCGCCGCCGAGGTGCATATAGTCGGCGATGACGCCGTAGCGCTTCTTCGCGGTCTCATCCTTGGCGTTGTAGGCGATGACCTTGGGAAGATACATGGCGTTTGCCGCGCCGTGGATGATGTGCGCGCCGTAGTCGGCAAAGGCAGCGCCCGTCTTGTGCGCCATGGAGTGGACGATGCCGAGGAGCGCGTTGGAGAACGCCTGGCCTGCAAGGCACTGAGCGTTGTGCATCTTGTCGCGCGCATCCATGTCGCCGTTGTAGGAAGGGATGAGCTCCTTCTGGATCATCTCGATCGCGTGGATGGCGAGAGGATCGGTGAAGTCGCAGTTGGCGGTCGACACATATGCCTCGATGGCGTGCGTCATGGCGTCCATACCCGTGTGCGCGACGAGCTTTTTAGGCATCGTCTCGGCAAGGTCGGGATCGACGATGGCGATGTCGGGCGTGATCTCAAAGTCGGCGATGGGATACTTGATGCCCTTCTGATAGTCGGTGATGATGGAGAAAGCGGTGACTTCCGTCGCGGTGCCCGACGTCGAAGGGATGGCGCAGAACTTCGCCTTTCTTCTCAGCTTGGGAATGCCGAAGACCTTGCACATATCCTCAAAGGTGATGTCGGGATACTCGTACTTGATCCACATCGCCTTCGCCGCGTCGATGGGCGAACCGCCGCCCATGGCGACGATCCAATCGGGCTCGAATTTGAGCATCGCCTCGGCGCCGCGCATGACGGTCTCGACGGAAGGGTCTGCTTCGATGCCTTCGAAGAGCTCCACTTCCATGCCCGCCTCTTTGAGGTAGGAAACGGCACGGTCGAGGAAGCCGAAGCGCTTCATCGAGCCGCCGCCCACGCACACCATTGCCTTCTTGCCCTCAAGCGTCTTGAGGGTCTCGAGAGA
>CALVTT010000070.1 GCA_944363045.1 uncultured Clostridia bacterium | reverse complement strand
CCCGCCCGAAAGCTCGTTCGGGTAATTGTCTCTCCTCTCTTCCAGCCCGAACCGATGAAGCAGCGCCTCTCCGTCCATCCCCGCATCGGGATACAGCCTCTTGACGAGCGCGATATTTTCTCCCAGCGTCATGTTCTCCATCAGGCTCGCATTCTGGAAGACGAAGGAAGCATAGTCCTTTTGATCGCAGACGACTTTCCCGGTCGTCGGCTTTTCAAGGCCGGAAAGCAGAGAGAGGAGCGTAGATTTCCCGCTCCCCGTCTCTCCCGTGATAAGGACGAGCCCCGTCTCGGGCAAAGAGAGCGAACACGGCTTCAACGCCTCGATCGTCCGCCCTTTCTTCACATAGTTTTTCGAAATATTTTCGGCGTTTATCAACATAATGCCCTCAAAGGATACATACAGTATATATTATATCGCCGAAATGTATCATCTTCCCCATAATGATGTCATAAAATTGTAAAATGACGGGTGAAGGCAGGGGCGGGAAAAGCGTCAAAAAAAAGCGTGAAAGCCCCGCAAAATCAGTTGACTTTCTGCGCGAAAAGCCGTAAAATGAAATAGCTTTTTGCGGGGGCATAGCTCAGTTGGTTAGAGCGCACGCTTCACATGCGTGAGGTCACAGGTTCGAGTCCTGTTGTCCCCACCACGTCGCCGCAAGGCGTATAATGAGGCAGCTTGGGCATACTCAAGCTGCTTTCTTTATGCGTAGGCGCATATCGGCACGCATTCCCGCCTTGCCGCGCACTTCTACCATTGGAGGAATTATGAAAAAAGCCATTCTGGCAGTCAACATCGTCTTCACGGTACTCCTCGTCCTCATGTTCGCCCTCTCCGTGGCGGACACCGAGGAGGCAAAGCGCAAGACGGAGATGGACACTTCCGCCATCTCGCAGCACATCGAAAACCTCTCGAAAAACGGTCCCCGTTCGCTCTTTCACCCCGAAGCCAACGAGGCGGCGCGAGACTACATCATCTCCTGCCTCGAAGAGAGCGGCTTGACGAACGCCGACACGACGGAAGCTCCCGCCTATCAGGTGCAGGAATATACGGCGCACGACGAGGAGTATCAGAACTTCTATCTCTCCAACGTCATCGCCCACATCCCCGCCAACGGCAGCGAGCCCACGGGGGAGGCGATCATGTTCATGGCGCATTACGACTCGGTGCCGATGGGGCAGGGCGCTTCCGACGACGGCGTCTCCGTCGCCGCCATGCTCGAGGCCGTCGGCTACTTCACGGAGCGCATGGCGGAAGGGTACACTCTCAACAACGACCTCGTCTTCGCCTTCGTCAACGGCGAGGAATTCGGCCTCTACGGTTCCCGCGCCTTCATGGGGCTGGACGGCGAGCCCTTTGCGGGGTTCGATAACATCACGGAGCGCATCCGCTTCGGCGTCAACCTCGAATCGCGCGGCACGAGCGGCACCGTCATCATGTTCGAGACGGCGGCCAACAACTATCATACCGTCGAGCTCTTTTCCAAGCTCAACAAGAGCGTCTTCTCCTGCTCCATCGCGACGCTCGTCTACGACATGATGCCCAATTCCACCGACTTCACCTCCTTCAAGGAGGCGTATCAGGGCATCAACATGGCGAACATCACGGGCGGCGAAGATTACCACACGCAGAACGACAGTCCCGAGAACGTGGGCATGAGCTATCTTTCGCAGCAGGCGGAGATCGTATATAGCCTCATCGACGGCATGGGCAACTACGACCTCGATACGCTCTACGAAGCGGACGAGTCGGCGATCTTCTTCACCTATCTCAACGTGACGACGGTCATCTACAACCACGCTGCCAACATCGCACTCGCCGTCATCGCCCTCGCACTCCTCGCCGCGAACGTGCTCCTCCGCGCGCTCTACCGCCGCGAAAAGGGCGGCTGGGCATTGACGGGCAAAGCGGTGGGGGCGCTCGTCCTGACGCTCGTCCTCGCGGCAGCCGCGGCATACGTTTCTTACTTCGTCTTCCAGCTCATCGCCTCCATGTTCGGCGTCATCGACATCCACATGATCGGCACCGTCACCTATTCCAATATCCCCATCGTGGTGGGCGTGGGCGTACTGACGCTCGCCACGATCGCCTTTGTCGTGCACTATGCCCTCAAGCGCTGGCACCTCTCCGCGCGCGACCTCATCCGCGCCTTCGCCTATGCGCACGGCCTGCTCGGCGCCGTCGTCGCCTTCGCGCTGCCCAATGCGGGATACTTATTCCTCTTCAGCGGCATCTTCCTGCTCGCCAACGAGCTCATGATCACCCTCATTAAAAAGTTCGACTTCGCGGCATTCCGCGGCGAACTGCTCATAACGGCGCTCTATTTCCCGCTCATCGTGCCCGTCATCTTCCTCGCAACGAGCGCCCTCGGCCTCACGATGGCGTACGTCTACGGCCTCGTCTTCGCCCTTGCCGTCTTTGCGGTGGGCGTGGCGATCACGCCCCTTCTGCGCTACTTCACCTTCGCCTCCCTCATCCGTGCCGTCAGGGGCCGTCCCGCGGCTGTCTCGGCGGCGGAGGGCGCCTCCCATCTCCTGTGCGTGGCGCTCCTCATCTTCCTTGTCGTCAGCCTCATTCCCGCCAACGCGAGCGTCAACCTGCAGGGCAAGCAGAACATCGCCAAGCTCCCGTACGATGACGCCCTCATCTATGTGCAGGCGGCGGACGGCAGCAGCGAGTACCGCATCTACGACCTCAATTCCATGCGCGCGCTCAAAGAGTACGCCCCCGAAAAGATGGAGTATCTCACCGACCACTACACGGCGCCCGCAGAGGACAAGGGCATCGCGCTTTCCGTTCTCTCCGCGGCGGAAGGCGGCGTGCTCACCGTGAAGAAGACGGCGGAGGACGCCCTCGTCTATCTCACCTTCACGGCGGAGGAGGGCACCGTCATCACCCTCGACGACGGCATTTCGGCTTCCGAGCACACGGTGGGAGAGAGCGGCGAGCTGCTCTTAACGCTGCATTCAGACTGCGCCGTCACTTCTTCTGCGGCGGCGGAGGTCGAATATCTCGAGGTCGTGCGCGACTATGCGCCCCTCATCCCCGCCTCCTACACGGGCGAGGGAAACAAGCTCCACTTCAACCTCTGGCTCACCCAAAATTATACCTTATAATGACCTCCTCTTCGGGGGTGAGCAGGCGCCAAAGGCGACCGAGGGAGTTCACCTTATTTTGACCTCCTCTTCGGGGAGGTGGCGCGCTGTCCGAGGCTCGTCCTCGGCAGCGTGACGGAGGGAGTTTCCTCATTATAGCCTCCCCTGTGTAAGGGGAGGTGGCTTGCCGAAGGCAAGACGGAAGGGTTGTTAAGCCGGCCCTTCGCATTTTCCGTGGCTCCCTCTCCGAGGGAGCTGTCGAGCGGAGCGAGACTGAGGGAGTCGCTTTATTATAGAAAGTAAGCGATGCAGTAAAAGCGGTTCTCTACCGCGCAAGAAGCCATCTTCGAAGCAGTCGGAAATAGCAAAAACGCGCCGCCGCGGCAACAGCCGCGGCGGCGCTTCCAATATCCAACGTCAACGTGCGTCTCTCCCCGCAGCCCGTTTTTTTCATCGCTGTTACAAAATGCAGGCAACTTTTTTACATCGGTGTGCTATGATAGAATAGAAAATGTATGCGGAGGGCAGCGATGTTGATCTTATACGGCAGTAAATACGGCACGGCACAGCGATATGCGGAGGAATTTGCCCGTCTCGTGGGCGAGAGCGCTCATCCCGTGCGTGAAAAGCCCGCGCCGCCCCAAGACGGCGTCACCGTTTTCTTCGGCGCGGTCTATGTGGGCAAAGTGCATGGCTTGAAGCGCGCCGTACGCCTTGCTGCCCGCGGGGAACGCCTGTTTGCCGTCGTCACCGTGGGGCTTGCCGATGCGGACGAGAGTTACCGCAAGCAGCTCGAGGCCTCCGTGCGCGCCGCCTGCCCCGAACGGCTGCTGCCCCGCCTCAAACAGTACCGCCTGCGCGGCCGCCTCAACGAGCCCGCCCTCAAGGGGGGAGACAAATTTCTACTTCGCCTGCTGCGCACGGCTGCCGAAAAGACGCCCGCCTCCGAGCAGACGCCCGAGATGCGCGCCCTCCTCGCCGCGCCCGCCGATCTCCCCGATCTTGCTCCTCTCAAAGAGCTGAAAGAGGACATCGCCCGCGACATCTCTTCCGATCGAATTCGCCCATAATAGACGCGCCGCCGCGGCTGTTGCCGCGGCGGCGCTTTCAAAATTTCAAACCTTAGCCCACGATCACATTCACGAGCCTGCCGGGAACGACGATGCACTTTTTCACCGTCTTGCCCTGCATCCGCGCTTCGACCTCGGGCAGCGCTTTCACTTTCTCCTCGATCTCCTCGTTCGTCATGCCGTTGGCGATCATCGCGCGGCAGACGATCTTGCTGTTCACTTGCACGGCGTACTCCGTCTCGTCGAGGACGAGCGCCGCGGGATCTTCCTTAGGATAGCTCTCGGAGAACACCGATTCCTTCCCGCCCATGATCTCCCACAGCTCCTCGCATGTATGGGGAGCGCAGGGGGCGAGCAGCAGCACGAGGTCCTTCACCGTGGCTTTCAAAAGCGTTACATTCTTGTTTTCCAAGCCGTCGTACTTGTTGACGGCGTTCAAAAGCTCCATCAGCCGCGCCACCGCCGTGTTGAAGGAGAACGCCTCCATGTCTCGCGCCACGCGTTGGATGGCATAGTTGCGCGCATAGTTGAGCGCCTTCTCCTCCTGTCCGTAGGGCTCGCCGCCCTCGGGCAGCGCATATTCCTTTACTTTCAGGACGAGCTTTTCCACGCGGTCCAAAAACTTCGCCACCGCCTTGATGCCGTCGTCGCTCCACGGCCCGCCCTCGGTATAGGAAAAGCCGAACATGAGGTAGAGGCGGAAGGCATCCGAGCCGTACTGCTCCACATACTCATCGGGGGAGACGACGTTGCCGTGCGACTTCGACATACGGTTGCCGTCGGGCCCTAAGATGACCCCCTGGTGGATGAGCCGCTTGAAGGGCTCGTCGAAATCGAGATACCCCATGTCGCGCAGCGCTTTGGTGAAGAAGCGCGCGTAGAGGAGGTGCATACAGGCGTGCTCGGCGCCGCCGACGTAGGTATCGACGGGCAGGAGCCTGTCGACCGCCTCGCGGTCAAAGGGCGCGCGGTCGTTGTGGGCGTCCGCATAGCGCAGATAGTACCAGCTCGAGCAGACGAAGGTATCGAGGGTATCGGGATCGCGCATCGCCTCGCCGCCGCACTTGGGGCAGACGGTGTGCATGAACTTCTCGTGCTTGGCAAGAGGGGACTTGCCGTCGGGGCGGAATTCGACGTCATAGGGGAGGCGCACAGGCAGATCTTTTTCGGGTACGGGCACGTCGCCGCAGACGGGGCAGTGGATAACGGGGATAGGCGCGCCCCAATAGCGCTGACGGGAGACAAGCCAATCTCTCAAACGGTAGTTGATCTTCTTGCCGCCCTTGGAAAGTTTTGAAAGGTGCCTTGCAACGGCCTCTCTTGCCTCCTCGCCCATCAGTCCGTCAAATTCGAGCGAGTTTACCATGATGCCGTCCTCGGTGTAGGGGAGCACCGTCTCGCCGTTGGGGTTTTCGATGACTTTGAGAATGGGCAGGGAGTATTTCGTCGCAAAGGCAAAGTCTCTTTCGTCGTGAGCGGGCACCGCCATCACCGCGCCCGTGCCGTAGGTCGCGAGCACATAGTCGGCAAGGTAGATGGGCACCTTCTTGCCGTTCATGGGGTTGACGGCATACGAGCCCGTAAACACGCCCGTCTTTTCGCGCGTCGTCGAAAGGCGGTCGATCTC
>CALVTT010000069.1 GCA_944363045.1 uncultured Clostridia bacterium | reverse complement strand
AAGATGAGGTCTCTCCCGCCGCCGTGGATGTCGATCTGATCGCCGAAGGCGGCGCGGTTCATCGCCGAGCACTCGATATGCCAGCCCGGCCTGCCCTTGCCCCAGGGGGAATCCCAGCAGATCTCCCCGGGCTTAGCCGCCTTCCAGAGGGCGAAATCGTAGGGGTGGCGCTTGCTGTCGTCGTTCTCGACGCGCACGCCGTCCAAAGCGTCCTCTTTGTCTCTGCCCGAGAGCTGCCCGTAGGCGGGGAAGGTGTCAACGTCGAAGTAGACGTCGCCGTTGTCCGCCGTATAGGCGTGCCCCGAGGCGATGAGCGCCTCCACAAAGGAGATGATGTTGCCGATGTTCTCCGTCGCCTTCAGCCAGAGGGTGGGGTCGTCCACGTCGAACTCGCGCATCACATGGTCGATCTTTTTTATCATCATCTCGGCATACTCGTCGGCGGGGATGCCCGTCTCTTTGGAGCGGGCAATGATCTTGTCGTCGACGTCGGTATAGTTGCGGGCGTAGGTCACCTTGTATCCCTGCTTTTCGAGGAACTTGCGGAAGATATCGTAGAGCATCGCCTGAAAGGCGTGGCCGATGTGCGCCTCACCCGAGACGGTGATGCCGCAGGCGTACATCTTGACCTTCCCCTCCTCGAGGGGCACGAATTCTTCCTTCCTTCTCGTCAGCGAATTATAAATTTTCATCGTTGTTCTCCTTATTATCGTCTGCCGCTTGTGCTGCGGTACCTTGCTTTGCCGCCGCGGGCGCGCCGCTTGGAGCCGCCCCGCCGCTTGGAACCGCCCCGCCCGATTTTGCGGCGTGCGTCTCCTCCCAGGAAGCGAACTTTTCGAGGCGCTCCTCAAGCTCAAAGATGCGCTCGCGCAAAAAACTTATCTCCTTCATCACGGGGTCGTCCTTTTCGGGGATGAGGTCCTGCGTCTTCTCGCCGTTGATGCGCACCACGCGCCCGGGCACGCCCACGACCGTCGCATAGGGGGGCACCTCTTTCAAAACGACCGCCCCCGCGCCGATGCGCGCCCCCTCGCCCACGGTGAAGCCGCCGAGGACCTTCGCCCCGCTCGAAACGGTGACGTTCTTTTTGATGGTGGGATGACGCTTGCCGCGCTCCTTTCCCGTACCGCCGAGGGTGACGCCCTGATAGATGACGACGCCCTCCTCCACTTCCGCCGTCTCGCCGATGACGACGCCCATGCCGTGGTCGATGAAGACGCCGGGAGCTATTTTCGCGGCGGGGTGGATCTCGATGCCCGTCAAAAACTTCGCAAACTGCGACGCCCAGCGCGCCAGAAGGCGCAGATGCATTTTATAGAGGCGGTTTGCAAAGCGGTGCCACGAGAGCGCGTGCACGCCCGAGTAGGTGAGCCAGATCTCAAATTTATTGCGTGCGGCGGGATCGTTGCGCTTCGCCGCCTCGATATCCTTCCTCAATCTTGCAAAAAACATATCCGCTTCCTTTTTATGTTCTAAAATTATATTTGCCGAAATTCCTTATCATAAGCTCCCTCTCGAGGGAGCTGTCGCGGCGTTCGGCTGAAAGCCGACACCGTGACTGAGGGAGTAAATCTCCTTCCCCCGCCTCCCACGTCGCCCCCTTGCCTCCCTCCCCGAGGGAGGTGTCTGCGAAGCAGACGAAGGGAGTTCACCGCGTCGGAGCAAGGGCACCCATTCCCTCGGCTCCCTCCCTGAGGGAGCTGTCACCGAAGGTGACTGAGGGAGTCACCTTATTATAACCTCCTCTTCGGGGAGGTGGCTCATCATTCGGCGAACGCCGATGATGAGACGGAGAAAGTAAATTCTATTCCCTTGCCTCCCGCGTCGCCCCTTGCCTCCCTCTTTGAGGGAGGTGCCGAACGAATGTGAGGCGGAAGGAGTTATCCTCATTTTAAGCGCCCTCTCGAGGGAGCTGGCACGGCATCCGAAGCTTGCTTCGGTGCCGTGACTGAGGGAGTTTACCACATTGTAAGCTCCTCCTCGGGGGTGAGCAAGTGCTTTCTTGGCAAAGCCCCGGTGGGGCTTTGACCACTTGCGAACTTGGAAACGGTGCATTGTGCGCACCGTTTCAGGGCTCCCGCGCAGATGCGCAGCAGATGCGTGGGAAGATAAGCAGCGCGGTCTCTACCGCGCGAGACGCTGTCGCGGCATCCGAAGCTTGCTTCGGTGCCGTGACTGAGGGAGTAAATCTCCTTCCCTCGCCGCGAAGATTTTGCAAAGCAAAAGATTTGCGGCGAAAAAACCTCACGGAATTTATTTCGCGCAGCGAAAGAAATTCGTGAACTTAAAAAAAATAATCGCCGCCCCTATACATTGTACAAACAACATTGTATAAAGGTGCAGCGATGCACGGTCCCACTTTACTTCGGAAAAGAAGCTTTTCCCTCATTGCGCCCCGATAACGGCGGGCACGCCGCGGACATTGCTCCGAGCCTCAAGCGCGGCAGACGCACCTTCCCGACCCCTTCCCGAGCGCCCTTCCAGCCTAAGGGGCACCTCTCTTGCGAGCAGAGGGCGGTACTCTTTCCGCCACATCGGCACAATTCATTCGATTGTAGATATTTTAGCACAGGAGCCCGCCCCGCGTCAAGCGATTTGCAGTGCTATTTCACCGCTTGAAGACACAGTCACCGCCCCCCCCTTACCTCCCGCGTCGCCCTCTTGCCTCCCTCTATGAGGGAGGTGCCCCGAAGGGGCGGAAGGAGTTCACCTCATTATAAGCGCCCTCTCGAGGGGCGAGCAAATGTTTTCTTGTAAAGAGCCCGGTGGGCTCTTTGCCACTTGCGAACTTGGAAATGCCCCATTGCTCGGGGCATTTCCTGACCGAGCGCGGGTACTACCGCGCGAGACGGTGGCTCATCATTCGGCGAACGCCGATGATGAGACGGAGGGAGTAAATTCTATTCCCTCGCCTCCCGCGTCGGAGCTTCCGCCTTCCCCCCGCCTCCCGCGTCGGAGCAGGGGCACCCCCCTCTTGCCTCCCTCCCCGAGGGAGGTGTCTGCGAAGCAGACGAAGGGAGTTCACCTCATTATAAGCGCCCTCTCGAGGGGTGAGCAAGTGCTTTTTTGGCAAAGCCCCGGTGGGGCTTTGACCACTTGCGAACTTGGAAATGGCACATGGAGCGTGCCATTTCCTGACCGAGCGCGGGCACTACCGCGCGAGACGCTGTCGCGGCATCCGAAGCTTGCTTCGGCGCCGTGACTGAGGGAGTCACCTTACTTTAAGCGCCTCCCCCGGGGTCCCCAAAAAAAGACGCAGTATTTTTTTGGGGTGGGTTTGGGGGGGCTGTCACGGCATCCGAAGCTTACTTCGGTGCCGTGACTGAGGGAGTAAATCTCCTTCCCTCGCCTCCCGCGTCGGAGCAAGGCAAACCTTGCCCGCCCCTCCTTCGTCGGGGCGGGGCTTCGGTGCCGTGACTGAGGGAGTAAATCTCCTTCCCTCGCCGCGAAGATTTCCCAAAGGGAAAGGTTTGCGGCGAAATTAAAAATAATTTCCGCGAGGAGGGTCGCCCTCCGCTGTGCTTCTAAAAATCACTTCCGCGAGCAAAACCACGCTTTTGCGCTGCGGGCCCCAAGTTGCCTCATACCTGAGGCTTATTGTCCGATAAGGACATCAAAGTGCGCGGGCGACGGTGTAATTTAGATGTCACCCGCTCACCCCTCGCCGCGAAGATTTCCCAAAGGGAAAGGTTTGCGGCGAAAAAACCCCTATTCCTCTTTCCCGATGGGAAGGCTCTCGATGCGGTATTCGCGAAGGCACCTGTCGCGCATCTCGGGGTTAAAGAGCTCGCGCTCCAAAAGGTACTCCACCACCACGTCGCGCACGCTCGACATATCGAACGAATAGCCCGAAAGCACCAAAAGGGCATTGGTGTCCTGCGGGCGCATATGGCAGACGAGGGCGAGCGCCAGCACGGTATTCTTTTCGGGGTAATACTTCCCCTTGACGATACCCTGCCACACCTCGGCGGAGACGGCAAGTTTTTTGCCCGCGCTCTCCGCCGTCTCGCTGCAATGGGCGAGGATATCCGGCAGACGCTTGGCGAACGTGTTCTTATCGAAGAGGTCATGCCATCTTTCGCGGAAGGTACGCGGGCGGAAGGAGAAGGAGAAGGCCGTATCGGTGAGCCCCGCCTTCAGCGTCTCCAAGAGCCTGCCGCACTCCGCCTGATAGGAAAGGCGCAAAAAGGAGGTATCCTTTCTGCCGATGTTGCCGTCGCGGTCGACGGTCAGAAGCTCGGGGCGGCGGTAGCCTTCGAGCGCAGCGAGCTTGATATAGTCGGAATAGTGCGCCGCAAAAAATTCGTCCAGCGCCTCAAGATAGGTCTCTTTCATGGCATTATTGTAACACGGCGGGCGCAAAAACGCAAAGCATTTTGCGCTATGAATTTCGCCCGCCGCCCCTCCTCTTTCTCCGCCGCCGGACACCGCGCCGCCGCGCAAAACGTAAAAATTTTTCATATTGTGAATAATTGTTGTCATTTTGCGCAAATATTACATATTTATTACAGCATTATTGCCAAATCATGAAAATATAACGAGGAAACGCTTGCATTTCCCACATATATGTGTTAAAATTTTACAGAACAGTAAAATGGGAACAGTGAGGTCATTTAAATGAAAAAAGAACGGATCGAAGAAATTGCAGAACTTTTGGATAAACGCGGCAAACTCACTTTGGAACAGCTCGACGAGCACTTCCCCAACGTGTCACAGATGACCATCCGCCGCGATCTTCTTGAACTTGAACAGGAGGGCAGGGTCATCCGCGTGCGCGGGGGCGCCATGTCCGTCAAGGAAGTGCAGAAGGTCTCGGGCGAGAGCTACACGCGCAAGATCGCCTCGCAGACGGATGAAAAGATCACCATCGCGCAGAAGGCGGCAAGCCTTGTCGAGGAGAACAGCTCCATCTTCATGGACGGGGGCACGACGGCGCTCTATCTTGCCAAGGAGCTGCCCGACATCAACATCCACGTCTTTACCAACGGCCTCGCCGTCGCCATCGAACTTGCCAAGAAGAAAAACATGAAGGTGACCATGCTGGGCGGGCAGGTGATGCCCGAAAACCTTTCCACTTCCTCCCCTTCGGCGAAGATGTATTTCGAGAACACCAACTTCGAGCTCGCCATCATCTCGGCGTCCGCTTTCACGCCCGAGGACGGTTTTTCCTGCGGCTCGCAGGTGGAGGCAGACCTTCTCATTTTGGCGAGGAAGAAGGCGCGCTCCGTCTATATGATGCTCGACAGTTCCAAGATCGGCAAGATCATGCCCTACACCTTCGCGCACCTTGAAGACATCAACGTGCTCATCACCGACAACAACTTCCCCGCCGACCTCAAGCAAAGATTCGCAGAGGACAATATCGTCGTAATGTAAGGGTTCACACTTTTTTGCGTACCGCAAAAAAGTCGTGAGGGGTGAGCTTTGTACACCTAAATTACATTATCGCCCACGCACTTTGATGCCCTTATCGGACAGTAAGCCTCAAGTATGAGGCTAATTGGGTTCTGCTGCGCAAAAGCGTGGTTTTGCTTGCAGACATCATTTAAGAAGCATTCCTTATTTTGACCTCCTCTTCGGGGAGGTGTCTCATCATTCGGCACACGCCGATGATGAGACGGAGGGAGTAAATTCCCCCCCTTGCCTCCCGCGTCGGCGCGCGACGTCCATTCCCTTGGCTCCCTCTTTGAGGGAGCTGGCGAGCGCAGCGAGCCTGAAGGAGTTCACCTTATTTTGACCTCCTCTTCGGGGAGGTGTCTCATCATTCGGCACACGCCGATGATGAGACGGAGGGAGTAAATTC
>CALVTT010000068.1 GCA_944363045.1 uncultured Clostridia bacterium | reverse complement strand
AAGACGCGGGGCAACCTTTGAAAAGTTTTCCCCGCACCCTTTCCAAACAACATAACCAAAGGAATGTTGCTGACCCGCAGAACGGTCAAATCCAAACAACATTATTATACGAGCATTCATATGGCACACGACGTTGCAGGCAACACCTACGAATTCGAGACCGCCCTCCCCGAGTATGCGGAGGACGTCCCCGAAGAAGCCAAAGCGATGGGCCTCTTTGCGGTCGCCTTTTTCAGCGAGGCCGCCAAGGGCAGCACGCTCACCTTCCGGGCGGACGGCACCGCCGTCATGCACAAGCAGGGAGGCGGCAAGGGCAAGGACACCGCGGCCACCTACACGCAGGCAGGCGACAAGCTCACCCTCAAAGGCATCCCCAAATTCCCCGAGGAAGGGCTCGTCGAGGAAGACGCGCTCGACTTTGTGCAGGGCGATAAAAACGACAAGACGGGCAGACTGCACCTGCGTTTCAAAAAGATCTAAGCAGCCTCTCGGACGCTCTCTTTATGCCTTTCGGCCGCTCTCCTTATGAGGGCGGCTTTTTTGTTTGCGTTCTATAAGCAGCAATAAAAGCGGCCCTTACGGCGCTCACGTCGCTCACAGGGCGGCGGGGCGGGCGGCTTTGCCGCCCGCCCCGCCGCCCCGCCGCCCCACACCCGGAACCCCCCGCCCTCGCAAAAGGGGCAAATCTTCCCCTTATTTTGCAAAAAATGCCCTCTCCCGCCCCTAAAAACGGCCTATCCTAAGGTCGATACGCGAATTTTTCGCCCCGGGAGGAGATCATGGCATACGAAAAGAAACTTTGCATCCTCAAGCAGATCGGAAAAGGCTTCACCGCCGACGGCATGCCGCTGATGGGCGCGGTGTACGCCGAGCGGCTGGGGAACGAACTGACGATCACCCCGCGCATCGCGGGCCTCGCCCCCCTCAAAGAGGGAAGATACGCCCTCGCCGTCCTTGTGGGAGACAGGGAATACTGCCTCGAGCTGCGCGGCAACACCGCCCTGCGCGTCCCCGCCGGCCCCTCGCTCGAGGGCGGCTTTGCGGTGCTCCTGTGCTTTATCCGCCACGAGGCGGAACCCGTCGCCTTCGGGTCCTCGGGCAGCGCGCCGGACGATTACAGGCAGCTCTTGGGCATCTTCCGCACGCGCGCCCCCGGCCGTCCCCTCTCCCGCGCCGAGATCTTTCGGGAGGCCGAGAGCCCTCGGGAGGACAAGACGGCACCCAAGACGGCGGACGAGGGCGAGCGCATCCCCGCCGTCCCGCTGCCGCCCACGGGGGTCCCGGGCGTGCCGGGTCCCAATGTGCCCTTCGCACCGGGCGTGCCTCTGCCGGGCAGCGAACCGCCCGCAGAGCAGCCAAAAGACGCCCATGATGCGGGCTCCCCGCCGCAGACGTATGACGACGAGGCGCTCACGGACAAGAACTACTACGCCGCGCCCGAGGGAGCGGAAGATGAGCCCGCCGCCCGCGAAAGCGCCCCCAATGCCGCCCCGCCCCCGGGGCATACATATTTCGACGAGGTGCGCCCGCGCCTTGAGGAGGCCTTCCGTAAGGGAGAGCGAGACGACCGCCTCTCGCGGGCGATCCCCCATTCGGAGTGGACGCAGTGGGAGGATGCGCTCATCGGCATCGTCTACCGGTACGGACAGCCGCACTTTCTCTGCCTGGCGGTAGAGGCGCAGGGTGAGCCGCCCGCAGAGCTCAAAGAGCGCGCCGTCTTCGTGCCCGCCACCCCCTATACGGACGACGAAGGCTTTTACGTCGTCTTCCAGGACGCCGCAACAGGCGAATTCGTCAAATGATCGCTCCCTCCCTTGCCTCCCGCGTCGGAGCGCGACGCATTTTGCGGGCATCCGCTAAAAAGCGAATGCCACGCTTGAAACGTCGGCTCCTCCTTTTCCCACAAATCTTTTGCTTCGCAAAATCTTTGCGGGAGCCCTGAAAGGGGAGGTGCCGAACGAATGTGAGGCGGAAGGAGTTATCCTTACTTTAAGCTCCTCCCCGGGGTTCCCAAAAAAAGACGACGTATTTTTTTGGGGTGGGTTTGGGGGTGAGCAAGTGCTTTCTGAATTTGGCAAATTCCACACTTTAAGCTCCTCCTCGGGGGAGCTGTCACGGTGTTCGGCTGAAAGCCGACGCCGTGACTGAGGGAGTAAAAAACTTACAAAAAAAGCAGGGGCGCCGCGGCTTTTCGCCGCGGCGCCCCCACCATTCATCCAATATCCTACTACAATTTACCACATTTTTCTCAAAAGCGCCCCATCAGGCGTTCTCTGTAACAAACGCCGCGATCCCCGCAAAGTCGACTTCCCCCGCCGCCGCGGTATAAGTCACGTTCTCGTAGCTGAGTATCGCCGAGCCGTCCGCATATACATAGATCGTTCTCCTGTCCTCAGGGATCTCGGTCGCGATGGAAGAGCTGAGTTCGGGCAGCGGATCGCCCTCCTCGGAATAAAACATCACAATGATCGGATGGTCATCCCCTGTGTCTTCAGAAAGCTCCTCCCAAAGGGCGTCGGCCTCCGCCTCGTCAAGCGCCTCAAAGGGCACGTCTTTGACGAAAGAGAGCGCCCTATCCACGAGCTCCGTCTCCTCCGACCGTCTGAGGAGCGCCGTTTGCGAGCCGCCCTCGGCAGGGCAGGAAAGATACGCCTGTTCGACCTTATCAAACGTTCCCGCCTCGCACCCCGCGAGCATCCCCGTAAAGCACAATACCGCGGCCGCCACCGCCGCAAACAATTTCTTATGCTTCATGCTCATATCCCCCGTCTTATATTTGCAAACGTATTATAACACATTTTACTCTTTTGTCAAGCCTGCCTCTTAAAAAATTTACAGAGGCGCGGGGGAGCGATTTGCTTGCCATTGACAATGGTTCGTGCTATAATAAGAGTGGCGGACGAGGGGAATTTTTCTCCCGGCGGGCTCTTTGCATTCCGCGAGCCGCCCCGCCCGCGGTTTGGGAGCACACGCTGCCCCGCCGCCCGCCCAAAATACAGGAAACAATTTACTCGGAGGTCTTTATGACGCAAGTTTACACCGAAAATCAGAAGGTACTCGACTTTGTGAAGGACAGTGCCGAGCTCGCCCAGCCCGACAAGATCGTCTGGATCGACGGCAGCGAAGCTCAGATCGAGGCCCTGCGCGAAGAGGCGTGCGGCACGGGCGAGATGATCCGCCTCAACCAGGAAAAGCTCCCCGGCTGCTACTACCACCGCACGGCGGAAAATGACGTCGCCCGCGTCGAGGCGCGCACGTTCATCTGCTGCCGCGACGAAAAGGACGCAGGCCCCACCAACTATTGGATGGACCCCAAGGAGGCCTATCCCATGCTGCGCGAGATCGCGCGCGGCAAGATGAAGGGCAGGACGATGTACGTCATCCCCTATTCGATGGGCGTCGTCGGCTCCCCCTTCTCCCGCATCGGCATCGAAGTGACCGACTCCATCTACGTCGTGCTCAATATGTGCATCATGACGCGCGTCGGCTTCAACTGCCTTGACGCATTGGGCAAGGACGGCGATTTCGTCAAGGGCTTCCACGCCAAGTGCGACATCGACCCCGAGAAGCGCTACATCATGCACTTCCCCGAGGACGACACCATCATCTCCGTCAACTCGGGCTACGGCGGCAACGTGCTCCTCGGCAAAAAGTGCTTTGCCCTGCGCATCGCTTCCTATCTCGGCCGCAAAGAGGGCTGGATGGCAGAGCATATGCTCATTTTGGGCGTCACCTATCCCGACGGCAGAAAGAAGTATGTGGCGGCAGCCTTCCCCTCCGCCTGCGGCAAGACCAACCTTGCCATGCTCATCCCCCCCAAGCACTACCGCGACCTCGGCTATAAGGTGGAGACGGTGGGCGACGACATCGCCTGGATCCGCGTGGGCGAGGACGGCAGGCTTTGGGCGGTCAACCCCGAGAACGGCTTCTTCGGCGTCGCGCCCGGCACCAACGACCACTCCAACCCCAACGCGCTCGCGGCGACCAAGAAGGGCACCATCTTCACCAACGTCGCCATCGACCCTTCCGACAACACCGTCTGGTGGGAGGGCCTCACCAAGCAGGCGCCCGAGCACCTCATCGACTGGCTGGGCAACGAATGGACGCCCGCAAGCGGCGTGAAGGCGGCGCACCCTAACTCCCGCTTCACCGCACCCGCCGTCAACTGCCCCTGCATCTCGCCCGAATTCAACTCCAAGACGGGCGTGCCCCTCGACGCCATCATCTTCGGCGGCCGCAGGGCGACGACGACCCCCCTCGTCTATCAGTCCCGCGATTGGGATCACGGCGTGTTCGTGGGCTCCATCATGAGCTCGGAGACGACGGCTGCCGCCACGGGCGCGGTGGGCGTGCTGCGCCACGACCCCATGGCGATGAAGCCCTTCTGCGGCTATCACATGGGCGACTACTTCGCTCATTGGATCGAGATGGGCAAGAAGGTCACTAATCCCCCCAAGATCTTCAACGTCAATTGGTTCCGCCAGGGCGAGAACGGCGAATTCCTCTGGCCCGGCTTCGGCGACAATATGCGCGTGCTCGATTGGATCTTAAAGCGCTGCGACAACGCGATCGAGGCGCAGGAGACGGCCATCGGCTATGTTCCTTACGCGAAGGACATCGACATCGAGGGGCTCGACTACTCGGTGGAGACGCTGGAGCGCATCCTCTATGTCGACAAGGCGCGCTGGAGCAAGGAGGCGGACGAGATCGCCGAGTTCTACAAGCAGTTCGGCGACAAGCTTCCCAAGGAGCTTTCCGACAACCTTGCGACCCTCAAAAACAACTGCGAAGCGTAAAACTTCCAACAAAAAAGGAGATGCCGCCCCGGCATCTCCTTTTTCTATTCCTTATTTTAACCTCCTCTTCGGGGAGGTGTCATGCCATTCGACGTGGACGTCGATGGCATGACTGAGGGGGTAATTGCAGGGGCAACCCCCCGTGCCCCAAGCGCCGCGCGGTCACTTCTCTTCCAGCCCTTCCGTCAGTTCCTCGAAGGTGATGGAAAACACTTTGAGCATCCGCATGAGGTTATAAAGAGAGGGCTCGATCTTGCCGCGCTCCCATTCGCTGACGCGCTGCTGCGTCGTCAGCATCTTCTCGGCAAACGCCTGTTGGCTCATCCCGTTGAGTTTTCGAAAATACTTAATGTTATCACCCAAAGTCATGGGACTATTTTACGGAAAAATTCCGTATTTCCCTTTTCATACACTAATATTAGTGTTATAATTTTGACGTCGGTATCCCTGTTGCTGCTCTATAACCCGAACGGAACGGTGCTTTTGAGCATCGTCCTTTCCCTTTTTCGTTGGGATAAGCTTCCCGCCCATAAGTAGACAAACTCCGCCCGTTGTGCTATAATGGAGCAAACGACCCATAAGGAGCATACGATGACGGAAGACGAAAAGATCGCACAATATTTCACCTTTTTATCGGAGCGCGGCTTTTTGTTCGAGCGCGACTATTCGAAGGGCACCGATTCCACCTGCACGCAGATCTACCGCTTTAAAAAGGATGCGGGGAACTACCTCGAATACCGCGTGCTCTCCCCAAAAGAGCGCGCCCTGCTCGTCTGCGTCAGAGGGGAAAAGAAGTTCCCCTCGCCCGAAAAAAAGTACCCCGCCTTCGTGCGAAAGTGGAAAATAAGGCACCTCTTTTCCCCTTCCGACGTCTGGGAATACTCCGCCGCCCTCTTAAAACACGAATTGGATACGACGGGCTCTCTTTTCGGCATCCTTCCATAAAAAAACCGCCTTTTTGTGAAGTGAACCCCAAAGTTTGGACAAAAAATATTAGATTGTTTGGGAATGAGTTCGGTACCCAACCGGGCTCAT
>CALVTT010000067.1 GCA_944363045.1 uncultured Clostridia bacterium | reverse complement strand
GCATAGCCGCTGTCGATGGGCGTCTCGCCCTCCTTGTAGGAGACGACCGAATTGCGGTCCTCGAACTCGATGAGCTCGTTCTTCTGCTTTTCGAGCTCCTTGATGAGCTTCATGGCTTCCGTATGGCAAACTTTCATGTTGTTTTCCTCCCGTTCGTTTTCTGCCTCTATTATCGCATATATTTTCCCATTTGTAAAGACGCAGTTTCAAAAATATTTTTGACCCCTTATTTTTGCGAAAATATGCCTTAAAATCTATATTTTATCATATTTTCTGCGATATATGTTCGTTCTTTCATTTGTCTTTGACCCCTTTTTATGGTATAATTTATAAAAGAGGCACGATAAGGGGCACTGCAAATGACGGAAAAGCTGAAGATCAATGTAACGAGCCGCACGGCGCGCATCCTTGAAAAGGACGCCGAGAATTTTGAATTTTACAAGGCGGACGGGCGCACGCTCAACAAGAACGCCCTTTTGACGCAGCTCGTCGTCAACTATTACGAGCGCTTCCGCGCGCAGGAGGGCGAACTTTACGCCTATCTCCTCGAGACGATCGGAAAAAGCGCGCCCCTCAAGCGGGGCGAGCTCGAGGAGCTGTGCCGCACCGTCGCCTCGCACGTCCGCAAGCGGGAGGCGGCGCCCCTCAAAGAGCGCTTTGAATGCACCGTCTCCTTAAAGCCCACGCGCGCCTCCGAGCCCGTGCTCGACTACATCGAGGCGTATCTCCTCGGCGGCGGCACGCTCTCGGAGTACTTCCGCAACCTCTTTTCTTCCTATGCCGCCCTCCCGCAGGACGAGCGCGAGAAGATCGTCTTCCGCCCGCAGTACGAGGCGCTGGAGAGGGCGATCGCTGCGAAAAAGAAGGTCTTCGTCACCACCCGCCGCACGCGCGAGAAGGGCTATGAGCTCTCCCCCTACCGCATCACCGCCTCTAAGGAGGAGCTGCACTGCTACCTCCTCGCCGCCCGCGGCAATGAGTGCGTGCCCATCCGCCTCTCGCGCATCGTCTCGGCGACGCCGCTTGCGGAAAACGCCGCCTTTTCAGAGGAGCAGCTCGCCCTCTTTGAGCGTATGCTCGCCTACGGGCCGCAGTTCCGCTACGGCAAGCACGAGGAGGAGGCGGTCGTGCAGTTCACGGCGCGCGGCATGGAGATGTACCGCGCCCTCTATGTGCACCGCCCCGTGCCCGTTGCGGTGGAAAACAATACCTTTACCTTTGCCTGTTCCCATCAGCAGCTCATGCAGTATCTGGTGCGCTTCGGCTGCGACGCCTTCGTCGTACAGCCCGCCGCCCTCCGCGAGCGCATCCGCACCTTCTATGCCCGCGCGGGCGGGAAGTACACCTCCGCCGTCCGCCATTTTACCGCCCTCAAACAGCAGAAGGAGGCCGAAACGCCCCCCGCACCTTAAAACGCGCGCGGAAAATAAGCCCCGCGCCTTAAAATTGGCACAAAAAATAAGCCGCCCCTCGCAGAGAGAGCGGCGTTTGCAGTTTGTTTCCCTTTACTTGGCGTATTCGGCGCTGCGGAATTCGCGGATGACGTTGACCTTGATCTGCCCGGGGTATTCGAGCTCGTTCTCGATCTTCTTGGCGATATCCTTGGCGAGGAAGATGGCCTTGGCGTCGTCCACCTGATCGGGCTTGACGATGACGCGCACCTCGCGGCCCGCCTGGATGGCGTAGCTCTTATCGACGCCGTGGAAGCTCGCGGCGATCTCCTCGAGCTTTTCGAGGCGCTTGACGTAGTTGCTGCCCGTCTCCCTGCGCGCGCCGGGGCGTGCGCCCGAGATGGCGTCCGCCGCCTGTACGAGCACTGCCTCGATGGTCTTGGGCTCCACGTCGCCGTGGTGCGCCATGATGGCATTGACGATCATGGCGTTTTCCTTGTACTTCTTGGCAAGGTCGGCGCCGATCTGGATGTGCGTGCCCTCCTGCTCCCTGTCGACCGCCTTGCCGATGTCGTGGAGAAGGCCGGCGCGCTTGGCAAAGTTGACGTCGAGGCCCAGCTCCTGCGCCATAAGGCCCGCGAGTTGCGCGACCTCGATGGAATGGCGGTAGACGTTCTGACCGTAGCTCGTGCGGAATTTGAGGCGGCCGATGAGCTTGATGAGCTCGGGATGCAGCCCGAAGATGCCCACTTCGAACATGGCATTTTCGCCCGCGGCCTTGATCTGCTGGTCGATCTCTTTGGTGACCTTTTCCACCGTCTCCTCGATGCGGGCAGGGTGGATGCGGCCGTCCGAAATGAGCCGCTCGAGCGTGAGGCGGGCGATCTCCCTTCTTACGGGGTCAAAGCCCGAGAGGATGACGACCTCGGGCGTATCGTCGATGATGAGCTCGATGCCCGTCGCGTTCTCGATGGCGCGGATGTTGCGCCCCTCGCGGCCGATGATGCGCGCCTTCATGTCGTCATTGGGCAGCGGCACGACGGAGACCGTCGTCTCCGAAGCGTGATCGGACGCACAGCGCTGGATGGCGAGCGTGATGATGTTCTTGGCGTTGAGGTCGGCCTCGTCCTTGGCTTGCTGTTCGAGGTTCCTCACCTGCACCGCGCAGTCGCGGCGGGTCTCGTCGAGGATCTCCTCGGTGAGCTGTGCCTTCGCCTCCTCCTTGGTGAGCTGAGCGACGCGCTCGAGCTCCTGCACCATGAGCTCGTGCTGATGGGAGAGCTGTTCACGCGTCTTTTCCGCCTCTTCGAGGCGGCGGGTCAAATTGTTTTTCTGCTGTTCGACGCCGTCGAGCTTCTTGGTGAGCTCCTGATCTTTGCGCTCGAGGGCATCCTCCTGCTTGTTGAGGCGCGCTTCGATGCGCTGCTGCTCGGCGCGCTTCTCCTTCATTTCCTGCTCAAACTCGTTTCTTCTCTTGAGTTCCTGCTCCTTGGCCTCGAGGACCGCTTCTTTTTTTAATTGCTTGCATTCCGCCTTCGCACTTGCGAGCATCTTCTCGACCTGCTGCGAGGTCTCATCGAGCTTTTGCTCCGACTTCTTTTTGGCAATTTTTTGAAGAATCACATAGGTGACCGCACCGCCGATCGCCAGCCCCACGATGGGGAGAACGATAAAGAGCGCCACGGCAAGCCCTGTCGATACGTCAAGGAGCAGGCTGGTTAAAATCGTCATTTCAGCCTCCTGCTTGGTATGATTTTGACATTTATCCGTATATCACCTTTGGTTTAAGGCGTATAGTTAGGCATTGTCTTTATGATTATACAATAATCTATGCAGATTGTCAACCGGTTAAGAGCAACTACCCTCCCCCGAGCGCAAAATTTTTTGACGAAGCGAAAAAAGACTGCCGCCGCAACTGAGGGAGTCGCCTCACTCTTGGCTCCCTCTCGGGGTCCCCAAAAAAAGACGCAGTATTTTTTTGGGGTGGGTTTGAGGGAGCTGTCGAGCGAAGCGAGACTGAGGGAGTCGCCGCGTCGCCGCAAGGCAAACTTCGCCAGCCCTTCCTTCGTCAGGGCAGGGCTTAGATGCCTGCGTCTCCTTTTCCCACAAAACTCGCTGACGCGACTTTTGCGGGAGCCCTGAAAAGCAAGAAAGCGCTTTCTCACCCTCGGCGAGGGAGGCAAGGGAATAGTTGCTTCCCTTGCTTCTCAAATAATTTCCGCGAGCAAAACCACGCTTATGCAGGAAGTTTTTACTCCCTCCGCCACGCTGCCGAGGGCGAGCCTCGGACAGCGCGCCACCTCCCCGAAGAGGAGGTCAAAATGCGGAATGCTTCTTAATTTTCTTCCGCGAGGAGGGTCCCCCTCCGCTGCGGGACCCAATTTGTACCCGCAGGGCACTTACTGTAAAATAAAGACATCAAAGTACGCGGGCGATAACGTCTGTTAAAATCAACAAAGCCCTTCTCGCGCGGTAGTGCCCGCGCTCGGTCAGGAAATGCCCCGAACAATGGGGCATTTCCAAGCTCGAAAGCGGTCAAAGCCCCACCGGGGCTTTGCCAAGAAAGCGCTTTCTCGCCCTCGCCGCGAAGATTTCCCAAAGGAAAAATTTGCGGCGAAATTCCCTCACGGCATTGATTTTCGCGCAGCGAAAAGAAATGCGTGAATCCATTATCCTGCAAACTGCGCCTTATAGAGCTCCGCATAGAAGCCGCCCTTTTCAAGGAGCTCCTTGTGCGTGCCCTGCTCGATGATGGCGCCCGCCTTCATCACGAGGATGAGGTCGGCGTTCTCGATCGTCGAGAGGCGGTGGGCGACGATGAAGCAGGTGCGCCCCTGCATGAGCTTAGAAAAAGCGTCCTGCACGCGCATTTCGGTGCGGGTATCGATGGAGCTCGTCGCCTCGTCCAAAATGAGCATGGGCGGGCGTGTGAGCATGATGCGCGCGATGCAGAGAAGCTGCCGCTGCCCCTGCGAGAGCGCGCCCTCATCGCCGATGACGGTATCGTAGCCTTGGGGCAGGCGGGAGATAAAGCCGTGGGCGTGCGCCGCGCGGGCGGCCGCGACCATCTCCTCCTCGGTCGCCTCGGGGTTGCCCATCAGAAGGTTCTCGCGCACGGTCGCCTTTTTCAGCCACGTCTCCTGCAATACCATGCCGTAGTGCCGGCGCAAAGACTTGCGCGTCACCCTGCGGATGTCGTGCCCGTCCACCGAGATGCTCCCCCCGTCCACGTCGTAAAAGCGCATCAAAAGGTTGATGAGCGTCGTCTTGCCGCAGCCCGTGGGGCCGACGATGGCAATGCGCCTGCCCGCGGGCGCCAGCACGTTGAGGTGCTCGATGAGCGGCTTTTGGGGGTCGTAGGAGAAGCTGACATCGGAAAGCTTTACCTCTCCTTGGACGGCGGAAAGCTCCTCCATGCCCTCGTCGGAGGGCTGTTCCTCCTCGGCGATGAGCGCAAAGAGGCGCGCCGCACACGCAAGGGCGTTCTGGAACTCGGTGATGACCTCGGTGATCTCGTTAAAGGGCTTGGTGTACTGCGTGGAATAGGAGAGCACGGAGCTCAGATTGCCCACCGTGAAGGGCACGGAAGCGCCTGCCGTCGCCACCACGAGGAAGGCGCCGACGAGCGCCACGAGGGCGTAGACGAGGTTGTTGACGAGGCGGGTGCCCGGGTTGGTGATGGAGGAATAGAAGATGGCGCGCAAGGAACAGGCGCGCAGGCGCTCGTTGATCTCATCGAACTGCTCCCCGTTCGCTTCCTCGTGCGAGAACGCCTTGACGACCTTCAAGTTGCCGATCATCTCGTCGATGAAGCCCGTCTGCTCGGCGCGCGTTGAGGCCTGCTGCTTGAACATGGAGTAGGTGTGTGTGGAGATGAAGCGGGCGACAAAGAGGGAGAGCGGCGTTAAGACGAGCACGACGAGGGCGACCTCCCAGCGCAGCACAAAGAGGATGACGAGCACGCCCACGATGGTGGCGGCGCCCGTAAAGAGCTGCGTAAAGCCGAGGAGGAGGCCGTCGGAGAACTGCTCGGCATCCGTGATGATGACGGAGGCCGTCTTGCCGTAGGAGCGGCCGTCGAGGTACTTCAAAGGCAGCACGCCGATCTTGCGGAAGGCGTCGCGGCGGATGTCGGCGAGCACGCGGTAGGCGATGTGGTTGTTGGAAAGGCTCATCAGCCACTGCGAGAGGGCGGCGAGCGCGATGCTCACGCCGATGGCAAGAAAGAGCGCATAGAGGCGGGGATAGTCGATATCGCCCGCGCCCGCCATGCAGTCGATGGCAAGGCCTGCGAGATAGGGCACGACGAGGGTGGCTGCCACATAGAGGACAGCGCATACCCCCGTGCAGGCGAGGTAGAAGGAGTAGGGCTTTAAGTAGTTGAGGATACCGCGGAAGGTGCCTTCGGGGCGTTTTTTGATGCGTTTCATGCCTGTGCCTCACTCAAATATG
>CALVTT010000066.1 GCA_944363045.1 uncultured Clostridia bacterium | reverse complement strand
GTGCCCGAAAAGAGGTGCGGCGTCTGTAAAACGTAACCGATATTGCTGTGCAGCCAATGCACGGAGCGCTCGCGGGCATCCCGCCCGTCGATGAGGATGCGCCCTTCCGTCGGCTCGTAAAATCTGCATACGAGGTTGACGAGCGTGCTCTTTCCCGCACCCGTCTCCCCCACGATGGCGACGTTGGTGCCCTGCGGCACGTCCAAAGAGAAATGTTCGAGCACGTTCTCGCCCCCGTCGGGATAGCGGAAGGTGACGTCATCAAAGCAGATGTGGCCTAAAAGGGGCTCCCAATTTTCGCGCTTGGGGGCGAAGCTGTCGCCATATTTTTCGATAACTTCGGGGGTGTCCTTGACGTCGCTCTCGGCAGCCAGCAGCGCCGTCACGCGCTCGATGTTGACTTTCACCGTGATGAGGTCGGAGAAGCAGTCCACCGACCACTGCACGGGCTCCATGATGCCCTGCGCGTAGGTCATGAAGACGGAGAGCGTGCCGACAAGCAGAAGCCCGTCCGCCGTCAGCGCGCCGCCGTACCACAGAACGAGCGCCAGCGCCGCCGAGGAGGCAAAGGCGATGACCGTCACAAACAGCGCGCGGAAGTGCCCGATCTTGGAAGAACGTTTCTGCATCTTCCTGGTCGAAGCGAAGAAGCGGGCGTCGAGATCGCCTTCGATGAAGAGCGTCTTCGTTGTCTCCACGCCCGTCACGCCCTCGTTGAAGGCGCCCGTGATGGCGGAGTTGAGCTCGCGCGCCTCGCGGTTGAGCCCCGTGAGCTTTTTCTGAAAATAGACGGAGGCGAGCGCCACCAGCGGGATGACGACGATGACGCAGAGCGCAAGAACGGGCTGCAGAGCGAGCATGACGACGACCGCGCCCAACACATAGATGACGTTCCACACGCCCGAGTAGGTGTTCCAGGAGAGGATGCCTGCGATATTGGCGGGGTCGCTCATCACGCGGGCGTGCAGCCGCCCCACGCTGTTTTGGCTGTAATAGGAGACGGAGAGCCGCTGCAATCGGTCAAAGCAGGCGCGGCGGATGTCGCGCAAGAGATACATCTCGAGCTTGCTGCAATTATAGCAGGCGATAAAGTCGAGGACGGCGCTCAAGACGAGCACGCCTACATAGGCGGCGATAAAGAGCGCGAGCCCTTCCGTCGTCTTTAAGGCGATGAAGTGGTCGATGGCGTACTGTTGGAAGAGGGGCAGAATGACCTGCATCCCGCCCACGATGAGCGAGAAGACGACCATGACGGCAAATTTTGCGGCGTGCGGCTTTAAGAAGGGCTTCATCTTGCCGAGGCCGAAGAAGCGGAGCTTCTCTGCGGGCGCAGGCTGCGCCGACTTGATATTTTCAGCCATGCAGTTCCTCCTTCAGATCCTCGGGCAGCGCCGTCTGCATCTCGTAGATGGTGCGGTAGATGCCCCCTCTTTGCATGAGTTCTTCATGCGTGCCCTGCTCCGCGATGCGCCCTTCTTCGAGCACGATGAGCTGCTCTGCGCCCATCACCGTCGTCACGCGGTGAGAGATGATGAGCTTGGTGACGCCCGTAAGGTCCTTCCCGAGGCGGGAACGGATCTTTGCGTCCGTCTCGCTGTCCACGGCGGAGAGGGAGTCGTCGAAGACGAGGATGGGCGTCTTCCGCATGAGGGTGCGGGCAATGGAGACGCGCTGCTTCTGCCCGCCCGAGAGCGTGACGCCGCGCTCCCCCACTTCCGTTTTATACCCTTCGGGGAAGGCCTCGATGTGCTCATCCACGCAGGCAAGCGCCGCCGCCCGCTTCATCTCCCCCTCTCCCGCCGCGGGGGAGGCGATGGAAATGTTCTCCCCCACCGTGCGCGAAAAGAGAAAGCCCTCCTGCAAGACAAAGCCGACGGCGCTCCTGACCGTCGCGGGCGAGAGCGAGGAGATATCCCTGCCGCCGATCCTTATCGTGCCCGAGGTCAGAGGATAGAGGCCGTCCAAAAGATAGGCGATGGTCGACTTGCCGCTGCCCGTGCCGCCGAGGATGCCTAGCGTCGTGCCCTCCTTCACGGTAAAGGAGACGTCGGACAAAACGGGCTTGCCCTCCTCATAGCAAAACGTCACATGATCGAAGACGATGTCGCCGCGGAGGGGTTCCCGCTCGCCGTAGACTTCCTCCTTCGCGTTCATGATCTCCGAGATACGCCCGATGGCGATGCCCGCGCGGCTCATGTTGGAGATGACCCGCCCCAACATGCCCATGGGCCCGACGAGGAGGGTGCTGTACGAGATGAAGATGATGAGATCGCCCGCGCTCAGGCTGCCCTCCACGCAGAAGATCGTGCCGAAGATGAGGATAAATAAAAGCTGCAGGGCGGTGAGAAAGTCGCTCGTCGTCCAAAAGAGGGCGCTCTGGCGCATGACGCGCACCCATTGCCCCGTATAGTGGGTATTCTGCGCCTCGAACTTGTCGCGCTCCTCTTTTTCCCTGCCGAAGGCACGCACCACGCGCACGCCCGTAAAGTTTTCCTGCGCAATGGTGGAGAGCACGCCCTCCTCCTCGTCGCACTTCTGATACTCGGGGAGAAGTTTGGCAAAGAACACCGCCGAATAGAGGACGACGGCGGGCAGGAAGGCGGCGGCGATGAGCGCAAGGCGCACGTCCGTTAAAAACATCAGCGTGAGCGAGAGCACGATCATGATGACGATGCGGAGGAGCGTCACAAGCTGACCCGAGACGAAGTTGGAGATGGCGTCCACATCGGAAGTGCAGCGCTGGATGATATCGCCCGTGTTGTGCGCATGGTGCCAGGAAAGGGGCAGCCTCTGCAGATGGGAAAAGAGCGTATCGCGCATACGCTTCAACATGATCTGATTGGCGTGCAGAGTAAAAAAGTTATTGCCGTAGCGGAAGAGCGCCGTGACGAGCGAGAGCGCCACGACCGTGAGGGCGATGAGCCAGATATTCTCTTTGAGGTGCTCCAGCCCGCCGAAGAGGGAGACAAACACCTCATAGGCGGAAGAAACTTCCTCGCTGCCGATGACTGAGTCCACCGTAAAGCCGATGAGCTGCGGGATGAGCACGAGAAGCAGCGTCATAAAGAGGTTGCAGAGGATACTGACGGCAAACAGCCCCAAACTCCCCTTCAAAAAATAGGCGAGCATCCCCGCCTTTGTGAAGCGGGACGCGTTTTGTTTTTTCATAATGACTCCGAATGGTAGGCGGCGCATCGCTTATGCGTTGATGAGCTGTTCGCGGTGCGCCTGCAAAGTGTACAGGCGGTAGTATCTGCCCTTCTTTTCGAGGAGCTCGCGGTGCGTGCCCTCCTCGATGATCTCCCCGTGCGAGAGGACGATGATCTTATCGGCATTGCGGATGGTGGAAAGGCGGTGCGCCACGATGAGCATGGTGCCGATGTTCATCATCTTTTCGAGGGAATCTTGGATGAGCACCTCCGTCTCCGTATCGATGTTGGCGGTCGCCTCGTCGAGGATCATCACGGAAGGCTTATGCACGATGGTGCGGGCAAAGGAGAGGAGCTGGCGCTGCCCCGCCGAGAAGTTGTTGCCGCGCTCGCGCACTTCCTCGTCGAGCCCCTTTTCGAGCTTTCCGATGAAGGAAGAAGCGTTCACATAGTCGCACACGCGCATGATCTCCTCGTCGGGGATGTCGTCGCGGAGGACGATGTTGCTCCTGATGGTGCCCGAAAAGAGAAAGACGTCCTGCAGCATCTGACCGAAATGGCGGCGCAGCGATGATGTCTTGATATGCCTGATGTCGATGCCGTCGATGAGGATGCTCCCCTTCTGGATGTCGTAATTGCGGCAGATGAGGGAGAGGATGGTCGTCTTGCCCGAGCCCGTCGAGCCCACGAACGCCACCGTATCGCGCGCGTTGACGTGGAAGGAGACGCCCTTCAAGACCCATTCGCCCGGCACATACGCAAACCACACGTCCTTGAATTCGATCTCCCCTCTGATCTTAGAAAGTTCGACTGCATCCTCCTCATCGACGACTTCGGGCTGCATATCGAATACCGTGAAGATCTTCTCCGCCGAGGCAAACGCCGATTGCAGCCAATTGAACTGCTCGGCAAGGCTCTGGATGGGGTTGAAGAACTTGGAAAGATACATATAGAAGGTGACGACGGTGGCGCTCGAAATGGGATTGCCGAGGAAGGACGCGCCGTCTAAATACCCCTTGCCGCCCAAGTAGAGCAGGCAGAGCACCGAGGCAATGTAGAGCATATAGACGAGGGGGCGGAAGATGCCGAAGACAAAGATCTGCTGGTGCTTGGCGGCGGCGAGCGTCCTGTTCTTCTTGTCGAACTCCTGCATCTTGCGCTGTTCACGGTTGAAGATCTGCGTGATCTTCATGCCCGACAAATTTTCCGAGAGGAAGGTGTTGATGTCGGTGGTGCCGTCCTTCACCTTGCGGTATGCCCGCCGCGAGAACTTGCGGAAGATGAGGGTGAAGAGCACGATGAAGGGCGCAAAGCACAGCACCATCAGCGTGAGCTCCAGATTGAGGATGAACATGGCAACGAGCACGCCGAGCACCACGAAGACGTTCTTGATGAGGTTGACGAGGATATTCGTGAACATCATCGAGATGGCGTTGGTATCATTGGTCACGCGCGTGACCAATTTCCCCACGGGAATGAGGTTGAGCTGGGCGTGCGAGAGCCCCTCGATGTGCGAAAAGAGGTCCTCTCTCAGCGCCGAGAGGATGCGCTGGCCCGTCTTTTGCAGCACGATCGCCTGCGCGTAGGAACTTATGAGCGAGACGATGAGGATGCCCGCATACACGCCGACGAGGAGAAAGAGCCCCGAAAGTTCAAATTCGCCGCTCACCAGCTCCTCGATATAGCCGACGAGCAGGGGCGAGGCGATGTCGTAGGCGATGGAAAATGCCATGCAGAGGCCGGCAAAGAGGAAACTCCGCCAATGGGGCTTGGCATAGGCGAGGAGACGCCTGACGATCTCCCCGTCCTTCATGTTGCGGTCGAAACCGATCGCCTCCTTCTTGTTCTTGATGAGGGCATAGGCGAGGGAAAAGACGATGGAGATGAGCCCCACGACGCCGCCCACGACGATGAGAGGATAATATTCACGCATTGTGCTGCCTCCCCTCCTCTTCGAGTTTTTGAAGATCGACCATCTTCTTATAGGCGGGGCAGCGGAGGATGAGCTCGTCGTGCCTGCCGACGTCCACGACGCTGCCGTCGTCAATGAAGACAATCTTGTCCATGTTCTCCACCGTCGAGATGCGGTGGGCGATGAGGATAGTGGTGAGCCCCGCCCTGTTCTTTTTGAGGTTAGTGAGGATCTCCTGCTCCGTCTTGGTGTCGACGGCGGAGACGGAATCGTCTAAAATGAGGATCCTGGCGTTCTTCATGAGGGCGCGGGCGATGGAGATGCGCTGCTTCTGCCCGCCCGAGACGGTGACGCCGCGCTCGCCTAAGACGGTCATATACTTATCCTTGAAGCCGATGATGTTGTCGTGCACGGCGGCAAGGCGGGCAGCTTCTTCCGCCGCCTCCGCTTCCGCCGCCTTTTCGCCCTCATAGGCAAAGGCGATGTTGTTTTCGATGGTATCGCTGAAGAGGAAATTGTCCTGCGGGACGTAGGCAGCCGCGGCGCGCACGTCGCGGATGGGAATGGTATTGACGTCGTGCCCGTCCAAAAAGATGGTGCCGTCGGGCACGTTGTAGGTGCGCAGGATGAGGTCGACGATGGTCGTCTTGCCCGAGCCCGTCTTGCCCACGAGCCCCACGTTTTCGCCGGGCTCGATGGTGAAGGAAACGTCCTTCAAAACGTCGAACTCCCCGCCGGGATAGCGGAAGGTGAGGTGACGGAACTCGATGCGTCCCGCGATATCTTTGACTTCTTCGACGTGCGGCTTATCGACGACGTCCTGCTTGGCATCCAAAAGCTCGCTGACGCGGTTCAAAGAGGCCTTGCCGCGCGAGGTCATTTCGATGAGCTGGGAGACCGCCATCACGGGCCAGACCATCGCCGTAAAGTAGCCGATGTATTCGACGAGCTGCCCCGCATCGAACTGCCCCTGATAGACGAGATAGCCGCCGTAGCCCAAGAT
>CALVTT010000065.1 GCA_944363045.1 uncultured Clostridia bacterium | reverse complement strand
CTCGACATGGCGCTTGCGGGCGTGGGCGCAGAGGCGGAGGATACCGTCCTCCCGCGCGGCGATCTCTACATCGCCCTTGATAAGAGGGAGCTCTTCGAGCCCTTCGGCGAGGAGTACGAAAGCTATCTCGAGGAGGAGAAGGCGGCGCTTTATTCCCTCCTCGGCGAGGACATCGAATTTATCACCCTCAAGGATAATTTCTCCGTCAATTCCCTCAACTCCTATGCGGGCAAGGTGATCGCCATCGGCACCGTGCTCATGGTCGCCTTCATCTTCGTGACGGCGCTCGTCGTGCTCTCCAACATGACCCGCCTCATGGAGGAGGAGCGCCCGCAGATCGCCTGCCTGCGCACGCTCGGCTATTCGGGCTTCCGCATCGTCTTCAAGTATCTGCTGTTCGCTGCCATCGCTACGGGCATCGGCGGCGTGGGCTCCTACTTCGTGGGCGTGGGGCTGACGAGCTTTATTTACTTCGTCTTCAACTACAACTTCATGATGCCCGTCATGACGGACGTGGCGGCCTCCCTCTACTTCCTCATCACCTTCACCTGCATCGTCACGGCGACGCTGGCGGCGACGCTCATCGCGGGCGGCAAGATGGTGCACGAAAAGCCTGCCGATCTTCTGCGCGCCAAGCCACCCAAGGCGGGCAGGAAGGTATTTTTGGAGCGCATCCCCTTCATCTGGAACAAGCTCTCCTTCAAGTACAAGTCGACGATGCGAAACGTCTTGCGCTATCACTACCGCTTCTCGATGACGGTCATCTCCGTCGCCTGTTCGATGGGCATCGCCCTCGCGGGCTTCGCGCTCCTCGATATGTGCCTCTTCCACAACTTCGGCTCGGCGGCGCTCATCGGGCTCGCGACGGTCATCGTCATCTTCGCGGGGCTCCTCACGATGACGGTCATCTACACGCTCACCAACATCAACGTCAGCGAGAGGAACCGCGAGATCGCCACCCTGATGGTGCTCGGCTATTACGATAAAGAGGTCGCGGGCTACATCTACCGCGAGGTGTACATCAACACCATCATCGGCATCATCTTCGGCTATCCCGTGGGCGTCTTCCTCATCTGGATCTTGTTCAAGGTCATCAACATCGGCTCGCTTTCGGGCGTCTCGTGGTTCGTCTGGCCGGTGGCTGCCGTCGTCGTGCTCCTCTTTACGGCGCTCGTCACCCTCATCCTGCGCCGCAAGATCGTCGGCATCGACATGAACGAGAGCTTAAAAGCCAACGAATGATATCGTATCGGGGGCGCCCGCAGCGAAATGCCGCGGGCGCCTTCACTTTGCGCCCCGCCGCGGCTCTGCCGCGGCGGGGCGCGCCCGTTCCCGCGCCTTTGCTGCATATCCCGCGGCGGCATTCCATACAATAGCGGTATGAAGTTTTTCTACTCTCACCGCGTGGCGCTCACGATCTTCGGCGTCGCCTTTCTCGTCCTCTGTACCTTCGCAGTCTGCTTTTTCGGCCTCAGCCGCACGGCATCGGGAGCGCAGCGGCCCGTCGTGGTGCTCGATGCGGGGCACGGCGGCATCGACGCGGGCGTGCGCGGCACGCTCACGGGCGTCAAGGAGAGCGATCTCAACCTCTCCCTCGTGCGCATCTTGCAGGAAAAATTCGAGGCGGCGGGCTTTGACGCCGTGCTCACGCGGCGGAGCGAGGCGGGCCTCTACGGCACCACCGCCCCGGGGCACAAGAAGCGCGACATGGCGGCGCGCGCCAAGATCATCGGGGAGGCGGCGCCCGTCCTCCTTCTCTCCGTCCACCAGAACTTCTTCTCCGACTCCGCCCGCCGCGGCGCCCAGGCCTTTTACCGCCCCGATCTTCCCTCCTCCAAGGCGCTCGCCTGCGCCCTCCAATCGGCGCTCAATCAAATGCCCGAGTGCGTCAAAAAGACTTCCCCCGTCGCGGGCGATTACTTCATCTTAAAGTGCAGCGAAGCGCCCTCCGCCATCGTGGAGTGCGGTTTTTTGTCCAATCTCGAGGATGAACGGCTCCTCGTCACGCGGGAGTACCGCGAAAAGCTCGCCTCCGCCATTTTTGCGGGGGCGCTCACCTATCTCTCCTCGGCGGCGTGAGCGGGCGGCGCTGCCCGAAAAGGGTGAAAAAGGGGAGGGGAGCCGCGCAAACCTTTGACTTCTCCTTTTGCTCATGATATAATAAACGCATGAGTGCCTATTGCTATCGCAAGCAGTTCCCGCTGCGCTATACCGATTTCGATTTCAAGGACGAGCTCTCCCTCACCTCCCTTCTCGGCATCATCCAGGAGGCGGCGACGGGCAGCGCGGACGAGCTCGGCTTCGGCTACGCCGACTTAAAACCTAAAAACTACGGCTTCCTCGTCGTCAACACCTACGGCGAGATATACCGCCGGCCCGTATTCGGCGAGACGCTGACCGTCGAAACGTGGCCGCTCCCGCCCCGCCACGTCTTCTTTGAGCGCGACTACCGCGTGCTCGGGGGGGACGGGCAGCCCGTCGCGGCGGCGGCATCCCGCTGGTGCCTCGTCGATCTTGCCTCCTTCTCCCTCCTCACGGGCGAGGCATTAGGCGAGGCCAACGCCAACTGCCCCTACAACCCCGAAAAGAGCCTCTCTGTGCTGACTTGGAAGGTGCCGCGCCTCAAAGAGGGGAAGGAAGTCTACCGCACTATCGCCCGCCAGAGCCTGTGCGATCACTATCTCCATGTCAACAACACGCGCTATGCCGACCTCTTTTTGGACTGCCTGACGATGGCAGAGCTCGAAGGCAAAACGCTGCGCTCCTTCCACATCGCCTATTCCAAGCAGGCCAGGGAGGGGAGCGAGCTTGTCCTTTCGGCAGAGTGCGGCGGCGAGCGGCTGCTCGCCGAGATCGAATGCGAAGGGGAGAGCCTCACGCAGGGGGAATTTATCTTTGCGCCGACAGGCAAAAGGGGGGAAAAGGCATGAAAAAGCAGACGCCCTATTATTACAAAGGGGGAGCCGTCAAATATGTGCGCCGCATGAAGAAGATCTTCATCCTCTTCAGCATCGTCGTCCTTCCCACGCTGATGACGCTTCTCGTCTTTGCCTTCAACGGCACCGCTCTCGGCAAGCCCATCTTCTTCACGGCGTCGGCAGTCGTGCTCATCGGCTATTTCGTCGCCTACGGCTTCTATACGATGCGCGTCACCCTCGGTACCGTCCTCGGCATCGAGACGACGAACGAAGTCGTCCACCTGCACACTTCCCGCAAGACATACACCTATGACGTGAACATGGGCTGCGTGGGCGTCAAAGAGCACAAAAACCGCTATGTCGCCGTCTTCCGGACGCATGACTCGCGCGACAGCTTCATCTTCTACAAGCACGCGCCCCTCTCCTCCTATGCGGACGGGCAGTTCTCCGAACGCGATATTTCCCGCTTCTGCGCCTTCCGCCCGGAGCAAGCCGACGGATAATATACAATTATTCATGAATATCTGCATATTTAACCGTTGATATGCAATATTCGGTAAAAATAAAAGAAAAATATGCAAAAAAAGGGGCGCAAAATGCTTGACTTGCGCTCCTTTTGCCTTTATAATATGCACGATAAATAAAAGCAACGCAAAAGAGAGGTCAATCATTATGGCAAAGCAGATCAAAAAGGTGGTGCTCGCCTACTCGGGCGGGCTGGATACTTCCATCATCATCCCCTGGCTCAAAGAAAATTACGACGGCTGCGAAGTCATCGCCGTCTCGGGCGACGTCGGGCAGGGCACCGAGCTCGACGGCCTCGAAGAAAAGGCCAAGAAGACGGGCGCTTCCAAGCTCTACGTCCTCGATCTCAAAAAAGATTTCGTCGAAAACTACATCTTCCCCACCATGCAGGCGGGAGCGGTGTATGAGGACAAGTACCTCCTCGGCACCTCGTTCGCGCGTCCCGTCATCGCCAAGGCGATCGTCGACATCGCGAAGAAAGAGGGAGCGGACGCCATCTGCCACGGCTGCACGGGCAAGGGCAACGACCAGGTGCGCTTCGAACTCACCATCAAGGCGTTCGCGCCCGAAATGACCATCATCGCCCCCTGGCGCATCTGGAACATCAAGAGCCGCGAGGAGGAGATCGAGTACGCCGAAGCGCACAACATCCCCTTAAAGATCAGCCGCGAGACCAACTACTCCAAGGATAAGAACTTGTGGCACCTCTCGCACGAGGGGCTCGACCTTGAAGACCCCGCCAACGAGCCGCAGTACGAGAAGGAGGGCTTTTTGGAGCTCGGCGTCTCCCCCCTGAAGGCGCCCGACAAGCCCGCCTACATCACCCTGCACTTTGAAAAGGGCATCCCCACGGCGCTCAACGGCGAAGAGATCGACTCCGTCTCCCTCATCGAGCAGCTCAACAAGATCGGCGGCGAGAACGGCGTGGGCCTTGCCGACCTCGTGGAAAACCGCCTCGTGGGCATGAAGTCGCGCGGCGTGTACGAAACGCCGGGCGGTACCATCCTCTATGAAGCGCACCGCCTCCTCGAGACCGTCACCCTCGACAAGGAGACGCAGCACTTCAAGCAGCACGTCGCCATCAAGTTCGGCGAGATGGTGTATAACGGCCAGTGGTTCACCCCCCTTAGGGAGGCACTCTCCGCCTTTGTCGAAAAGACGCAGGAGCGCGTCACGGGCGATGTGAAGCTGCGCATCTACAAGGGCAACGTCACGAGCGCGGGGCTCACCTCCCCCTATTCCCTCTACAGCGAGGACATCGCCACCTTCGACGACGACGGCGGCGCCTACTCCCAGAAAGATTCCGAGGGCTTCATCAACCTCTTCGGCCTGCCCCTCAAGGTCAAGGCCATGCTCGATAAGAAGCTTGCGAAATGATCAAGGTATTCATCGACGGCGGCGCGGGCACCACGGGGCTGAAGATCGTGGAGCGTATGCGGGCGCGGGAGGACGTTGCGCTCATCACGCTCGACGATAACCACCGCAAGGACGCCGCCTCGCGCAAAGAGGCGATCCACGCCGCGGACGCCGTCTTCTTGTGCCTGCCCGACGACGCGGCAAGGGAAGCCGCTGTGCTTGCCGAGGGGGCGAAGGCGGTCGTCATCGACGCTTCCACGGCGCACCGCACGGCGGAGGGCTGGGCATACGGCTTTCCCGAGCTCTCTCCTTCTCACCGCGCCGCCATTCGGGCTTCCAAGCGCATCGCCAACCCGGGCTGCTATGCGAGCGGCTTTATCTCCCTCGTCTATCCCCTCATCGCCCACGGCATCGCGGCAAAGGACTATCCCTTCACCTGCCATGCGGTCAGCGGCTACACGGGCGCGGGCAAGAAGGGCATCGCCGAGTACGAGGCGGCAGAAAGAGACCCTGCCCTCGCCTCGCCCCGCCTCTACGCCCTCGGGCTTCATCACAAGCACCTGCCCGAGATGCAGAAGGTGTGCTCTCTCTCCCGTCCGCCCGTTTTCAGCCCCTATATCTGCGATTTCCCCTGCGGCATGACCGTCCACGTCCCCATCTACCGCTCTCTGCTCCAAAAAAAGCTGTCGGTGGGGGAGATGGAAGAAGTCTTCCGCGAGCACTACGCGGGCTGCCGATTTGTGGAGGTCGCAAAAGAGGAGTCGGGCTATCTTGCCGCCAACGCGCTCGAAGGCACCAATCTTTTACAGGTGTTCGTCAACGGCAACGAGGAGCAGATCTTGCTCTCCGCGCGGCTCGATAATTTGGGCAAGGGCGCTTCGGGCGCCGCCGTTCAGAATATGAATATTGCGCTGGGGCTGGACGAAAGCGTATCTTTGTAAACGGCGTCATCTTTTGGGCCCTCTGCCGTTCATCGTCTTCGCAATACGTTCGGTATTGCTTCATCCTCTTCGCGGCAGATCATCCCAAAATCTTTCCGCCGAGGAAGAAGGAAGCCCCGTCATTGCTTGACGAAGCACAAACTTTATGATAAAATAGATAGGATAAGCAGGTTCAGGGTCGTCAAGGCCCTGTTCGGCTGTCCTCGGAGAAATACCATGTTGCAATTTATTGCGGGCGGCGTCTGCGCGCCCAAGGGTTTCGCGGCGAACGGCATTCACTGCGGCATCCGTAAAAATAAGATCAAGAAGGACCTCGCCCTCATCGCGAGCGAAGTGCGCTGCACGGCGGCGTGCGTCTACACGCAGAACCTCGTCAAGGGCGCGCCCATCCTTGTAACGAAAGAGCACGTCAAGGACGGCTATGCGCGGGCGGTCATCGTCAACAGCGGCAACGCCAACACCTGCAACGCAAACGGCGTGGAGATCGCCGAAAAGATGTGCGCCCTCGTCGAAAAGTACACGGGCATCGCGCAGAGCGACGTCGTCGTTGCCTCCACGGGCGTCATCGGGCAGGAGCTCTCCATCGACCCCATCGCGGGCGGCATGGAGGAGCTTACAAAGGGGCTTGCCTCCGACGAAGCGCACAGCACCGCCGCAGCCGAGGCCATCATGACGACGGACACCGTCAAAAAGGAAGCCGCCGTCTCCTTTACGCTTGGCGGCAAAGAAGTGAAGCTCGGCGTCATCTGCAAGGGCGTGGGCATGATCTGCCCCAACATGGCGACCATGCTGATGTTTCTCACCACGGATGCCGCCATCACCCATGAGATGCTGCAAAAGGCAATTTCGGAAGATGTGAAAGATTCTTTGAATATGCTCTCCGTCGACCGCGACACCTCCACCAACGATACTTTGTGCATCCTCGCCTCCGGGCTTGCGGAAAACCCCGAGATCGCCGCGGAAGGGGAGGATTTCGATATTTTCTGCAAGGCGCTCAATACCGTCACCACGGAGATGTGCAAAAAGCTCGCCGCGGACGGCGAAGGGGCGACCCGCCTCATCGAGTGCCGCGTGCGCGGCGCCAAGAGCAAAGAGGACGCCCGCCTTGCCGCCAAGTCCGTCGTCAACTCCAACCTCGTCAAGGCGATGATCTTCGGCGCGGATGCCAACGGCGGCCGCGTGATGTGCGCCCTCGGCTATGCGGGGGCAGACCTCGACCCCATGAAGATCGACGTCG
>CALVTT010000064.1 GCA_944363045.1 uncultured Clostridia bacterium | reverse complement strand
GAATGAGCCCGGTTGGGTACCGAACTCATTCCCAAACAATCTAATATTTTTTGTCCAAACTTTGGGGTTCACTTCACGGGGCGGCTCGTTGAAGTAAGAAGAAAAATTATCAGTTGGAGGAGGGGACGGGGGCGCCGGCGGGGGCCGCTTCGGGCGCATCGGGATCGCGCCGCCTGTCCTTGCCCGTAAAGAAGAGGGCGACGGTGCCGGGGCCGACGTGCGAACCCGTGCAGAGGTCGTAATACTCAATGACGATGTTGGAGGCGCCCATTTCGCGCAGCATGGCGGCGAGCGCATTGGCATCCTCCTCGCAGTCGGCGTGCGTGATGGCAACGGGCGCATTGACGTCGTCGACGCGCTCTTTATATTTGCGGGCGAGCGCCATCAGCGCCTTCTTTCTGCCGTGCTCGCGGCCCTCGAAGACGATCTTGGCATTGGTGCCGCCGTCCGCGCGCAGAATGGGCTTGATGTTGAGGAGGGTGCCCGCGATCGCCAGCGTCGTCGAGATGCGCCCCGTCCGTTTGAGGTACTTGAGATCGCCCACCGTAAGGTAACTGTTGACTTTATAGGCATTCGCGCGCGCCCACTCGGCACACGCCTCGATGCTCTCGCCCATGTCGCGCAGGTCTGCCACCCGCAGTGCAATGGTGCCTTCGCCCATGGAGGCGTTCTTGCTGTCGATGACCTCGATCTTGCGCTCCTTATAGCGCTCCTTCAGCGTCTCTGCCGCCTTGACGGCCTGCTGATAGGTGCCGCTTACGCCCGCGGAGATGATGACAAGGAAGATGTCTTTGCCTGCCTCCAGCGTGGGAATGAGCGCCTCCTCGATGTGCTCCTCGGTGAGCAGAGACGTCTTGACATCGGCGCCCGCGCGCATATCGTCGTAGAGCCGCTTCGCCGTCTCCTCAAAGGGAACGCTCTCATCGAAGCAGAGACGCTCCTCGCCGTCCACCAAATAGTGATAGGGGATAACAGAAATGTTGTGCTCCCTCCTGAGCGCGGCAGGAATGTTCGCCGCAGAATCAACGAAAATTTCAAAAGAAGCCATAATGCACCTCCCGATCTTTGTACGGCGGATCGCACAGCCCGATCGGCATCACGCAGCGCCCCGCCTTGATAAAAACAGTTTATACTGCTTTGGGAAAAAGTACAACCTATTTTTGCAAAGTGCTTCTCTAATCATTTTACTGTGCAGTCTATTACACGAAAAACGAACTCTACTCTGAGTAGAGTTCGTCATTTTTAGCCATTTTTGGGCAAAATATCGCCTTTCAAGGGCATTTTCAACGGATGAGGGAAAAGGTCTCCCCCATGGGCTTGCGCTTCTTTTCGCGGATCTCATATCCTTCTGCCGCATAGCCGACGGCAATGATATGGGGGATGCGCACCTTTTCGGGAAGACCCAAAATATCGCGCAGCTTGCCTTCATTGCGCCAGCCGAGGATGCAGGTCGAAAGCCCCGCGGCGTCGGCGGCGAGCACGAGATGCGCCGTCATGATGCCGATGTCGTTGTGCAAAAAGTCGGTGTTCTTGAAGCGGCTGCCGACGGTTGCCGTCAAATTGCCCGTGCCCTCCATCACGACGATAAAGGCAGGGGCGTCGGATGCAAACTTATTCATGCCGAGGTCCTGCACCCCCGCCGCAAGTTTCTTCGCTTTTTCCCCCGTGACGGCGAGCAGTTTCCACGGCTGGCTGTTGCAGGCGGAAGGCGCAAGCAAGGCGAGGCGGCAGATCTCCGTGAGGAGTTCGTCCGCAAGGGGCTTTGCGGGGTCAAAGGAGCGGCAGCTCTGGCGGTGCAGATAGAGCATTTCAATATCTTTTATATCCATGATGTCCTCCAAGATAAAATAAGGCGCGGCAGGAAGCCGCGCCTTTCAAGTTCACTTACTTTGCAAGGCTCTTCTTTGCCTTTTCGACGACGTTTTCGACCGTGAAGCCGAACTGCTTGAAGAGGAGGGAGGCGGGGCCGCTGGCGCCAAAGGTGCTCATGGCGACGATCTCGCCCTTATCGCCCGCATACTTATACCAGCTGTAGGGCGAACCCGCCTCGACGCAGACGCGCGCCTTGACGGCGGAGGGGATGACGCTCTCCTTGTACTCGTCGGACTGCTTCTCGAACTCCTCGAAGCAGGGCATGGAGACGACGCGCGCCTTGACACCCTCTTCCGCAAGCTGCGCCTTTGCCTTGACGCACAGCTCCACTTCGGAGCCCGAGGCGAGCAGCAGCACGTCGGGCGTGCCGTCGCAGTCGTCGAGGACGTAGGCACCCTTGAGGGCGGCAAGCCCGCTGTTCTCGTACTGCGGCAGGTTCTGACGGGTGAGAACGAGCGCGGTGGGGGCGCTGCCCGTGAGTGCGGAGATCCACGCCGCTGCCGTCTCCTTGCCGTCTGCGGGACGGTACACCTTCATGTTGGGGATGGAGCGGAGGGCGATGAGCTGTTCGACGGGCTCATGCGTAGGGCCGTCCTCGCCGACGCCGATGGAGTCGTGCGTGAGGATATAGACGACGGGGATGTTCATGAGCGCCGAAAGGCGGATGGCGTGCTTGCAGTAGTCGGAGAAGATGAAGAAGGTCGCGCAATAGCAGCGGAGGCCGCCGTGCAGCTGCATACCGTTGGTGATGGCAGCCATGGCGTGCTCGCGGATGCCGAAGTGCATATTCCTGCCCTCATAGTGGCCGGGCGCGAAATCGCCGTAAGTGATGCTGTCGGTGTTCTTCATGTCGGAGAGGTTGGAGGGAGCGAGGTCCGCAGAGCCGCCCATAAGTTCGGGCACGAGCGCCGCGATCTTGTTGAGGACGACGGAGGAAGTCTGGCGGGTCGCCATGGGCTTCTCCCACTTGAAGAGGTCTTCGACTTTGGTGAGATCGACCATCTCGCCGCTCATCGCTGCCTTGTATGCCGTGGCAAGTTCGGGGTAAGCCTTCTCATATTCGGCAAACATCGCCTTCCAAGCTTCTTCCTTTTCTGCGCCGCGAGCACCCGCCTCTGCCGTGTGAGCGAAGACTTCGGCGGGAACGTCGAACGCTTCCGTGCAGGGCCAGCCCAGCTTTTCCTTGGTCTTTTGCAGGTTCTCGTCGCCGAGAGGGGAACCGTGGCACTTATGGCTGCCTTCAAGAGGGGTGCCGTAGCCGATCTTGGTCTTGCAGATGATGACGGAGGGCTTGCTCTTTTCCGCCTTCGCTTCCTCGATCGCCTTAGAGATGAGGGCGACGTCATCGGGATGGGAGACGAAGTCGACGTGCAGCACCTGCCAATTCTGCGCGGCAAAGCGCATACCGACGTCCTCCTTGAAGGTGATGTCAGTGTTGCCCTCGATGGTGATGTCGTTGTCGTCGTAGAAGAGGATGAGTTTGCCCAGCTCATGCGTGCCCGCAAACGAGCATGCCTCATAGGAGATGCCCTCCTCGAGGCAGCCGTCGCCGCAGAGCGCATAGGTGTAGTGATCGACGACGGGGAAGCCCTCGCGGTTGAAGACGGCGGCAAGGTGCGCCTCGGCGACCGCCATACCGACGGCGTTGGCGATGCCCTGGCCGAGAGGACCCGTCGTCGTCTCGATACCGACGGTGTGGCCGTACTCGGGATGGCCGGGCGTCTTAGAGCCGAGCTGACGGAAGTTCATGATGTCTTCCTTGGTGAGCCCGTAGCCGTAGAGATAGAGCAGCGAATAGTCGAGCATGGAGCCATGGCCCGCCGAGAGGACGAAGCGGTCTCTGTCATCCCATTTGGGGTTCTTGTTATTGAATTTGAGGAAATACTGATAGAGGGTATAGGCGATGGGCGCAGAGCCGAGAGGGAGCCCGGGGTGGCCCGAATTTGCCTTTTGGATGGCCTCCGCCGAAAGAATGCGGATGGCGTTGATGGTAAGCTTGTCCATGATTTTCACTCCTTATTTGATATAATTTTTGAGGTTTTCGGTGTCGAGGAAGCTCTCATAGTCCTTGAGGAAGGCATAGAGTTCCTTGGCGATGACTTGGTTGCCGCCCAAACGGTTGCTCTCCACATTGATGGGGAGAATGGGTTCGTGCAGACTCATGCGCACGAGCGCCCAGCCGTCGCCGTGCTCTTTGTCGAAGTTGATGCGTACGCCCTCGAAATTATTGGGCGCGGGCGAGAGGTAGGGCGTCCTTTCGACGTAGGCGGCAAGATCCTGCAAAAGACCTGCGCCGAGCGCCTTGAAGTCGCACCCCGGCACGAATTTCAGCCTGATCTCGGCAGCTTCCGCTGGCTCGGGAAGGTCGGAGATGAGCGCCATGAGGTCTTTCCCTTCCTTCGCGCACTTCGCAAGGGCGATGAGGAGGCGGGTCACAAGGTAAGCGCCGTCGTCGAGGAAGTAGTTCTCTTTGAGGGCGGCGTGCCCGCTCGTTTCGATGGCGAGAGGGGAGTACTTGCCCTCCGCGTTGAGGCGCTTGCTCTCGTTGATGACGTTCTTGTAGCCGCGCTTGAAGCGGTGATGGACGCCGCCGTGCGCCGTGATGAAGGAGGCGAGCCCGTCGCTCGTCACGGAATCGGTGACGATATAGGAGCCGGGATGCTCCTCCAAGAGGATGGCCGAGATGAGCGCGATGAGGCGGTTGCGGTTGATCTCCTCGCCGTCCGAGGAGACGGCGCCCGCACGGTCGACGTCGGTATCGAAGATGATGCCGAAGTCGGCGTGATTTGCCCTGACTGCCGCACAGACGGACTGCATCGCCGTCTCGTTCTCGGGGTTGGGGATGTGGTTGGGGAAACTTCCGTCGGGCTCCAAAAACTGCGAGCCCGTCGTATCCGCCCCCAAGGGCTTTAAGACGAGGTCGGCATAAAAGCCGCCCGCGCCGTTGCCCGCATCCACCAGGATGCGCTTGCCCGCAAGGGGCTGCTCCATGCCCGTTGCCGCACGCACCTTCTCCACAAGGTCGCCTGCATACTTGGGAAGATAGCTCCGCTCCTCCCTGCTGCCGCTGCCTTCGGGGAAGTCGCCCTTTGCGGCGATCTCCAGCACTTCGGAAAGATCGGAGCTTTCCAGCCCGCCCTCCTTGACGAAGAACTTGAGGCCGTTCTTCTGATAGGGCAGATGGCTCGCCGTGATCATCACCGAGGCATCCGCGCCGAACCCGTCTTGCAGCAGCATGAACATGGAAGGCGTAGAGGAGAGCCCCGTTAAGATGACATCTCCGCCGCAGGCATTCACAGCGCCAGAGACGAGCGCCGAGATGTGCCCCGCGGAGAGGCGGGAGTCATGCCCCACGGCGATGACGGGCGAGGGTTTGCCCGTCTTCTGCGCCGCCCAGACGTAGAACGCCTTCGCAATGAGCGTTATGGCCTCGTCGGTCAGCGTGACGGGGTCGTCCTTGACGCCCGCTATCGCGGTACCGCGCACGTCGGTACCGTTCTTGAGTTGAAACAGTTGTTCTCTTGTCATAGTCCCCCTTCTTTTGCGCGCAGATTTCGGGATGCGCGCCGCTTCCTATGTATTATACCTTGAAAAGAACAGTTTTTCAAGACCTTTTCGCAAAAAAATCGGCACGAGTGCCACAATTTTTCCAAATATTCTTGCCTCTTTCTACGAAATATGGTATAATCGACCCAATGACAGAGGCAGAGATTGCGCTTGCCCGTGCGCAGGAGAGCTTCTCGATCCAAAGAGCGGAGAACACCATGGCATACAAATTTACACTGTCCACCGATTCGACCTGCGATCTTTATCACGATTTCATCGTCGAGAACGACATCAAATTCGTCTCGCTGACCTTCACGATCGAAAAGGACGGAAAGATCGAAGACCATCTCGATAACTTCACGAATTATCAGGAATACGTCGATTTCTATAACGAGCTCAGGGCGGGGGCGCTCTCGCGCACGTCCATGCTCAACTATGAATCGCACTATTCGCACTTTCTGAAGCTTGCAAAGGAGGGCGCGGAGGACGTCGTTCACTTCACCATCTCGAGCGGGCTCTCGCCCACCAAGACGGTGGCAGCCAAAGCCGCCGCCGAAGTCAAAAAGCAGTACCCCAAGTTCGAGGTGTACGTCGTCGATCCCCTGACGGCGACGGTGGGGCAGGGCGCGCTCGTGCGCATCGCCCTTCAGGACCGCAATGCAGGCAAAACGGCGCAGGAAACGTACGATCACGTCAACTCGCTGCGCCTGCACATCCAGCACTTTATCGTGGCGGACGATCTCAACTACTTAAAGCGCGGGGGCAGGCTTTCCGCCATCTCCGCGGCGGTGGGGGGCGTGCTCTCCATCAAGCCCATCATCTCTTTCGACAAGGAGGGCAAGCTCTTCGTGCTCGACAAAGTGCGCGGCACCAAGAAGGCGATCTCCTATATCAAGGCAAAGATCGACAAGGAGGGGCCCGACCCCGACTATCAGTATGTCTTTATCGTACATACGGACAATTCTCCCTGTGCGGAGGAACTCGCCCAATATGTGCGCGAAAAGCTGGGCATCGAGCCCTTCGTCTCCATCATGGGGCCCGTCATCGGTTCGCACGTCGGCCCCAACGCCTTCGCCCTCGGATATCTCTCCAAGAGCGAGCGCAACGAAATTTAACGACTTCCCGCCGCAGCAAAAGGAGGGGCGCACGCCTCTTGCCTTTTTTTGCGGCCTTATGAGCATTTTCAGGAGCAATTTATGGCAAAGGAACAGCAATTCGTATCGCAGATCGCCGACATCGAGTCGGACTTTCCCCAATGGTATTCGGACGTCGTCTTAAAGACCAAGCTCGTCGACTACGGTCCCGTCAAGGGCACGATGGTCATCCGCCCGTACGGCTATGCCATCTGGGAAAATATCCAAAGAGAGCTTGACAGGCGCTTTAAGGAGACGGGGCACGAGAACGCCTACTTCCCGCTCCTCATCCCCATGTCCTTTATGACGAAGGAAGCGGAGCACGTCGAAGGGTTTGCCCCCGAAGTCGCCGTCGTCACCCATGCGGGCGGGGAAAAACTCGCAGAGCCCCTCTGCATCCGCCCGACCTCGGAGACCATCATCGGCACCATGTACGGCAAGTGGATCCAATCTTACCGCGATCTTCCCGTGCTCATGAACCAATGGGCGAACGTCATGCGCTGGGAGAAGACCACCCGTCCCTTCCTCCGCACGAGCGAGTTCCTCTG
>CALVTT010000063.1 GCA_944363045.1 uncultured Clostridia bacterium | reverse complement strand
GATGGGAATTGAACCCACGCGACCAGCTTGGAAGGCTGGGATTCTACCACTGAACTACACCCGCATCGCTTAACGCTTGTCTATATTAGCAAATCCGAAGAAGAAAGTCAAACGATTTTACAAGAAAAATACATTTTTTCCCGAAAAAATTTTCCCTCCACTCTTTCGCTTTTGAAAGCAGTTTTTCAGGGCAAAAACGCCCCCTCCGCAAGGAGAGGGGGCGCCCGTTTTACTGCGATTTTTTCCCTTTTACTGCGCCTTGTTTGCGCGCTGCTCTTCGTCTTTGAGGAGTTCCTGATAAAACTCGGCGCGGGCGGTCATGTGATAGGGAACGACCCAGAAGGAGAGGATGCCGAGCGTGAGAAGTGAGAGAAGATACCAGCCGATGAAGGAGAAGTCGAGGCAGAAGAGCTGCCACTTGTGCCCCTTCATAAGATACATGGAGCGCTTGCGGCACTCGTTGGCGGAGAGATCGGGGCGGTCGGCAAGCACGAAGAAGCCCATCGAATAGGCGTATGCCTTGATGATGCCGGGGACGATGAGAAGGAGCGACCAGAGAAAGGTGAAGATGTTGTTGAGGAGGAAGAGTGCGAGGGAATCGCCGAAGGCGGTGAAGCCTTCGAAGACCATGCTCACCGTGACCTTTTGACGGCGGGAGACATCGAGCGCCGCCATGTGCTGGCCGAGCACGAAGGGGCCGGAGAGCACGAGCGTGGCGATGGACGCGACGGCTGAAAGCAGGATGATGAATATGTTGTTGGAAAATGAGTTGAGGCTGTTGAGGCTTGCGATGGCGGCGAAGATGATGCAGTAGATGAAACAGATGAGGGCAAGGGTGCCCCACTGCCCTTTCTTGTCCTCCCAGGCGGCGAGACGGAAGTCTCTCGCGGTCATCATGATGTTTTCCTCCTTGATACGGGCAGCTGCCCCTTTTTTCCATTATACGCCATAAGAGCAGTATTGTCAAGGGATAAAGTAAAATTTACTCATTTTTTTAACGGCGGGGGGAGGGGGCGAAGTGCTTGTCGTCGGGCGGGAGCTCTTTGCCCTTGGTGAGGAAGATGCGGTCGACGCGGAGGCCCGATTTGACCGCCGCCAGCGTGAAAGTGTGCTCCCTTCCGCGATGTCGAGGTCGGAGAGCAGCGTCCAAACCCAGAGGAACTGCGAGCTGTAAGTGAAGAAGGCGCCGCCGCCGTACTGCTTAGCGCGGGGCTGCATCTCGCCGTCGATGCCCACCGCGCAGGCGTCGCTTGAGGGGTCGTCGAAGCGCAGCAGCAGCCAGACGTAGTACTTGCCGCCTGTAAAACGGCAGCGGAAATGGAGCGCGGGGCCGCCCTGCTCCCAAAAGAGAGCGGGCTCCTCCACCACCATGGTAAGGCCTGTGCCGCCGTCCGTTTCGGCGATGAGGTGCCGCCATCTAACTCCCCTTTCGTCCGCCGTCTGAAAGGCGCACTTGCTCCCCTCGAGGGCGTATTCCGCTTCGAGCGCGAGAATGCCGCCCTGCTCCTCGAAGACGCCGCTGCCAAAGAGCGGGATGATCTCCTTCTTTGCGCCCGCTATAAAGGGATAGCGGGGCGGGGCGAAGGACTGCTCCCTCTCCTCGTTGGGGAGATAGAGGCGGTCATAGTTCCAATAGCCGTGGCCCGCAAAGGTGAGTTTGAGGGGCGGGACGTCCTTTTCGGCAACGCCAAAGCGGCGCTGTGTATCGGCAAGGAGCGCATCTTCATCTGGCAGCGGAAGGCGTTCGTCACCCTCTTTGCCGAAGGGCGCGGGGCCGAGCTGCGAGGGCTTGAAGGAGCCGCCGAAGTAGAGGGAGATCGTGCCGAGAGTGAGATATTTTTCGAGCGCTTCGACGGTGAGGGTGTGCTCGCCCGCCGTAAGCTGCGGGAAGGTACAGCGCAGCTTTTCGCCGTTGTTGCGCACGGCCTCGAACCAGCCCTGCCGCCATTCATCGGTGGCGAAACTTTCGAGGAGCTGCTCGCGCCCGTCGAGCGTGACGCGGAGGCGGATGCTGCCCGTGGAGTTGAGCGTGAGATAGCGGTTGAGCTCGATGAGACAGTCGCCGTCTTGGGGCTGCGTGAAGGTATATGCGAGGCGGGCGCCCGGCTGACGGGCTTCCATGCAGGGGCCGCTCATGCGGTCGAGCGCGGGAACGGCGCAAAAGCTACCCTCGGGGAAGACGCGCATTTGGGCGGCGGAGAAGGTGAAGTAAAGATCGGGCGCGGGCAGGATCGTGACGGTGACCTGTTCGCCGCGCTCGGAGCGGATGACAAGGCTCCCCTTCTGCGGCGTGCCCGTGAGGGAGAGCAGGATGCGCACCTCCCCCTGCACCCTGCCCTGCGTTTGAGAAAGAGTGAGGAAGGGGCAGTTGTTTTCGATGGTAAATGCAAAACTGCCTGCGCCCTTGTTGAAGATCTCCAGCCATTTCTGTTTGGTTCCCCTTCCGTCAAAGGTGAGGACGGGGGTCGCTGTTTCCTGCTCCTCGTTCCAGAGCAGGACGCCCATCTGCGGCTCGCCGACAAAGAGCGCGGGGCGGGCATCGGGATAGATGCAGGAGGCGGGCGGCGGGAATGCCTCGGGCGTCAAGATGCCCCGCCACTTGCCCTCTGCCATCACCTCGTTGTAAAAATACAGCAGCTGACGCTTGCAGCCGAGAAAGAGGCGGGAAAGGCGGGTGTATTCGTCCGCGCACTGCATCTTGCCCTGACGGAAGGCGAGGCGGCTGCGGTCGGCAAAATAGAAAGAAGCGTTGATGAAGTAGGACGCCGAGACCTTCATGCCGAGGAGCTCGAAGAAGGCGTCCTGCTCGGCGGCGGGAAGGGCGTCGTGCACGCGGCTGGCGCGGGCATGAAGGTCTGCGAGCAGGTGGAGGCGGCGGGCTGCCTCGTCGCCGTAGGAGAGCTGAGAGAAGGCGTCGCGGTAGAGATGTTCCACCTTGCAGACGTTGGTGAGCTGGGCAAAACTTTCGTAGATGAGGGCGCATTCCTCGCCGAAGCCGCCCGAAAACTGCTCGTTGAACCATTCGGTGAGATAGTCGTGCACGCGGTGCACGGGAGCCTAGGGACGGGCGGCATCCCAGCCGCATTGCAGGAAGTACTCCATGTCCTGCTCGAGCGGTTTGAGGGCGCCCACGTTGTCCACCCAGATCTTGCGGATGCCGTTTTCATATGCCTTCCGAAGTTCGCAGCCCGTCTGTGCGAGCGGGATGCTGTTGATGAAGAGATAGCTCAAGGGCGCGGGCGCCCAATAGGAGGAATGGAAATAGAGCGCGTTGCCCCCCTTGCGGCGGCGTTCCTCTTCGCTCGGATAGCGGCGGATGTGGCCGTAGTTGTCGTTCGTCCACATGACGGTGACTTCCTCGGGAAGGCGCAGGCCGGCGTCGTAGAGGGGCAGCACTTCCTTATAGGGGATAAAGACTTGCAGGGGTTCGGGGCGGGCATCGCCGAGCACGGAGCGGATGATCTCGCGCTGGTCAAAAATGACCTTTTCGAGCAGGCGCACGCGAGCTGTGAGCTTTTCTGCCTCGGAAAGGGAGGCGTCCTCGTCGATGGCGCGGGTGCGGAAGCCCGAATCGTGGATGCCGCGCATCCCGAGCGTGTAACAAACTTCGTAAGAGGCGTTCTGTTCGACGCTCTCCCGCCAATACTCTTTGAGGCGCGGGCGGTTTTCTTCGAGGGAATAGTCGTATAAGAGCCCGCGATAGCCCTTTTTTTCCACCCACGGGTCGAACTCGTGCTGATTGCTCCGAAGCAGCATATCGCAGTGCGAGGTGCCCACGACGACGCCCATCTCCTCGGCAAGGCTGCCGTTTTCGGGGTCTTCGTTGAAGGCGTTGACGTGCATGGCGGGCCAGATGTAGTTGCCCTTGAGGCGCAGGATGAGCTCAAAGATGCGGCGGTAGGTTTGAGGGCCGATGGTGCCGTCCTTCGTGTGCAGCTTTACCCAGGCGTTGAGCTCCTCCTCGTCGTTCAAAAAGATGCCGCGGTACTGTACGGAGGGCCAATCGGCTTTGAAATAGCCCTGCGGCAGCGTGACTGCCTCTCTGCGGCGAATGGGAACATCAGCAAAGTAATACCACGGCGAAACGCCAAAGCGGCGGGAAAGATCGTAAATGCCGAAGATGACGCCCCTTCTGCCGTTGCCCGTGATGATGAGGCGGCCGTCGGGGAGCAGCCTTTGCAGATAGCCCTCCCAACGGGGTTCGCCCTCTTCATCGAAAAGGGCGGAGATATCCCCGGCGAGGCGGTCTAATGCGGCGTCCTCCCCGCGGATGCCGATGAGGATGGCGGCGCGGGCGGGCTCTGTTGTGATCAAGGCGCGGCAGGAGCAGACGGCTTCGAGGTCGCGGCAGAAGTTTCCGGCGGCGATGCGCACGGCGGGAGGCGCCGAAGCTGCGAGATAGACAAAGACGGGCTCCCCCCTGCGGGCAAGCGTTTGATCGGGTTTGGGGGCGTGGGCGAGCGTTTGCGTGGGTTTGGGGGCGTGGGCGAGCGTTTGAGTTTGTTTGGGGGCGACGTTTTGGATGGACATGACGGGCTCCTTATAAAAAGTGCGGGCGCAGGGGCGGGCTTTGTCGCTTGGAATAGAAAAGCGCGGGGGGGCGTGGGCGCTTCGCGAATTTGCACGAGGCGGGCGCTTCGCAAAATTGCACGAGGCGGTTACTCCCCTTTTGAGCCGCTGCGCTCGTGACTATTTTATCAAGGCGGGGCTGCCTTGTCAATATCGGGCGGACATTTTTTGGGAGGAAATGCCCTTTTCGTCTGCCGCGCTCCCCTAAGGATTTGTGCTCTTACCGCAGCCGCGCGCGCCTATGAACGCGTTCCTTTTGCGGTGCGCTCCGGTTTGGGGAAGTACGCCTCCCCCAATTTATTCATCATGCGCACCTTATAGGGCAGCACCGAATGCACATAGCGGCGCAGGGTGACGGCGGGCGAACGGTGCCCGAGCAGTTCGGAGAGCGTCCTTACGTCCATGCCGCACTTGACGGCGCGCGTTGCGAAGGTGTGGCGGAGCGCATGAAAGCCGCGGCGGCCGATGTGGAGGCGGGAAAGCAGGCGCTCGAACATCCGCTGATAACTGCGCGGCGAGATGCGCCTTTTGTTGTGTGAGACGACGAAGGCACAGCCGCTCCCCCGACGAAGTTCGCGCAGGAGGCGCACGATCTGACGGGGCAGCGGGATGAGGCGTGCGGAGGTGGGCGTCTTGGGCGCGCCGTCGAGGATAGTGAAGTTGCCCTCGCCGTCCTTGCCGTCGCGGCAGGTGCGATCTACCGTCAAGGTGCGGGCGCGGAAGTCGATATCCTCCCAACGGAGCGCCAACAGCTCTCCGAGGCGTACGCCCGTATAGAGGCAGAGCACGATGCCGAAAAGATGCGCCCTCCCCGAGGATAGTACGGCGCGCACGATCTTCTGCTGTTCCGCCGCCGTGAAACAGCCTGCCCTCTGCTCCACGCCGTGCGGACGGGAGAGGCACTTTGAGGGATCGCTCTTGATAAGCCCTGCGCGGCAGGCGCAGGACAGCGAGCCGTGCAGGACGGTGACGATCTGGCCGACGGTCGAGGCGGAGAGCGGGCCGCCCGTAACTTGATTGCCGCTTGCAAGGCGCTCGGCGATAAAGCGCTGCAAGAGCACGGGCGTGAGGGAGCTTAGCTCTCTCTCCCCCAGAGAGGGTACGATGTGACTTTTCACGATGTTCTGATAGCTGAGCAGCGTCTTGGGCTTGCGGCTGGGCGCAATGTAGAGCCCGAGCCAGGTCATGAGCCAGCTTTTGTAGTTCATAGGGTTCCTCCGAAACAAAAAACGTTGCTTTCAGTTTACAACCGAATGCAACGCTTTGCCTCGTTCTCGTTGAAAAACCCCGAGGAAATGCTGCGGCCTCCCGCAAAGATGGGAAGCGGGTGCGCGGAAAGAGGAGCGCAAGCCGAGCAGTGATGCTGCGAGAAACGAGATAAGGAGCGCGGCGAGGAGCGCAAGCCGAGCGGTGTGGCTGCGAAAAACGAGATAAGGAGTGCGGCGAGGAGCGCAAGCGAGGTACGCGGCGGCGGTTCTAAGGGCCTGCGGCGGCGTGGTTTCTGCCGCGCGAGGAAAGCAGGCGTAAAAGGAAAACAGCTTGAGGATGCTCAAGCTGTTTCAAAATGCGCCTTGCGGCGATGTGGCTTTAGAGGATAAAAATGCTACCCAGCCGTTCGCCCCACAATTATGCGTATTTTATAGCAAAGTTTGTAAATGCCGTCAATGATTTGCTTGTCTGAGCACATTCAGTCCACTTTTTTTCTTTTCACGTTTTCCTTCGAAATAATTTTTAGTCAATAAATTTTATGCTATTGACATATAATATCTTATATGCTATAATGTACTTGCAAAAAGATAAAAGGAGATTTTTCTTATGCCTGTCATCTCACGCTTCTAAGGTATGGTCATCAAAATGTACTTCCTTGCTGCCGAGCACAATCCGCCGCATATCCACGTCGTGTACGGCGAATACCTCGGCGTCATTGACATCCGCACGGGCAAAATGCTCGAAGGCGACCTGCCGAACAAGGCGTTGAAGATCGTTCAGGAATGGGTGGGAATACACCGCGACGCCCTGCTTACCATGTGGGAAACGCAGAACATTACTCCGCTCCCGCCCATCGAATAACTTAAAGGAGGTTTTGATATGTTCCATAAAATCACTTCCCTCGCCACGTTGCCCGATTATATTCTGCTCGTCGGGTTTGTTGGCGGCGAGTTCAAACAGTTTGACTTGAAACCGCTCATGGACAAATATCCGCCCTTTGCTACTTTGAAAGACGTGGACGGCTTATACGAACAAGCGAAAATTGACGCGGGCGGGTACGGGATCGTCTGGAACGACGACCTCGATATTTCCGCGGAAGGGATTTACGAAAGGGGCGTTGCCTGCGCCGCGCCCGACGATGTAGAAAAGTACAGGCAAAGCCTTCTTTCCGCCCTCACTAAGGCGCGGCAGGACGCAGGGCTGTCGCAAAAACAGCTTGAGATCCTTTCCGGCGTTGCGCAACCGTGTATCGCCCGTACCGAAAAAGGCGCGACGGACCCAAAACTTTCTACCCTTTTGAAAATGCTCGAACCGCTCGGTTTGACCTTATCCATTACAAGTATTTGATCTTCAGCCGCTGCAGTTGCCGTGCAAGCAAAAAACCTCGGGAAACGGTATGTTTCCCGAGGTTTTTTGTGTAAACGAAAACCCCGCGATAGTCGCGGGGTTCCGTGGAGGCTACAGCCGATGAAGTAGACAAAAAGAC
>CALVTT010000062.1 GCA_944363045.1 uncultured Clostridia bacterium | reverse complement strand
GCCTCGCACGTCAAGCGGCGGGGCGGGAAGACGCGCTTAAATACCAACGGCCACGGCAACCTCATCCACGGGCGGGACATCACGCCGCAGCTCGCGGGCGTCATCGACCTTGTCAATATCTCGCTGAACGCGCCCGATAAGATGATGTACGACCGCCTCTGCCGCCCCGTCTACCGCGACGTCGCCTTCGACAGCGTGCTCTTCTTTGCCCGCGACTGCAAAAAGAGCGGCGTTTGCTGCCGCTTTTCCGTCGTTGACTGCATCGGGAAGGAGTGCGTCGAAAAGTGCAGAGAGCTTGCCGACCGCGAGGGCATCCCCTTATACGTTCGCCAGATGATCAACAATAAATAAACTCGGAGGTTTTTTCTTGAACTGACAAGAAAAAACCTTCCGATTTGAGGGCTGCTCGCCCTCTGCGCGGGCAGATGGCAACGATTGGAGCGCCCGCGCATTCACCTCGGTGAGCCGCAGGTATGCGCAAATTGGGGCCTGCTGCGCAAGGCAACCTTGCTTGCAGAATGATTCTGGAAGCAAATGGCATCCCGCTGTATGTGCGGGAAATGATCAACAATAAATAAACTCGGAGGTTTTTTCTTGAACTGACAAGAAACGATCGACGAAAATAACGTCGGAGGGGCGGAGAGACCGCTTTGCGCGATCCTTCCGCCCCTCTTGTTCTTTGGTAGGGCAGGGCTTTTCGGCTTTTTCAACTGCCGCCCTGCAATAAAAGCATGGGCAGCCCTTCGCCCTTCGATACGAGGAAAAATATGGACGACCTTCGCTCCGTGCTCTTGCGGCACGGCTTCTCCTTCAAAAAGCAGTTCGGGCAGAATTTTCTCACCGACACCAATCTCCTCAAAGCCATCGTGGCGGATGCGGGCGTGGACGAAAACACCACCGCCCTCGAGATCGGCACGGGTGCGGGGGCGCTCACGCGGGCGCTTGCGGAGCGGGCAAAGCGCGTTATCTCCTTCGAGATCGACAGGACGTTGCAGCCCGTGCTTGCGGAGACGCTTTCGGGCTGCGACAATGCGGAGGTGCGCTTTCAGGACTTTGCAAAGTGCGATCTGACGGCGCTTGAAAGGGAGCTGGGAGAGTATGCGGTGGTCGCCAACCTCCCCTACTATGTGACGACGCCCATTCTGATGCGCTTTGTGGAGGAGGGCAAGAAGTGCCGCTCGCTCACCATCATGGTGCAGGAGGAGGTCGCCCGCCGCTTCTGCGCGGTGGAGGGGACGGAGGACTACGGCGCGGTGACTGCCGCCCTCGCCCGCCGAGGGAGCTGCCGCATCACCCGCACGGTGCCGCGCACCCTCTTTACGCCCCGCCCCAACGTCGATTCTGCCGTCGTGCACGTCGACTTTACTGCGGGCGGCTTTGAAGTTTTGAATGAAAAGGCCTTTCGCGAGACGGTGCGCGCCGCCTTTTTGAGCCGCCGAAAGACGCTGGAAAACAACCTCATCGCCGTCTTCCGCCTCTCCCGCGAGGAGGCGAAGCAAATTTTGGCAGAGGTGGGCGTTCAAGAGGGGGCGCGGGGAGAGACGCTCTCGCCCGTGCGGCTCGGCGCCCTTTCCGATCTGCTCTTTGCAAAAGGCATCATAAAATAGAGACGCGCCGCGCCCGCCCCGTGAAGGGGCGGGCGCGGCGCGCGTTGTTTATAGCGGTATCTCTTTGTATTCCCCGCCGTCGGGCACGGTGAGGGCGGCAAAGCCCAGCTTTTTCAGCTCCTCGGCGGCGCGTTCGCGCCCTTCGGCGATGCGCCCCGTATCGTGCGCGTCCGAACCGAAGGAGAGGCGCCATCCCCCCAGCTCACGATAGCGGGCGAGGACGTTTGTATCGGGCAGGAAGGGCACGCCGAGACCCTTTGCCGAGGAATTGACTTCCAATATCTTCCCCTTGTTGATGATGGTTTTCAGGATGTCGTCGAAGAGGGCGGGGAAGTCCTCATAGCGCAGCATCTTTCTTTCGTAGGGCGCCTTTCTGCCCACATAGCCGATGTGCGCCACGATGTCGTAAGGGTAGGGCGCGTCGAGGCTCTCGCGCACCCGCTGCAAATATCTGCCGTACGCCTTTTCGCGGCTCTTGCCCGCAAAATATGCCTCATCATAGCAGTCTGCGCCGTCCACCGTGTGCACGCTGTTGATGATGAAGTCGGGATTTTTCAGCGCGGTGAGGGCAAGATAGCGTTCGCAGCACGCCCCGTCGGGCGAAAAGCCGTACTCCCCGCCCACCAAAAGGCGCAGCCCCTTTGCCGCATACTGCTTCTTGAGGGCGCGGGCGGCGGAAAAGTACTCCGCGCCGTCGGTGAGCGCAGGATGCTCGCCGTAGAGCGGGAGCCCGCAGGCGGCGTAGTCATAGTCGAAGTGTTCGGAAACGCCGAAGTATTTGAGGCCCTTTTCGTGCGCCGTCTGCACCATCTCCGCTAAGGGAGAGATGCCGTCGGGCGAAAAGGCGGAATGGGTGTGGATGTCGGTCATGCCTTTATTATAGCACGCCGCCGCCCAAAAGGCAAGCGCGGGAGGGGGGCAGAGAGGGCGCGCCGCCAAGCGCCGTACGGCGCAGCGCCGCATTTGTGAAGCGCTTGCCGAAAAGTCATATATTTTTATGACATTTTCACATTCTGCGATTGACTTTACCTGCCGATCGCGCTATAATGGAAGAAAAACGCGCGGGCGCTCTGCCTGCGCAGCAGGGAAATGATGAAAGCAAAACGCACGATACGGCAAAAGCGCGAGGGCATCCAAAGTACGCTCGAAGGGTACCGCCGCTTTGACTATGACTATATCCCCTTCGGCAGCAATTGGGAGGACCCCGGCGAGAACTTCGACTACACGGGCAAGGACCGCCGCATCGGCACCTTTTTGCTGCGCTTCGGCATGGCGGTGCTGGCGCCCCTCGTCCTCAAAGTGGCTTACGGCTGCAAGGTGGTGGGCAGAGAAAATTTGAAGGCGATCGGCAGGAGCGGCGCGGTGTGCGTCTCCAACCACATCGCCTATCTCGACACCCTCTTTGTGCGGCAGGCGGTGGGATACTTCCGCTCTTACCATACGATGGGGGCGGAAAACAATAAAACGGGCCTCGGCGGGGCGTTCATCCGCCGCGGAGGGATGCTGCCTTTGAGCAATAACCTGACCGCCATGCGCAACTTCAACCGCGAGGTCGACCGCCTCCTGAAGGCGGGCAAGATCGTCAACTTCTATGCCGAGCAGGCGATGTGGGTCAACTACCAGAAGCCCCGCCCCATGAAGGAGGGCGCCTTCTACTATGCCGTCAGGAGCAACGTGCCCGTGCTGCCCGTCTTCTTTACCTTCAAAAAGGACAAATGGGGGCATATGCGGCGGCTCGTCATCCACATCCTGCCCGCCGTCTATGCGGAGGAGTCCCTCCCCCGTAAGGAGAGGATGAAGGCCTTCAAGGAGGGCGCGGAGGCGGCTTGGCGCAAGTGCTATGAGGAGGCATACGGGGTCGAATTAGAATATCTGCCCGATCGAAGAAAGCACGGAGGGAGCTTATGAAAATACAAACCTTTACCATTGCTCACGACGGGAGGACGACTGCGGGCGTCAAGTATTTTCCCGAAAGAGAGCGCTTCCCCGTGGTCGTGTTCGCGCACGGCTACAACGGCGAGGCGCGTGACTTCGAGCCCTTCGCCCGCTTTCTGGCGGAGAACGGCATCGGGGCGGTCACGTTTACCTTCTCGGGCGGCAGCACGCGCGATGAAAGCGGCTTTCTGACGACGGACATGACCCTCTCGACGGAGCAGGAGGACCTCGCTGCCGTCATGGGCGAGGCCAAACAAATGGCGGGGGCGGAAGCGATCTTCCTCTTCGGCGGCAGCCAGGGGGGCTTTGTCTCGGCGCTCGTGGCGGAAAAGCGCGGGGAGGAGATCGCGGGGCTCATGCTGCTCTATCCCGCCTTCTGCATCCCCGACGATTGGCGGCGGCGCTTCTGCGGGCAGGAGATACCCGCAACGCTGGAGCTGTGGGGCATGACACTGGGGCAGGGGTACTTCCAAGAGGCGTGCGCCCTCTCCCCCCTTCGGTATTGCTATCAGGGGCCCGTGCTCATCATGCACGGCGATGAAGATAAGGTCGTCGCCCTCTCGTACAGCGAGAAGGCGGCAAAGGGCTATCAAAATGCCGAGATAGAGGTGTTTGCGGGCGAGGGCCACGGCTTTTCCGAGGCGGGTATGCACCGCGTGGAGGGCATGGCGCTCTCCTTCGTGCGGCGGGTGTTGGCGCGGGGATAGGCGCGCGGGCGGCGGAAGGGTTGTTGTGCTCGCGCAGCTCCGACCTTTACAACCCTCCCGCCTCGCTTCGCTCGGCACCCTCCCTTACACAGGGAGGGCTATATTAAGGTGAACTCCCTCAGTCATGCCATCGGCGCACGCGCCGATGGCATGACAGCTCCCTCTTTGAGGGAGCCAAGGGGATAGTGGTTGCCGAGGAGTGACTCCCTCAGTCGCGGCACCGAAGTAAACTTCGGATGCCGCGACAGCTCCCCCGAGGAGGCGCTTAAAATGAGGAATTTCCATATTTAGAAGGCATTTGCTCGCCCTCGGGGAGGGAGCCAAGGGGAAGGGGCGCAAATTTTCTTGCCTCCCTCTATGAGGGAGGTGTCTGCGAAGCAGACGGAAGGAGTTTTTGTTCGGGAAAGAGAACTGCCGTTATCGGAAGCGAGCTTACGAAATTAAGGCGACTCCCTCAGTCACGTCGGAGCAAGGCAAACTTTGCCAGCCCCTCCTTCGTCGGGGCAGGGCTTTGATGCCTGCTCCTCCTTTTCCCACAAATCTTTTGCTGCGCAAAATCTTTGCGGGAGCCCTAAAAAGAAAGAAAGCATTTGCTCGCCCCCGAGGAGGCGCTTAAAATGAGGATAACTCCTTCCGTCACGGCTGCGCCGTGACACCTCCCTCGGGGAGGGAGGCAAGGGAGCATTTGCTCGCCCTCGTGGAGGGAGCCGAGGGGCGAGGGGCAAAAGAAAAGAGCCGAGGGGTCGGCTCTTTAACTTTACTCTTTTACGGTGTTGTCCTCTTCCTTGCGGGGCTCTTTTTTGCGCTTGATGAAGAACTTTTTGATGGCGGTGCGGTAGAACTGCTCCGCCTTTTCGGCGGCGGCGCCCTTCTTGTAGGTGAGCCGCGCCGTGTGCGCCCAGCCGAGCTTCTTTCCCGTCAGGAGATAGAGGTGGGCGTGCAGGAAGATGGGGAAGTACTCGAACATGAAGAGGGGCGAAAAGAAGAGGGTCGCCGCTTTCTCGCCCGCAGAGAGGGTGACGAAGGCGTCGCGGTAGACGTACATCGTCAGGGCGTTGTATGAAAGGTCGAAGAAGTACATCAAAAAGAGGGGGAGCACGGTGAGGAGCAGCAGCGCCTTCACCCAGAGGAGGCTGCCCATTGCCGCGTAGACAACGGTGAGCACGAGGCCGGAGAGGGTGGCGAGGGCAGTCGCCACGATGAAGATGACGGGCGGCACGATGCCGAAGAAGGTATCGTACCAAGCGAAGAAGGGGTACTTCTTCTCGCGCATCGCCTTCTGCACCTCTTTTTTATAGCGGTGGTCGCACTGCGTGAAGCCCATCACCCAGCGCAGGCGGCGCTGCCATGCCTCGCCGTGCTTGACGACTTCCTCGGTATAGAGGATGGCGTAGGGATAATAGACGGACTTGAAGCCCTTCAAAAAGCTGTCCATCTTCATCTCGTAGTCCTCGGTGAGGGAGCGGTAGGGCCAGCCGCCGATCGTTTCGATGGCGTCCGTGCGCACCATCATGCCCTGCCCGCACATATTGAGGGGAACGCCCTTCTTCATGCGGTAGTTGTTGCCCATGTCGTCGAGCAGGGGATAGTTGAGCGCCGAGCAGTTGCAAAAGAGGCTGCGGCTCTTTCTGTCGCCCAAGTAGTTCTTGATGCGCTTGCGCGAGAGATAGATGTGGGCGTCCATGTCGAGCGCGTTGTTGAGCTGCTCCACATAGTCGGGGGCGAGCACGGCGTCGGCGTCTACGATGCAGTAGGCGGCGCATTTTCGCCAATTTTCGCGGCCGAGCTGCTGCAAACATCCGTCGAGCGCGGCGCCCTTGCAGGTCTGCTCGGGCAGGACAAAGACGGAAAAGCCCAGCTTCTTAGCCATCTCTACCGTGGGGTCTTTTTCGGACTTGACGATGACGTTGACGTCGATGAGCTCGCGGTCGTAGGTCTGGCGCAGGATGGAGTCGAAGAGGTCGCCGATGACGCGGCTCTCGTCACGGGCGGGAACGAGGAGGGCGATGCGCCGCTTTTCGCGGGCAAAGCGCCGCTCGGTCGGGCGGAAGCAGTGCAAAAATTGCACGAGCTTGGGGATATAGAGGAGCGCGGCTATGAGCGCCGCCGCGCCGTAGAGCAAGAGAATGAGTTCGATGGGCTGCATGAGTCCTCCGTTTTGGCCGCGGGGTGGAGTGGAAAAACGATCGGCGGCCGGCTTTCATCTTGATTATAGGCGTTTTTTGCGCCTTTGTCAACGGTTGGGAGGGGGAAATATCATATATTTTTATGACAAGTGTACAAAGAGATATGACAAATGGGTGAAATGGGGGGCGAGATGGTGGCGGACGATGGCGGTGAGGGCGCAAATTTCCTTGCCTCCCTCTTGGAGGGTGAGCAAGTGCTTTCTTGGCAACGCCACGGTGTGGCGTTGACCACTTGCGAACTTGAAAATTTCCCATTGTGGGGAAATTTTCTGACCGAAGCGCGGTCTCTACCGCGCGAGACGGTGTCTGCAAAGCAGACGGAAGGAGTTTTGCTCGGAGGAGAGAACTGCCGTTATCGGAAGCGCGCTTACGAAAATAAGGCGACTCCCTCAGTCGCGGCACCGAAGCAAACTTCGGATGCCGCGACAGCTCCCTCAAGAAGGCGCTAAAAATAAGGAATTTCCATATTTAGAAGGCATTTGTTCGCCCTCGGGGAGGGAGCCGAGGGGTGGGGCGCAAAAAAGAGCCGAGGGCTCGGCTCTTGTGATTTTGGGTTGCGAAGCAAAAGAAATGCGTGAACTATAAATGAGATGACTCCTTCCGCCCCTTCGGGGCACCTCCCTCGGAGAGGGAGGCAAGGGAGATAGCGCTTTCTCACCCCTCACGACTTTTTTGCGGTACGCAAAAAAGTGTGAACTTAAAACGCGCACTTGTCGCGGAGGAAACCGACGAGCTCCCTTATATTCAGGCGGACCTGCTCCATGGAGTCGCGGTCGCGGACGGTGACGGTGTCGTTTTCCAGCGTGTCGAAGTCGATGGTGATGCAGTAGGGAGTGCCGATCTCGTCCTGGCGGCGGTAGCGCTTGCCGATGGAGCCCGCCTCGTCGTAGGCAACGGGGAAGTGCTTTTTGAGCTGCGCCAAAATTTCCTTCGCCTTGGGCGCGAGGTTCTTCTGAAGGGGCAATACTGCCGCCTTATACGCTGCGATGGCGGGGTGGAAGTGCAGCACGGTGCGCACGTCGCCGCCCTCGAGCGTCTCCTCGTCATACGCTTCGGAGAGGACTGCGAGCATCAGGCGGTCTGCGCCGATGGAGTACTCGATGACGTAGGGGATGTACTTCTCGCCCGTGACGGGGTCGACGTAGGTAAGGCTCTTGCCCGAATATTCCTGATGGCGGGAAAGGTCGTAGTCGGTGCGGTTGTGGATGCCGTTGAGCTCCGACCA
>CALVTT010000061.1 GCA_944363045.1 uncultured Clostridia bacterium | reverse complement strand
CCGAAGGAGCTTACTTAAGAGGTAAGTGACTGAGGGTTGCCGCAGCAGGACAAAGTATTGCGCCGCAAATTTGGCGTTCCACTCCCAAGCCCATCGTAACGCCGCAGTTTCAAGCCCATCCTGACGTCAAAGTTGCAAGCAAGACGAGGAGTGCGAGGAAAACCCGAAGGAGCTTACTTAAGAGGTAAGTGACTGAGGGTTGCCGCAGCAGGACAAAGTATTGCGCCGCAAATTTGGCGTCAGAGCAAGCCGAACATGGCGGCGATATTTACAGTAGCCTCATTTATATTGTGGAGGAACTTATTCACCGCGTTCTGCAGAGAGGGAAGGTCGGTATCCGACTCCGCCGTCTTTAAGACTTTGACGAGCATGTCGAAGTTGGTATAGATGACGTTCGCCTCCACATCGATGGTCTGCATGGCGGGGTCCTCGCTGCCGTGCTGCAAACGGTACATCTCCTTGATGATGCGGTTCATCTCGGGGAGCCTCTCTAAATCGTTGGTCTTGAAGATATCGACGATGACGCGGCTCAAAGCAATGAGCTGCGCCGCAAAGTCCATCGTCACTTGGGATGCCTGTTCTTCCATTACAATGTCACTCCGTTGAATTTCAAAAGTTCGCGCGCCGACTGCACGCTGTCCTTGCCCTCGGCGTTCTTGATGGGCGCAAATTCGCGCTCGCGCACCGCCTCGAAGGGAAGGCAGCTGCCCATCAGCCGCACGACGTCGACGACGAGCGTCTCGTACTTATAGCCGTTCTCCGCCTCGGGCTTTACAAGTTCGCCCGCCGCGTTGAGGCAGGGCACCTTCTTCTTCGCCCGATGCACGGGAATGACCGCTCCCACGATCTTTTCGAGCATTTCACGGCGGAAAAGATAGTTTAAGGTGACGCCGAAGGAATAGACGAGCCCGCCCTGTTCGTCGCGCTCGTTTGCCATCTCCTTCGAGAGCTCGTAATACTCGACGATGTCGGGCACGCCGCCCCGCCTGCAAAGGACGCCCACGCGCTCCTCGGGCTCGCACTTTCTGACGAACTTGGCGCCGCAGCCCGCGCCCGCAAGGATGGTCGCGCCCACAAAGACGGGATCGGCGATGCGCTGGAGGACGTTGTCGACGGCAAAGACGTTGAACCACTCCACGCCCTCTTTGGCGGCCTCCTCCATCAGTCCCGCGCGGCGGAGGGAGGAAAAGCACCCCCCGTTGCCGTTGGGCGAGAGGGCGAGCCTCCCCTTGCCTTCGAGCAAAATTTTGCCCTCAAAGTCGGTCGCGGGGGCCATGTCCTGCAAAAAGAAGCGCACCTTTTCCGCGGGATAGCCGAAATAGCCATGCTCTTTTAAGAAGCTGCGCGTCTCTCGGTCCGTCTTGTCGCTCGTCATGATGTAGAGCGGCACATAGGCACCGCAGGCATTACACACCTCGAGGAGGTTGTTGATGAGGCACTCGTAGATATAGAGGGGGCGGGTGAGGCCGATGTCCATCGTGCCCTTGGGTCCGTTATAGCCGAGGCGCGTGCCCTGCCCGCCCGCAAGCAGGAGAGCCGCCACTTTGCCCCCGCGGATGGCCTCGCACCCTACGGCAAAGAACGTTTCCCTCTGCGCCTCGATCTCTGCGGTGCTCATGCCCTCGATGGGCGTGATGTCTCCCTCGGGGGGCTGCACGCGCGCCTCGGGAGAAAAGATGCTCCAATCGATGCTCTCGATCTCTTTTAGGAGACCCTCTCTCTCCCCCTCGCCAAGTTCTTCAAAGTAGGCAAGCAGATGTTCCTGCCCGTGCGCTTTCAAAAGCGCTTTCGCCTGCTGCAAGCGGTCCATATCTTCTCCTTTTGTACGATACTTCCCCTCTATTATAATGGCTCGGGCGCCAAAAGTCAACGCCCGAGCCAACATTCACAAAATTTTTAGTTGAGCCGCCCGCAGGCAGCCCCGCCCTTTTTAGGCGCGCGCCAAGAGGAATGCCCCCGCCGTAAACGGCCTGCCCTCGATCTTGAGCTCGCCGTCTGCCGAAAAAACAAGGTCGGTGAAGGCGCTCTCGAGGCGGTATCCTGCCATCGGCAGAGAAAGCTCCTCCGCGCAGTCCAAAAAGTGCACGATGACGAGCCGCTCGCCCCCGAGCTCCTTGACGTAGACCTGCCTGCCGACGGGCTTGCGGTAGTACTCAACGGTGCAGTCGACGGCGCGGATATCGCCGTCACGGACGATATGCTTGATCTTTTGATAGAAGGAGAGCCCCTCCCCGATGAGCCGCACCTTCTCCTCACTCATCGCAAGGACGTCGCCCGAGAGGCAGATGCGCCCCATCATGGCGGCGCACAGCGAATAGACGGTGCGCGAGGGCGTATCTTTATCCCTTAGGACCGCCCAGATCTGCGACTGCCGCGCGGGAACGATGCGGGAGACGTTCGCGGCGACGAGCGGGATCTCCGCGCACTCATGCGCGTCCGAGAAGGAACACATGGAGACCATGCTCATTCTGAGCGGTTCGATGCGGCTGCCGCCCGAGGAGCAGTTCTCGATGACTATATCGGGCACCGCCTCTTTGAGCTTTTCAAGCCACACAAGGCTCTCTTCGGCGACCTGCCGCCCGCCCTCGCCGAGGCTCTCCGCCCCGTCGCAGCCCATGCCGTAGGTGTCGTTGTAGTCGATCTTAATATAGTGAAAGCCGTTGTCCTTCATGAAGGTGAGCAGACGCTCGCTGAGATACGCTACAACTTCGGGCTCTCTCAGATCGAGGAAGCGGCGGTTCTTGCTGGTGATGACCTTGCCGTCCCGCTTGAGCATCCTGTCCTCGTCGTAAAAGTACTCCGAATCTCTGCCCGCGTTCTCGAACTCAAACCAGATGCCCCCGATCTTGCCCGCCTCGCGGATGCGCCTGGCGACGGCGGCGATGCCGTCGGGAAAGAGGAGCCTGCTCTCCTTCCAATCGCCGATGGCGTTGCACCAGCCCTTGTCGTCCGGCTTATACCAACCGCAGTCGATGACGAAGATGCCGATGGGAAAGGGCTCGATGGCTTTGAGGATGGCGGTGATGTTCTCCTCGGAGGGAACGCCCCACGTCGTGCAGTATTCGTTGAACAGGACGGGCATCTCCTCCTCGCTCGCGGGGACGGAGAGGCGGGCATCCTGTTCATGCACGAAGGCGTTGCAGACGGCGTTGACGCCGCCCCTCTTGACGGTAAAGAACGCCTTGGGGGTCGTGAACGTGCCGCCTGCGGGGATGTTCTTGCGCCAATGGGCGAACTCATAGTCTCCCATGCCGCAGGAGAGGGAGCAGCTCTCCTTCTCCTCGTACACTTCCATCTGCCAGGAATAGGGTGCCTCCTGCATGACCCCCCAAGTGATGTCGGCATCCCCGTCCTCGATGGCGGCGAAGGGGAAATAGCCGCGGTTGGGCATACTGCCTATCTGCCCCCACTTTTCCACTTTCGCGCCGTACCGCCCCCAGCTCATGTCCAGCCCGAGGCAGGAAAATGCATCCGTCTTGAGGCGGCACTCGCGCGACCAGGCGCTCGTCATGCGGTGCAGCTGCAGCCCGACCGTCGACTTGACGGCGGCGGACGGCGCGACGATGCCGCTCAAAGAAAGGCTCTCCAGCATCTCGAGCGTCCTCATCTCCCCGGAGGCATTCTCGTAGACGATGTACGAAGTGAACACGCCCGTCCTTTCGGAATAGTTCAAAACGTGTGTATATCGATTGCCGCGCCCGTCCGCAAGGAGGGTCTTGACCCCCTTCCCGTCCGCCTCCTGCGACACTACCTTGACGAGCGTCCCCTCGCGGTTGCGCATGGTGACGCCCTGCGTGTAGTCGATGAGCCCTTCGTCCCCCGTAAAGGCGGCCTGCACGAGGCTGTCACAGCAAAGGCTCGCATAGTCGTCGGGCATCTGTTCGGCGGGATAGGCGGTCAAACCGACGGTCGTTTTGCCCTCATGCCCTTCGACGGGCGTTTCGATATAGCAGACGGCGGTATCGCCGAAGATATACTTTTTATAAAACATAGCACCTCACAAAATACGGGGCGGTACGCCGTACCGCCCCGCACGTTCATCATGCGATCAAAGTTTGGTCTTCCAGATCTGATCCGACCACATGAGCTGCTTCTTGAACTCGTCGATCTTGGTGTTCTCGTCGATGAGCACGACTTCCATGCCCCACATATTGCCGAGGTCCACCATCTCCTGTGCGGTGACAACGGAGGAAACGACGGTGTGGTGCGCGCCGCCCGCATAGATCCATGCCGCGACGCCCTCCTTGAAGTTGGGCTTGTACTTCCACATACAGCCCGCGACGGGGAGCTTGGGCATCTTATGAGGATACTTCACGAGCTCGATCTTCTGCACGATGAGGCGGATCCTGTCGCCCATGTCGACCATGGAGACGGCGATGGCTTCGGGCGCTTCGATGCCCTCGAAGACGAGGCGGGCGGGATCGGACTTGCCGCCGATGCCGAGCGGATGCACCTGGATCTCGGGCTTGGTCGAAGCGAATTGAGGGGAAACTTCGAGCATGTGCGCGCCGAGGCAGAGCCCGTCGACAAGGTCGTAGGTGTAGTCTTCCATAAGACCGGTGCCCTTCTGCCCTGCCATATACTGCATGACGGCACCGAGCGCCGCGATCTTCCAGTCGCCTTCCGCGCCAAAGCCGTAGCCCTTGCCCTGCAGATCCTGGATGGCGAGCCCGGGCAGCTGGTTCATGCCGTGGAGCGCCCCGAAGTGATCGACGATGCCGATATAGCCGCCGTTTTCCTTGCAGAACTTGTCGATGGCGATCTCATACTTCGCCTGCTCGCGCACGACGTCGATGCGGTCGGTGCCCATCGTGTACTTCGTCGCATATTCCGCCATCTGCGCGTCCACTTCCGCGTCCGTGACGGTATCGATGACGTCCACCAAATCGCCGACGGGATAGTAGTCGACTTCCCAGCCCATCTCGATATGCGCCGCGACTTTATCGCCTTCGGTGACGGCGACGTTCCTCATGTTATCGGAGAAGCGGCACACCTTGACCTGCTTGGAGAAGGCATAGCCCGCAGCCACCTTGCACCAGGAAGCGAGCTCTTTCAGCGCTTCGGGATCTTTATAGTAGCCGACGATGACCTTGTTGTCCATGCGCAGGCGGGAGACGATATAACCGAACTCTCTGTCGCCGTGTGCTGCCTGGTTCTCGTTCATGAAGTCCATGTCGATGGTGTCGTAAGGCAGTCTCTCGTTGTACTGCGTTGCGAAATGGCACATGGGCTTTTGCAGCATCTTGAGGCCCTTGATCCACATCTTGGCGGGCGAGAAGGTATGGCACCAGGTGATGATACCGATGCAGTCGTCGTCCGCGTTGACTTTCTTGACGGCGGCAACGATCTCTTCCGAGCTCTTGCAGGTCGTGAGGTATTTCACCGTCACGGGAACGTGCTCGTTGACGTAATTTGCCATCTCTTCGGAGTGCTGGGCAACGTGTGCGAGCACGTCGTCGCCGTAAAGGGTCTGGGAACCGGTCAGCCAATAAACAACTTTTTCTTTCATTTTTACTTTCCTCTACCTATTTTGATTTTTCCCGCAGTCCGCCTGCGGGGCGCGAAAAATGAGGATTGCGCCGCAGTTGGGCGTCGACAGGGCGGAAACGAGTTCCTCCCCCCGCGCCTCGTGTGCGTTCGCAGTCTCCTCGATGCGCTTTGCGCGCTTGTTGGGATCGGGCGTATATGGGATAACTTCCGTAACGATCATATGCGCCCCTTTTTTTACCGTTTGATCTGCCCGTAGTAGGCGTTCTTGCCGTGCTTGCGCAGATAGTGCTTGTCCATCATGAACTGATCGGCGCGCTCGACGTTGGGATTGACGATCTCGGTGATCGTCGCCATCTTGGCGACTTCCTCGATGACCGTCGCGTTATACACGGAGTTGTCGCCGTCCTTGCCGAAGGCGAACACGCCGTGGCTCTTGACGAGGACGCCCGGCACTTCGAGGGGCTTCAAGCCCTCCATCCTGAACTTCTCGATGATGACGAGCCCGGTGTTCTTCTCGTACTCGCCCTCGATCTCCTCGCGCGTTAAGGAGCGTGCGCAGGGGATGTCGCCGTAGAAGTAGTCGGCGTGCGTCGTCCCGTAGAAGGGAATGTTGCGCCCCGCCTGCGCCCAGCTCGTCGCGAACGTCGAATGGGTGTGCGTGACGCCGCCGAGGTCGGGGAACGCCTTGTAAAGTTCGAGGTGCGTGGGCGTATCCGACGAAGGGCGCAGATCGCCTTCCACCACTTTGCCGTTGAGGTCGACGACGACCATGTCGCTCGCCTTCATGTCGTCGTACTCGACGCCCGAGGGCTTGATGACGACGAGCCCGCTCTCACGGTCGATCTCGGAGACGTTGCCCCAGGTGAAGAGCACGAGCTTGTGCTTGACCAGATCGAGATTGGCCTTGAGCACTTTTTCCTTCAAAGCTTCTAACATATTTTTAATTCCTCCTATAAGACGAACTTATTTAGTCTTTCAGGCTGACGACTGCCTCGCGCACGATGGGAAGCCCCGCAACATAGCGCTTTGCGAACTTTTCGAACCCTTCGACGTTGGCGGGATCGGGAGCGAGCGTGACGCCCTCCTGCCCTGCGAACACCTTGTTTTCGAGGTAGTCTTCAAGGCTTTCGCCCTGCTCCTTGGTGACCATATAGTTTGCAAGGATGGCGATGCCCCATGCGCCGCCTTCGCCCGCCGTCTTCATGACGGTAACGGGCGCGTTGATGGCAGCCGCGAGATAGCTCTGCCCCACGCGCTCGGTCTTGAAGAGCCCGCCGTGACCCGTGATGCGGTCGAGCTTGACCCCCTCTTCGCGCAGCATGATGTCGCAGCCCACTTTGAGTGCGCCGAACGCCGTATAAAGATGGGCGCGCATGAAGTTCGCAAGATCGAATTTGCTCTCCGACGTCCTCACGAAGAGCGGCCTTCCCGCGTCCACGCGCGTGACGTGCTCGCCCGACACATAGTTGTAGGCAAGCAAGCCGCCGCAGTCCTTATCGCCCTTTTCGGAGGCGAAGTAGAGCTCGTCGTAAAGCCTCCACTTGGGGATGTCGACGCCGAGGATCTTGGCGAATTCGCCGAAGAGATCCACCCAGCCGTTGATGTCCGACGTGCAGTTGTTGCAGTGGACCATACCGACAAGGTCGCCCACGGGCGTCGTGACGAGGTCGATCTCGGGATACGCTTTGGAGAGTGCCTTTTCGAGCACGATCATCGCGAACACGCTCGTGCCCGCAGAGACGTTGCCCGTGCGCTTTTTGACGGAATTGGTCGCGACCATGCCCGTGCCTGCGTCGCCTTCGGGCGGGCAGAGCGGGATACCGGGCTGCAATGTGCCCGTCGGGTCGAGGAGCTTTGCGCCCTCGGGGGTCAGACGGCCCGCTTCGTCGCCTGCGACCAAGATCTTGGGCAGGATGTCCTCCACCTTGAAGGGCACCTTGTCCTTGACAAGGTCGTTGAACTTTTTCAGCATGCCCGCGTCGTACTGCCTCGTTTCGGGGTCGACGGGGAACATGCCCGAAGCTTCGCCGATGCCGATGACCTTCTCGCCCGTCAGCATCCAGTGGATGTACCCTTCGAGCGTCGTCTGGAAGACGATGTCCTTAACGTGCTCTTCGCCGTTCAGGATCGCCTGATAGAGGTGCGCCACCGACCAGCGCGCGGGGATGTGATAGTTGAAAAGCTCGGTGAGCTT
>CALVTT010000060.1 GCA_944363045.1 uncultured Clostridia bacterium | reverse complement strand
GAGATCTACTCGCAGATCAAGGCGAATCCCACGATCGAGAACGTCCAGACGGGTGTGGAAGCCTTCAAGAAGAGCGGCGCAGACTGCATCATCGCCATCGGCGGAGGCTCCTCCATGGACACCGCCAAGGCCGTCGGCATCATCATCGCCAACCCCGAATTTGCCGACGTGCGTTCCCTTGAGGGCGTAGCTCCCACCAAGAACAAGTGCGTGCCCATCATCGCCGTTCCCACGACCGCCGGCACCGCAGCCGAAGTCACCATCAACTACGTCATCACGGATACCGAGAAGAACCGCAAGATGGTCTGCGTCGACGTGCACGACATCCCCGTCGTTGCCGTCGTCGATCCCGATATGATGAGCTCCATGCCCAAGGGCCTCACGGCTGCCACCGGTATGGACGCGCTCACCCACGCCATCGAAGGCTACATCACCAAGGGTGCTTTGGAGATGAGTGATATGTTCCACCTTAAAGCCATCGAGATCATTTCGAAGAACCTGCGCGGCGCCGTCGCCAACACTCCCGAAGGCAGAGAGGGCATGGCGCTCGGTCAGTATATCGCGGGCATGGGCTTCTCGAACGTCGGCCTCGGCATCGTGCACTCCATGGCACACCCTCTCGGTGCGCTGTACGATACCCCTCACGGCGTCGCCAACGCCATCCTGCTGCCCACCGTCATGGAATACAACGCAGAGGCAACGGGCGAGAAGTACCGCGACATCGCCAAGGCGATGGGCGTCAAGGGCATCGATGAGATGAGCCTCGAGGACGCAAGAAAGGCCGCCGTCGCTGCCGTCAAGCAGCTCTCCGAAGATGTCGGCATCCCCAAGGACCTCAAGAACATCGTCAAGGAGGAGGATCTTGACTTCCTTGCACAGTCGGCGATGGACGATGCCTGCCGTCCCGGCAACCCTAAGGATCCCACCAAGGAGGACATCATCGCCCTCTACAAGTCCCTCCTTTAAGTTCGCTCCGCTCTGATATATATCAGCCAAGAGATATTGCAAAGACGCTGCCGCGCAACTGCGCGGCAGCGTCTTTGCTTATAAAATAGTCCAATGATCATGCCGTGACGGAGGCTTTGGCGGAGCGGCGGCGATCGTCGTCATCATCGTCGTCATCATCGTCATCATCATCGTCATCGTCGTCGTAGCGGTCATGATCGGAGAAGGAGCCGTCCTCGAAGACGTAGTGATAGCCGCCCTCGCGGATATAGACGGTGAAGCGCACGCGCTCGCCCGAGAGCGTGCCTTCGGCGAGCAGCACCGTTTCGCCATTTAAGCGGGCGCTCTCGAAGGTGAGGACGTCGCGCTCGCTCCCGCGCGTGATGGAGAGCATGAGTTCAAGCTCCTCGCCCTCCGACTCGTATTCGACGGTCGTGCGCTCGGCAAGGCGGCCGTTTTCGTAGCGGGAGTAGACGTATTCGCGCTCCGTCTCGTTCTCGCCGTCCTCGCTCTCCGATTCATATTCCTGCGTCACTTCGATATACGAACTTTTCGCCTCATCGAGATAAGCGCGGAAGTAGAGCTCGCCCTCCGTCTCGTCCTCTTCGCTCTCCGTCTCGTAGTTGCCGCTGACGGGATACGTCCTGTCTTCGGCGACGAGCACGCCTTCGATGGCGTATTCCTCCTCCGTCTCGTCCTCCTCCTTTTCGGCACTCAAAAACTGCTTGTTGTAGTAGAGCTTGTAGTGCGCTGCCTCGCCCAAAAGGTCGGTATAGCCGATGTTCATGCCGAACGCATAGCCCATATCGCCCGCGACGGCGGTCGCTTCGATGGCATCCTCGCTCAAAAGCCCTTCAACGAGCGCCATGTAGCGGTTGACCGTCTCGATCGGCTGCGTCTGCGTTTGGGCGGTGTCACGTGCTTTGACGGCCTGCACGGGGGAAGCGTCGCTCTCCGAGGCAAGAAGGGAACCGACGGAAGCTGCTCCATAGGCATAGAAGGAGTCGGCGTTGGTGATCTCCATAAACTTGTTGCCGCCGATAGGGGGAACGGGGGAAGGGGAGGAAGGGAGCAGGATGGGCAGGAGGATCGCCAGAACAACGAGGATGGCAGCGACGGATACGAGGGGGATAAACACCTTGCGCCGATCACTTCCCTCCTGCGTGCCGCCGTCGGCGCGCGCAAGCACGGGCGCATCGGCGGGCGCCGCCTGAAAGCCGAGCTCTTCCTTGATGTTCTGTTTGAGCTTATCGTCCGGGAGGACGCGCGCCGCATCCGCTTTCAAAAGTTTCTTGATGTCTTTCATGCGTTGTCCTCCTTTAAGTGTGCTCTAAGCTTTTTGAGTGCCTCGTTGTTGCGCCAGGTGACGGTGCCGATGGGGATGCCGAGCATCTTTGAAACCTCCCGCCGCTTGTAGCCCGAGACCTGGCATAGCATGACTATTTCATATTCCTCGGGCGTTAAGATACGGGCGGCGAGGTCGAAGAGATAGGGGATCTCCGCCTCGCGCGTGCCATATTTATAGGCGTCCGCCTCAAAGTCGGTAGAAACTTCCCGTTTGGCCTTTTTTAGGTGGTTGAGGGCGAGCGAGCGGGCGATGGTGCACAGCCACGCCGTGAAGTTGCTGCCCGCGCGGTACTGCGAAAGCGAGCGCATGGCGCGAAGGTACGTCTCCTGCAAGATATCCTCGGCGTGCATCTTGTCATGCACGAGATAGAGGATGGTGAACCAGGCGGCGCGGTTGGTGCGCTCGTAGATGTGATCGAACGCCCGCGTATCGCCCTGCCGCAGCGCCTCGACGCTTTTCTCCAGATTTTCGTCTCTCATCTTCTTTCCATAATATAAACAACCGAATAGGTCCGATTGTTGGTAAAAACCGTAAAATATTCTTTCTTCTTTTATTTTAGCAAAGCTGTCGGTGCTTCGTCAAGGGGAAGAAAAATTTTTTTGCTAAATTTTGCTTTTTTTCCAACAAAAGGGGAGAGCTGATTTGTTATATAGGTGCAAAGGGAAAAAACTTCCGGAACAAACCCCTGATCAATTTTAAGGAGAACACTTCAATGAAAAAGACGATCACCCTCATTCTGGCAGCTTCTGCACTTGCACTTGCCCTCGGGGCGACCGCCTGCAATACGGGCGGGACCGCACTCGGCGGCAACAGCGAAACGCCCGCTTCGAGCGAGTCCGTCTACGGCGTCAGCGCCGCCACGGCGGGAATGCTCATCGAGTCGATGGAGGCATCCCTTCCCCAGCCGACGGGATCGGCTAAGGAGAGCCCTGCCACGACGGCTGTAACAATGAAAGACGATACTCAAGAGATGCCCGCAGCGGACGGCGCCGATCTTTCCGAACTTGACGGCTATATGCAGCTTGTGGACAGCTTTTTGAACGGCAGCGCCTTCACGGTACGCGAGGAGGCCTCCGACCGCAGCGAATACGAGGAGAAGATGACTGTCTCCTATAAGGGCATCGGCGGCACCGACGAATATGTGATGTACTTCAATAAGACGCTCATCCCCGACGACGACTTTGACGATCACGATGATTGGGACGACAGATGGGAGGACGAACAGGAAGAGGAATATGCGATCCGCGGCGTCCTCGTCATCGAAGGCAATGAGTACCCCGTGCAGGGCGTGCGCGACATCGAACGGGAGCGCGACGAGTACGAGAGCGAGACCGAATTCCGCGTGACGCTTTCGGGCGGCCGCACCGTCTGGGTGGAGCAGAGCGAGAGCTCGGAGGAAGGCGAGTACGAGCTGGAATACAGCTACTCCATCCGCGAGAACGGGCGCGTCGTCGAGCGCAGCGCCTTCTCCTTTGAGGAAGAGGGGAGAGAGCACGAGCTCGAGATGATCACCGAAAAGGACGGCAGGCGTCAAGTCTTCTACTTCGAGAAAGACAGCTACCGCGGCAGGGAATACATCTTCCTCCGCCTCGGCAGCGGCAGAGACTTTCAAAGCTACCGCGTGGAGCCCGACGGCAACGGCGGCTACACCTACGAGCCCATCGGCAGATGACTAACTTGCATCTAAATGATCCGCTCCCCTGCGGAAAGGAGAGAGCCCGAGCATATCGGGCTCTCTCGCTGTACTTGAAAGTTTCAGATTTTACTATTATTTTGCCCGCCCCTATTGCAATTTGCCTGTTTTCATGATATAATCGGAAATAGGGAAGTTTTTAGCTGTTGATGCAGCAAAAACCGAGCATGACAGGGAGGAAAAGCCATGAAATATATCTGTTCCGTTTGCAGATATGTCTATGACGAGGAAAAAGAGGGCACGCCCTTTTCGGAGCTGCCCGAAAGTTGGGTCTGCCCCCTGTGCGGGGCGGCAAGATCAGCCTTTGTGCCCGAGGAGGGCGAAGAAAGACCCGCTCCCGCCGTCAAGCCCGCCGCAGCGCCCGTTCATGAAGGAGACGAGGAGATGAAGGAGCTTTCCTTCGGCGCGCTGGCGGCGCTGTGCTCCAACCTTGCGCGCGGCTGCGAGAAGCAGTACAAGGCGGAGGAGTCGGCGCTCTTTTTGAAACTTGCCGAATATTTTACAGCGGCTTCGCCCGCGCCCGCCCGTGCGGGCCTTGAAGAACTCGACGGGCTGTTTTCCGCCGATCTTGCGGCAGGGTATCCCGCTCTCCGTACGGCAGCAGACGAGGAAGGCGACCGCGGCACGGCGCGCATCTGCGTCTGGGGAGAAAAGGTGACCGCCATCCTGCATACCCTCATGCAGCGCTATAAACGGGAAGGAGACGCATTTTTGCGGGATACCCGCATCTGGGTATGCTCCATCTGCGGGTTCGTCTATGTAGGCGATCGGCCGCCCGCGCTCTGCCCCGTCTGCAAGGTGCCCGCATGGAAGCTTGAAGAAGTGGAAGGGAGGGCCTCAAAATGAAAATGCTTGCCGTTCGCAACCTGCGCCTCTGCACCAAAGACTGCCTCTGCCTCTATGTCTGCCCCACGGGCGCCACGGACACCGAGGACAGCATCATCGATCTGAGTAAGTGCATCGGCTGCGGTATGTGTGCAGACGCCTGCCCGAGCAAAGCCATCTCCATGGTGCCCGAGGAATACCCGCCCCAGCAAAAGAAGGCGGAGCACGTTTTGACGCCTTCGCATACGCTTGCGAATAACAAGGCGAAGGCGGAGGGAATGGCGAGACTGCTTGCAAGAGAGGCGGAGAGCGGGGAGCTGTATCGCCTCTTGAAGGCCGTGGAGCGCTCGCTGCGGCTCGTCAACGAAGATTTGCTGCGCGAATCGGGCTATATGCTGCCGCAGAGCGCCAACACGCACGAATTGCTCGCCTCCTGGGTACAGGAGCCGCCCGCTCCCGATTTCCCGGTGGAGGCAGCAAAAAAGCTCTTGGAGCTTCTCCCCTGCAACGAGCCCCTTGAAAAGAAGATGCACAAATATAGATGCACGGTGTGCGGCTATATCCACGAGGCGGAGGAACTGCCGCCCGATTTCAGCTGCCCCGTCTGCCGCCAGCCTGCCTCTGCCTTTGAACGCATCGAATAGGGGCTGTTTTCGGAGGAAATCGGCAATTTCAACCCGTTCCTCTTTACAAGGAAGATAAAATCGGTTATAATAGAAAAAGGAGGTGCGCGCATGGCCATCAAACGGACGAGAGAATCGGAGGAGATGTATTTAGAGACCATCTTACTATTGCAGCGCAAACTCGCCAATGTGCGCGCCGTGGACGTGGGGGAGGAACTCGGCTATGCCAAGTCGAGCGTCTCGCGCGGGGTCAACCTGCTGAAAAGCAAGAACTATATCAACATCGATCACGCAACAGGCAACATCACTTTTACGGAGGCGGGAAAAAAGAAGGCGGAGGGGGTGTATGAACGCCACCGCGTGCTCACCAAAGCCCTGATGATGATGGGCGCCGAGGAGCACGTCGCCGAGGAGAACGCCTGCCGCATCGAACACGTCGTTTCGGACGAGATGATGGATGTATTCAAAAAGTTTATCGAGAACTGACCAAAGGGAGCGCAAAAAAGCGCTCCCTTTGCGGCAGAAAGGGGGTTGCCCTGCATGGGTTTTAGGAGCGCAGCTCCTCGCGGAAGCGAGACAAGATCTTGCTCTCGATGCGCGAGATCTGCACCTGCGAGACTCCGACAAGGCGGGCGACTTCGCTCTGCGTCATGTCACGGAAGTAGCGCAAAACGACGATCTTCCTTTCGCGCTCGGGCAGCTTTTCGATCGCCTGCTTTAAGAGCACTCTGTCGATGAGCTCCTCGGGCGTGTCGGGCGAGGCGAGACGATCGGCTATGGGCTGCAGGTTGCCGTCTTTATGCGGCGCTTCTTCATAGATGGAGAGGGGCATATGTGAGGAGCCGAGGGCAAAGACGACCTCGCTCTCCTCAAGGGAGAAGGCTGCGGCGATCTCCCTGACGGCGGGCTGAGCGCCATGTTCCTGCGTATAGCGCTCAATGAAGGCGTTGATGTCACGTGCCGTCTTTTTGAGCGCCCGCGAGACTTTGACGCTGCCGTCGTCGCGCAAAAAGCGTTTGATCTCGCCCGCGATCATGGGGACGGCATACGTTGAAAAGCGCACGCGGAATCTTTCATCAAAGCCAGAGATCGCCTTCAAAAGGCCCATGCAGGCGAGCTCGAAGAGGTCGTCATATTCGACCCCTTTATTGAGATAGCGGCGCAGGATGCTCTTCAACAGGGGAGCATTGTGGGAGAGGAGGGCCTCCTTGGCGGCAGCGTCTCCCTCCTTGGCGGCGCGCAGGAGCCGCAGCGTCTCATTTTCATCGAGCATTGGCTTCCGCCGTCCCGCCGAAGCATTTCGCCATCTCCACCCGCGTGCCCTTTCCGGGCTGCGAGGTGACATGAAATTCATTCATAAACGTCTGCATGATGGTAAAGCCCATACCCGAACGCTCCTCCCCCGGACAGGTGGTGTAAAAAGGGGTGAGGGCGCGTGCGACGTCCTCGATCCCTTTGCCGCTGTCCGTGACGACGATATGTAATTTGTTGCCCTCCGTTTGGCATTCGATGCTCACCCAATCTTCATCTCCCTCATAGGCGTGCACGATGCAGTTCGTGACCGCTTCCGAAACAGCCGTCTTGACATCTGAAAGCTCCGAAAGGGTAGGCTCAAGGGGCAGGGCAAATGCCGCCACCACATTGCGGGCAAACACCTCGTTCTCCGACCGTGACAAAAACGTAATTTTCATTCTGTTCATAATATCACCTATATCTTCGGCATCAGAGAGTAGATACCGCTCATCAAAAGGATCTTGTCCGCTCCTTCGTTGGGAGATTCCACGGCCATCCTGATGCCGTAGCGGCTAAGTTTTTTATACCTGCCCATCAAAAAACCGATGCCTGTCGAATCCATAAACTTTACTCCTGCCAAATTGAATACCGCGCGCGAAAGGCCGGCGTTGCCGTCAATGAGCGCGTCCGTTCTCGCACGGAGCGACGCGACGGAATGCTCATCGAGTTCTCCCTGCAAAAAGAGGTATAGATCTTCTCCCTTCCTTATGCTTTGAATTTTCATCTGTTCCCCCAAGCCGGAATTTATACCGATTGTAGCAGAAGGGAAGGGGAAAAGACTGACGAGAGATGTCATTTTGCCGGAGATCGCGTCGAAAAAATTTTTCTCTTTTTTTTGCAGAAACCGCGAAAAAACACTTGACTTTATCTTCCGTATGTAATAAAATAAGCAAGCGTTGTGAGTTGAGCACCGCATACGGGCCTTTAGCTCAGTTGGTCAGAGCAGTCGGCTCATAACCGATCGGTCCGCGGTTCAAGTCCGTGAAGGCCCAC
>CALVTT010000059.1 GCA_944363045.1 uncultured Clostridia bacterium | reverse complement strand
TCCTCGGGGCGGAAGGTGTTCTTGATGCGGATGGGGATATCCGCCTCGCGCACGGGGAAGATGGACTCGCTGTGCAGAACGTTGGCGCCCATGTACGAGAGCTCGCGCAGCTCCTTATAGGAGAGCGAGCGGATGGGCACGGGGTTTTCTACGATGCGGGGATCGCAGGCGAGAAAGCCGCTGACATCCGTCCAATTCTCGTAGAGGGCAGCCCCCGCCGCCCTTGCCACGATGGCGCCCGAGATATCCGAGCCGCCGCGCGAGAAGGTCTTGACCTTTCCGTCCGCCCCTTCGCCGTAAAAACCCGAGACGAGCGCCTTCGGCTTGCCCGAAAGGGCGCGCGCCAAGAGCCCGAAGGAGCGGGCGCTGTCCAGCTTGCCCGAAGCGTCGAATTTGATGACCTCGCGCGCATCGATGAAGGGGATATCAAGGAGCGCCGCCATGATGCGCCCCGCAAGGTATTCCCCGCGGGAGGCGGCAAAGTCCGCGCTCTTTTCCTCCTCGATGGCGGCCTTCGTCTCCTGCAAAATGCCGTCGATATCGAGGCCGATGTTGAGCTCCTGCACGATGCCCTTGAAGCGGGCGCAGATCTTTTCGAACGCCTCGCCGCAAGAGCCCGTCTCCTCCACTTCCTTTGCCGTCTCATAGAGAAGATCGGTGACTTTGACGTCCCCGCTGAAGCGCTTGCCGGGCGCCGAGACGACGATGTATCTGCGCTCGGGATCGCTCTCGAAGATGTCCTTCACGCGCCGCATGGTCATGCCGTCCGCCATGGACGTGCCGCCGAATTTACAAACTTTAATCATAGCTTATCTCCCTGCCCTCTAAGTAGTAGCGCTTCTCTTCCGCCTCGCCGATGGAGAACGTCTTGCGCGGGAACCTCTTTCCCTTCTTGAGGGTCGTAAAAATTTCATCTCTGTCGAGCTCCGGCATGGCAATGGCCACACAGTCCTCGCCGGGGTCCTGCAAAATATCGCTGCCGTGAACGTAGTCCACGCTGCCTTCGTTGTGCTTCAAATACGCCCCGATCGCCTCGTCCGTCAGGGAAACGCACTCGGGCGCGGAGGAGAGCTTGGGATAGAGCGTATCCCCCCGCCGCGCGCAGGGCACTTTGCCCGCGAAGAACGAGCAGAAGGCCTCTTTGTCGACGTCCTTGACAAGCCTGTGGATGGGATGAAAGGCGATGGCCTCGTCGAAGACGTTGACCATCTCCACGAGCGTGAAGCGGGCGGGGTGGTTGCGCTGCTCGGAGGCGGGGATCTTTTGCTTGACCTCCTCCCAATACGCCTTGGCGGCTGCCACCGAGTGATTGCCGTCCGCCACCGCAAAGCAGGGGCTCGCAAGCCCCGAAAGAACGCGCAGCACGTCGATGGAGAGGTACTCGGGGATGAGATAGCCCGTGATGTGCCCGCCGTGCTCCATGAGGTCGAAGTCATACAGCTTTTCGAGGTCCTCCCCCTCCAGCGAGCGCATGAGCTTATCCTTCTTGTCACGGTAGAAGAGCATGGCGTGGGGAAATTCGACGAGCGCGCCCCGCCGCACCGCCACGCGCGGGGGCAGGCGGGAGGGAACGACCTCCTCCGTGGCGCGGATGAGCGCTGAGGAGCCCTCCTCGTAGGAATATTCCTCGAGATCGATGCAGACGAGAAGCCCCTTGCGGACGCCCGTCTTCGTCGTGCGCTCCACGAGCACCAGCCCGCGGGGAGACTTGCGCATCCAGCCCTCCTCGAGGGCAAAGCGCATACTGTTATGGATGTCCTCGATGCGCTCCTCGTCGTTCTCGCCGAGGTACACCTCGGGGAGGATCATATGAAACGCAGAGGGCGCGTCGCCCACTTCCCTTGCGACGCGCTCCCAATACCCCCTGTCGGAGGTGAATTGATCGCAGGCGATGACCGCCCACTTACGAAATCCTTGAGCGGGCAGCAGCACCCGCGGGATCCTGAAACAGTTCTTCATACCTTAAATGATATTGACGATGATGACCGTGACGGCACTCAAGGCGAGCGCAATGAGCTTGAGCACGATATTTTTGGTGAAAAGGTCCTTCAAAAACTTGCCGAACGTCATGAGCGTTTGCCCTCCGTGTTAAATTCCTTCCAATAGTAGTCGCGCAAAAACTTTTTGAGCGATTCCGAATCGACATAGCGGGTGATCTCCCCTCTCTTTACGACGGAGACGATGCCCGTCTCCTCCGAGACGACGATGGCAGAGACATCCGCCGCCTCCGTGACGCCGATGGCGGCGCGGTGACGGGTGCCGTAGTCCTTGGGGAAGTCGCGCTGGGTGAGGGGCAAAAAGCAGCCCGCCGCCTGGATCTTGTCGCCATAGATGATCATGGCGCCGTCATGAAGAGGAGCCTTGGGGATGAAGATGCCCTCGATGAGCTGGTTGGAGATCTTTGCCCCCAGCGAGACGCCGCTTTCGATGATCTCCTTGGGGAGGTTGCCGTTGGAGAGCACGATGAGCGCGCCGATGTTGGCTTTGGATAAGCTCTGCACCGCCTTGACGATGGAGGAGATATACTCCTCTGCCCGCGAGCCGACGGCGGAGGTCGACTCCATCGTCGTTGCTGCCGTGCCGCGCTTGCCCGCCCAGATCTGCCGCTTGATCTCCGTGCTGAAAAGGAGCAGGAAGAAGACGCTCATCAGCATGAGATAGATGACGTAGGCATTGGAATCGAGGTCGGGCGCGAAGATCATCACCGCTCCCACTACGACGATGAGGACGGAATAGACGATGATGAGGTACTTGGCGTTGTTTTCCTTGAGCGTGCGGAAAACAAAGTAAATGAGGATGAACAGCAGCAGCCACTCCAACACATAGAGCGGGATGGCCTGCGTATCCTGAAACATTTCTTTGAGCGATTCCCAGGCTTTCATGGTTTCTCCTTGCGTAAGCGGACTATTCTCATTTATTATACCCGCATCGGGGCAAAAAAGCAAAGTTTTTTGGACGCATTTTGCGCGGAAATTGTTTCAAGAAAAGAATATTTTTGCAACAGCCGCATCATAGGCGCCCGCCTTGGTATAGGCTCCGCTGCGGGAGGCGGCAAGCAGCGAAAAGAGCTCTTTATAGAGGGAAGCGGCCTTCTCCCTGCCGAGGCGGGAGACGAGCTGCCTGTTCTTCTGCACCGCAAAGGGCTTGATGCCGAGAACGGCGGAGACATCCTTATCGCTCCCCGCCATGTTCGCAACTTCCGTCAGCATGCGGAAGTGGGAGACGAGCGCCGAGAGCACGCCGTTTTCGTCCATGCCCTTGAGCATGAGGTCGGAGGCGATCTCCGGAAAGGCGGTAAAGTCCCTGCGCGAGGCAGCCTGCGTCAGTTCGTAAATTTTATATTCGACGTCCTTGGCGACGTACTCTTTGACGAGCGCCGAAGTGATGCGCCCCCCTGCAAGCGGGGCGAGCTTTTTTATTTCGAGGCGCATCCTCGCCGCATCGCACGCGCAGTAGGAGACGAGAAGCTCCGCGGCGTCCGTATCGATCGTGATGCCCTGCCGCCGCACGAGACCGAACAGCCAGCGCGAGAGCATCTCCTCGCTCTCCCTGCCGCAGTCCACATAGGTGACGCCCGCCTTCTTCTTCAGATCACAGGCGCCCGCCTTTTTGCCCGCGTTGACGATGAGCAGCACCGTCGAGAGGCAGGGCTTTTCGGAATAGGGCTTTATAAAATTCTCCCACTCGCGCTCGGTGGGATAGAACTCATAGACGCGCACGAGCCGCTTTTCGTCCAGAAAAGGGAGCGCGTACAAGTTATCGCGGAAGGCGGAAAGATCGCCCTTCAGGCTCTCCCCTTCCACGCGCACGTCGTTGAGAAGGGGCTGCGTGATGCCCATGGCATCGCGGATAGCTAAGACGGCGTGATCGCGGAAGTACGCCTCCTCCCCCTCGATGAGATAGAGGGGCTGCAATTTTTCCTTTAAGTCCCTGGCAAGCTGCGTAAACTTCATAGCGCTTTGATTATACCATCTTCTATCAAAAATTTCAAGCCTCCGCTGCCCTTGCCCACGAAGAAATCGGCGGCGCCCTCTGCCTCATCGAAGTTTATCTCCACGGCGGCGCCCTCCGCAAGCAGCAAAATGCCCCCTTGCGTGTAGTAAAAGGTGAGCTCCCCATAGCAAAAGTGCTCGCCGAAGGCGATATTCGTCTCGCGCAGGCCGCTCTCGAGGGGCGTTTCAAGGCGCACTTCCTCCGCATTCAGAAAGGCTGCCGTGTTGAGGGAGCCTTCTTCGAGGGCGACGGCGGCGGTCAGCCTGCCCCCAAAGGTGCGGGAAAGGAAGTCCTCGCACTCCTCGAGGGAGATGTCGCCGTCGAGGAGGAGGATGTGCTCGGTGCGCGTCTCCACGAGCAGGGCAGCGCTCTCCCCTTCCTCGTAGACGGTGAGGCGGCAGCCCGCAAAGACAAAGTTGCCGCCGATGAGCGCGAGCGCAAAGAGCGCACAGCCGACGAAGGCAACGCCCGCGCGCACCAAACGGCGCATCCGAAACCGCGGCGAGAGGAAGGCGCAGAAGAACGCAAAAAGCACGCCGCCCGCGCCGAGGACAAAACCCGTAAGGACGAGCGAGCGGGCGGAGAAGGACAGGAGAAGGATGAGGAGGGCAAAGAGGCCTTCGGGAAGCGCCAACAAGACGCCCGCCGCAAAGGGCAGGAGCAGCGAGAGCGCCGCCGAGACAAGCGTGCACAGGAAGAACACGGGCACGAGGGGCACGAGAACGAGATTTAAGAGTATCCCCCACACCGAGAGATAGCCGAAGGAGGAGAGCAGGACGGGCGCCGCCGCGATCTGCGCGGCGAGCGTCCCCGCCAGTGTGCCCGCCGCGGCGCGCGGGAGATGCAGCCTCTCAAAGGCGCGCGTAAAGCTCCCCGCAAAGAGGGAGAGCCCCAGACACGCCCCGAAGGAGAGGCGGAAGCCCGCCGCATACCATTGAGCGGGAAAGAGAAGGAGGACGAGGACGGCGGCAAGAGCGAGCGTCTCCAGCCCGTCCGCCTTTCTGCCGATGGCCTTCGCCGCCCCGAACACGCCGCACATCAGCACGGCGCGCAGGGAGGAGACGGTAAAGCCGCAGAAAGCGCAGTATAAAAAGGCGAGCGCCAGCGACGGAAGAAAGGCAAAGCGCCCGAGGCGGCGGGAAATAAGCATCGCCGCGCCGAACAGCACGCCGATGTGCAGCCCCGAGACGGCGAAGATGTGGGCGATGCCGTCCCTTCGCACCGTCTCTTTGAGCTCCTCCTCGATGGCGCCCGAGCTGCCCGTGAGCAGCGCATAGGAGAGCGCCGCCTCGTCCCGCCCCATATGGGCGTGCAGCGTCTCGTAGAGCCGCCCGTTGAGCCGCAGCAAGAGATCGCCGCCCTTCGCCGTCGTGATGAGTTCATCCGCCGTCGCCGTATAGCGGATATCGGCGGCAAAGTCGTTCTTTGTATAGGCGCTCTTTTCAAAGGGGTCGCCCTTTTCTATCTCGCCCTCAAAGACGAGAAGATCGCCCGCTACGGCGCAGTCGGCAGGTAAAATGGCGCGGCATTTGCCCGCCGCCTCCTCTCCGTCCAGAGAAAGATCTTTGAGCACGGCAATAGAATAGCCCTGCCGTTCGGAGACGGAGAGGACGGTCGCCGTCACCGTGTATTCGCCCGAGGGCATCCCCTTTTCATAGCGCGAAAGCGAGAGCTGCATGAGCCCCATCCCCAGCCCCGCGCAGAGGGGCAGGATGAGGAGGAGCGATAAAAGCCGCTTTTTATCGAAGGGCGGCAGCGCGAGGAGCAGCAAAACGCCGAAGAGCAGCACAAAGAGGGGCGAAAATTCCCCAAAGCGTATGCTCCCCCACAGCTCCAGCCCGAAGATGAGCGAGAGCGCGCAAAAGAGGAGCGGCCGGAAATTGAGTATCTTCTTCATGCCCCTCCTCCTTTTTGAAACGTTTTTCGGTGGGCGCCGCCGCGGTTTGCCGCGGCGGCGCCCTCTTTTTTCGCGGCGGCGCACTTTTCGGCGCGCCGCCCCTTTGCCAAATGTCAAGCCAGCGAGATGCGGTCGGAGACAGAGCGCACTAAAATGCCCTTCTGCTCGCCGAAAGAGACGCAGTCGCTCAAATAGGAGACGAACGCTTCCGAATAGCGGGAAAGGTGCAGCACTTCCGCTGCGAGGGCGAGGAGCTCGTCGAAATATAAGCTCACGCGCTCGGAAAGCGCCGCCTTGATGAGCGACACCATCTCAAAGGGGGTCGTGTCCGTCTCGCCGCGAAGGACGGGCTCGCTCTCCACGCGGAATTTGCCGATCTGCACGGCGCGGTCGTTCTTATAATAGTAGTCGGTGCCAAAAACGCGCTCCTTTTTGAACTTGCACTCGTCGATGAGGGCATTGAGCCGCGCCTCCACGCGCGCGCCCGTCTTGCGGATGCCGTACGTTTCGAGAAGGCGCACTTTCAAAAAGCTCAGCGAGATGGGCTCCTCCGTCGCCACGAGAAGGGAAAGCCGCGCCTTTATTTCGCCGTCGTTGACGCCGCCCGTGATGTAAGCGGCGACCTCCGCGCCCTGCGCCTCCACCGCGCGGTAGGGGCGGGAGAACTTCTGCACCCATGCCCCGCTCTTTTGTTCCGCGCCCGTCAGGCGGTCGAGATATTCCTTGATGCGCTTTATTTCCCGCTTGGGGTTGCTGTAAAAGTTGACGCTGTTGACGCGCATCACGTTCCAATTTCCCCGCTTTAAGGACTGCACCTGCAAGATGTTGCGGTCCTTGACGGAGAACTGCGTCTCCCCGTCCGAGAGGATGGCGAGGATAAAGCTGCCTCCGCCGCGCGGGTCGAGCACGGCGACGTCGATCTTGAATTCGGAAGCGCCCACGTCCGTCCGGCACTCGTAGCCGAAGGCGGAGAGCTCCTCGGCGATGAACTGCCCGATGCCCGCCCCCGAACGCGCCGCCGAGGGGGGTGCCGCCAACGTCGTCCTGCCCTTTTCGGCAAACTCCAAAAAGGCCTTGAGCCCTGCCACGCCCTTGGAGGACGTCTTATTGAGGTCGATCTGCGCGGCCTCGAGGGTGGAAAAGACGAGCATCTCCTCCCTCGCGCGCGAGACGGCGACGTTGAGCCGCCGCCAGCCGCCCGTCTGGTTGAGGGGACCGAAGTTGAGCGACACCCTGCCCATCGCATCGGGGCCGTAGCAGACGGAAAAGAGGATGACGTCACGCTCGTCGCCCTGCACGTTCTCGAGGTTCTTGACAAAGAGCGGTTCCTCGCGCTCATAGGCGACGGCGTCCAGCTTCTTTGCGGCGATCTCCTTCGTCAAAAGCCTTTCGACCGCCGTCCTCTGCGCGCTCGAGAAGGTGACGACGCCCATGCTCAGCCGCGAGAGGGCGGGATCTTTGAGGCGGCGGACAACTTCCTGCACGAGCGCCTCCGCCTCCTTCTTGTTGACTTTGGTAAAGCCCCTGTCGTAGGTGCCGTCCACCTTCACAAGGCGCACGCGGCTCAAAAGGGCGTCGGGCGAGGGGAAGGTGCAAAGCTTCCCGCCGTAGTACATATTGTTGGAGAAAGCGATGAGCGATTCATGGCGGCTCCTGTAGTGCCAGATGAGGTGGCGCTCGGGCATACCGAGGGCGAGGCAGTCGTCGAGCACGCTTTCAAGGTCCTCGTTTTCAAGGTTTTCCTCGTCCACATAGGCGGAGTGGAAGAAGGCGGTGGGCGGCAGCTGCTTGGGATCGCCCACGACGACGGCGGCCGAAGCGCGGGCGATGCACCCCACGGCTTCCGCGGTCGTCATCTGCGACGCCTCGTCGAAGATGACGAGATCGAAAAGATCTGCCTGCGGCTCTAAGTACTGCGCCGCCGTGATGGGGCTCATCAGCATACAGGGGCAGATGCGGCGCAGAAGTTCGGGCAC
>CALVTT010000058.1 GCA_944363045.1 uncultured Clostridia bacterium | reverse complement strand
ACTTGTGCGCAGCCAGTAATGATTAGGGCTATGCCCGAAACTGAAATACCACGTGCTATGCACGTGGATGATTATTTCGCAAAAATCTTCTGCTTCGCAAAATCTTCGCGGCGAGGAGTGAGCTGCCGCGATTTTTACGGGCGGTATCGCCCGCGCACTTGTCTGTCTTTATTTTACAGTAAGTGCCCTGCGGGTACAACTTGTGTCCCGCAGCGCAAAAGCGTGGTTTTGCTCGCGGAAATTATTTGAGAAGCAAGTGAAGCAACTATTCTCTTGCCTCCCTCTTAGAGGGAGGTGCCGAACGAAGTGAGGCGGAAGGAGTTCACCTCATTATAAGCTCCTCCTCGGGGGAGCCGTCATGCCATTCGGCGCAAGCGTCGATGGCATGACTGAGGGGGTCACCTTATTTTCGCAAGCACGTTTCCGATAACGGCAGTTCTCTTTATCTGTAAACCCCTTGCCTCCCTCTCCGAGGGAGGTGCCGAACGAAGTGAGGCGGAAGGAGTTATCCTCATTTTAAGCTCCTCCTCGGGGGAGCTGTCATGCCATTCGGCGCCAAGCGTCGATGGCATGACTGAGGGAGTCACCTCATTATAGCCTCCCCTGTGTAAGGGGAGGTGGCTTGCCGAAGGCAAGACGGAGGGATTGTTCAGCCCGTCTTTCGTCCATCCCCTTGCCTCCCGCGTCGGAGCGCGGAATCGATTATCCCCTTGCCTCCCTCTCCGAGGGAGGTGGCACGTTGTCCGAGGTTTGTCCTCGGCAACGTGACGGAAGGAGTTACCCTTTTTCACCACAAATCTTTTGCTGCGCAAAATCTTTGCGGGAGCCCTAAAAGGAGAGGTGCCGCGCGCCCGTCCCTCACGGGCGCGCGGCGGAAGGAGTTTGCAGATGAACAGCGCCGCCGCAGCTTTCGCTGCGGCGGCGCTGTTACAAAGAATGGAGAGGGAAAAGGGCTGCTGCCCTTCAAGACGCTGCCTCGGGGATGGGATGCCCCTGCCGCAAAAGCCGATGCAGGCGGCGCTGCGGCGCGGCTCCGTCTTCCCCTCTATGATAGCAAACGGGGGCACAAAAAAGCAACCTACTTGTCGTCTTTTGCACTCTATTGTCGGCTCCCGCGGCGGTAGAGCGTCTTTTTCACACTCTACGCACAGTAGAACGGTTGACTTTTGCTCTTATTTGACCTATAATCAAGGCATGGAAGAAGATCAGGACCGTCTTGCCGAGGTCATCGGCAAAAACATCATGCGCCTGAGGAAGATGGCGGGGCTCACGCAGTCCGAGCTCGCGGAAAAGCTCAACTATTCCGATAAGTCTGTCTCCAAGTGGGAGCAGGGCAACGGCATCCCCGACGTACGCATCCTCATGCACCTTTCCGCGCTCTTCGGCGTCACGCTCGACGAACTCGTGCACGAGCCCAAGAACGAGGTCATCATGCCCAAGCGCTTCCGCTTCAAGCAGCGCATCATCACACTTCTCTGCGCGGTGGGGCTCTGCTGGCTGACGGCCGTCGTCCTCTATGTCTTTTTGGGCATCTTCGGCAAGGGAGAGCTCCCGCACACCTGGCTCGTCTTTTTATACGCCGTGGCGGCGTCCTCCGTCGTGGTGCTCGTCTTCAGCGCCGTCTGGAAGTGGAAGTGGGTGCGCATCATCTCGCTCACCGTGCTCATCTGGAGCGTCCTCGGCTGCATCTTTTTGACGGCATTCGTCTTCGGGCAGAACATCTGGCTCATCTTCCTCATCGGCATCCCGCTGCAGATCCTCGCCCTCTTCTTCTTCGTCTGGCGCAGGGGCGCCCGCTTTAAGGAATAAACTATGAACGAAACTCTTCTTCATGAGGCCGCGCGCTGCGGCAGAACGCGCAGGGCATTCAACGGCCTTGCCTGGGCGGCAGCCGTCCTCGCGCTCCTTCTCGTCATCGGGGCGATCGTCTGCCTCGTCATGCTGGGGCTCGGCAACGAAAACTTGTATCTTTTGGGCTTTCTCGCCCTCGGGGGAATGCTGGGCGCTCTCCTTTTGGGCGGCATCGGCTTTGTTTTCTTCCGCCGTGCCAATAGGGCGGAGGAAAAAGAGCGCGACTTTTTTGAGCGTGCCGACAGCGAGGAAAGCTTCACCGTGGGCGAGGGGACGCTCGCGACCTTCACGGAGGACGCCCTTTTGCTGCACGGCAAGGACCGCGAAAAGAAGGAGCGCCGCATCCGCGTGCCCTATAAGGAGATGCGCTTTTTCTCCGTCCTCGTGCGACATACGCCGCGCGAGCGGGGGGAATGGCGCATCCTCTTCGAGATCCCTTCGCACTATCTCAGCCGCAAGGCGCAGAAGGGGGAGCCCCCCGCCCTCATCGAAACGCAGGGAAAAGACCGCCTCAAAGCGTGCATCGCCGCCCGCGGCCTCACCCTCCTCGGCGAGACGCCCGCCCTTCCCGAGGGCGCAAAGCGCGCTCCCAGGCCGCCCAAGCCCCAAAAGGAACAGCGCTTTTTGATGCCCGATGCCGAAAAGCGCCGCAAGACCCTCCCGCTCCTTCTCCTCGGCGGCGTGCTGCTCGTCGGAGGCATCCCCGTTGCCGTGCTCCTCAACACCACCATCGGCATCGTCTTGAGCTGCTTCGGCGCCTATATGCTCCTCCACGGCGGCGTTGGCTTTTACCGGGCGCGCACCGAGCTCATCCTCTTCCGCGAGGGCATCTGGGATAAGAAGCCGACGCGGGCGGAGAGCAGCTATCTTACATGGGAGGAGATAAAAAGCGTCTCCTTCTTCGAGGGCAGGGAGGGGACGGAGAAGACCCCCGCCGAAAAGCCCGCCCTCATCCTCTCCTGCGCCTACGGCGACCACGGCTTCACGCCCGTGAAGGAGGCATACGACTACCTCGCCGCGCACAGGCCCGAAAAATGTCAAAAATGAGCACAACATCGCCGGACGGCGGGCGTTTTGCCCGCCTTTTCGCTTGTTTTTTGCGCCCCGCAAAATTCCGCGGTTGACAACGGCGCAAAACATGATATAATAAAGGACAAGATGGGGGAAGGCGGCTTCTTCGTCCTTCCCGCAAGGGGAACGCCATGTATTGTATGCAGTGCGGCAGGCCCGCATCCAAATATAAGATCGTCGTGGACGGGGAGGAGCGCGAGGCGGTGCTCTGTCCCGCCTGCTATGCCGCGCTGACGGCGGGGGAAAAGCCGAAAGTGCGCCGCTGTCCCTCCTGCGGCATGACGTTCGAGGAATACCTCCGCACGGGGCTCGTGGGCTGCGCCCGGTGCTACCGCACCTTCCGCCGCGAGCTCATGCCCGCCATCCTGAAGCTCCAGGGCAGCTGCACGCACACGGGCAAGACCCCGGGCGAGGACGCGGGCGAAAACTACGAACTCCTCTTGGAGCGCGTGCGCCTGCGCGGGCGGCTCGAGCAGGCATTGAAGCGGGGAGACGACGAGGAGGCGGAGCGCCTGGGCGAGCAGGTCAAAGCGCTCACCGCCGCCATCCGCGGGGTGCGCATATGAGCATGACGGAACAGGAACAGCACGAGCGCATCCTTCCCGCCCGGGCGGACGTTCCCTACGGCAGGGCGGCGGGCGGAGACGTCGCCGTCTCCACACGCATCCGCCTCGCGCGCAATTTCGAGGACTACCCCTTCCCCAACCGCCTCACCGACCATGCCCTCGCCGAAGAGATCGTGCGCCTCGTCACCGACGAGCTGTGCGGGGTGGAGGACTTCACGCTGCGCCGCATGAACGGCATCTCCGCCGAGGAGGCGGCGTCCCTGCGCGAGAGCAACCTCATCAGCCAGGACCTCATCAAGAACCGCGCCATCTCGGCGGTGCTCATCTCCAGCGACGAGAGCATCTCCGTGATGATCAACGAGGAAGACCATATCCGCGAACAGTACTTCATGAAGGGCTTCGACCTCACGTCGGCGTACGAGCGCCTCTCGGGCATCGACGACATCATCGCCTCCGCCATCCCCTTCGCCTACGATAAGCAGTTCGGCTATCTCACGGCGTGTCCCACCAACCTCGGCACGGGGCTGAGGGCGTCCGTCATGCTCTTCCTGCCCGCCATGGCAAGGAGCGGCCTCATCCGCGCCTTTGCGGCGCAGTTCTCCGAGGAGGGCCTCACGGTGCGCGGGGCTTACGGCGAGGGCAGCGGGGCGGAGGGCTCGCTCTATCAGGTCAGCAACGAACGCACGCTGGGCCGCTCGGAGGCGGAGATCCTGGGCGCGGTGGAAAACGCCGTCTTTCGGGTCATCGAGGCGGAGCACCGGGAGCGCAAGCGCCTGCTTGCGGAGGACCGCCTCGGCATCGCCGATCTCGTCCTGCGCTCTTTGGGCATCCTCACCAACTGCGTGCGCCTCAATATGCGCGAATTCATGCGCTATATGCAGAACGTCAAGTTCGGCGTCGCCCTCGGGCTTTTGGAGGGAGACCTCGACGAGCTCGACGGGCTCATCGTCGATATGCGCCCCTCCAATATCGACCAGATCAACGGCAGCCCGCTCGAGGAGGGGGAGTACGACGTCTTCCGCGCCGCCTATGTGGGGGACGTGCTGCGCCGCATGGGGCTCATCGGCGAGGAGGCGAGAAGCCGCCTCTCCGGCGTGCGGTAGGGGCGGCGCTAAGGCGCGCCCGGCGCTTCGGACGATTTACGACATCAACGGGGAGGACCTTCTATGGATAAGCGCTTTACCGAACACCTCAATCATGTCATCGAGTACGCGAACGACATCGCCAACGCCTACGATACGAGCTTTATCGGCACCGAGCACATCCTCTTCGGCCTCATCTGCGAAGAGGAAGGGGCGGCGGGGCGCCTGCTCAAAGAGATGGGCGTCGACAGGAACCGCTATAAAGAGCTGTTCCGCAACAGCATCGACCGCTCGACGCAGGCGCGCGGCTATACGCCGCGCACCAAGAAGCTGTTTGCGACGGCCATGGAAGTCGCCCTGCGCGGCCCCGTCAAGACCATCGCGGGCACCGAGCATATGCTCTATGCCGTGCTCTCCATGAAGGACTGCCGCGCCGTGCTGCTCTTGAAGAGCATGGGCGTCGACCTTTACAACCTCTCCCTGCGCGTCGAACAGCTCGTCTTTGCGCCCGGCGAGGAGCAGTCCAAGGCGCAGGAGCAGGCGGAAAGTTACCGCCAGAAGCGCCGCACGGAGGAATATTTTTCCTCTTTTTCCGCCTTTGACTACGAGCAGGAGGAAGAGGACGGGGAGGTGCGCACCCTCTCGCCCGAGCTTGCCGCCTACGGGGAGGACCTCACGGAAAAGGCGCGCCTCGGCAAGCTCGACCCCGTCATCGGGCGGCGCAGCGAGATCGAGAAGGTCGTGCAGATCTTATCCCGCCGCACCAAGAACAACCCCGTGCTCATCGGCGAGCCGGGCGTGGGCAAGAGCGCCGTCGTCGAAGGGCTCGCCGAGGCGATCGTGCAGGGCGAAGTGCCCGAGCTTTTGCGCGGCAAGACGGTGTACTCCCTGAACGTCACCGCCCTCGTGGCGGGGGCAAGGTACCGCGGCGACTTTGAAGAGCGCCTCAAAAAGATCGTCGACACGGTGACGCGCGACAAAAACATCATCCTCTTCATCGACGAGATCCACATGATCGTGGGCGCGGGCTCCACGGTGGACAGCAACATAGATGCCTCCAACATCTTAAAGCCCATGCTCGCCCGCGGCGAGCTGCAGACGATTGGCGCCACCACCTTCGACGAATACCGCAAGTTCATCGAAAAGGACCCCGCCCTCGAGCGCCGCTTCACCCCCGTCACCGTCGACCAGCCCTCCGTCGAGGACGCCATCACCATCCTGAACGGCCTTCGCGATAGGTACGAGGCGCATCACGACGTCGTCATCACCGACGAGGCCATCGAGGCGGCGGTCAAGCTCTCCGACCGCTACATCACCGACCGATTCCTGCCCGATAAAGCCATCGACCTCATCGACGAGGCGGCCTCGCGCGAGCGGCTGCGCTCCTACAACGGCCCCAAGGAGCTCAAAGAGCTCGAAGACCAACTCGAGCGCGTGCGCCTCGAAGGGGAGAAAGCGGTCAAGTGGAAGGACTTCGCCCGTGCCGCCGAGTTCACCGACAAGGCGGAAAAGCTCACGCGCGAACTTGCGGAAAAGAAGCAGGCATGGTTGGAGCGGCGCAGTTCGACGCACCTTTCCATCGGCCGCGAGGAGGTCGCCGAGATCGTGAGCGGCTGGACGGGCGTGCCCGTCGTGCGCCTCACCGAGGAGGAAAGCGAGCGCCTCATGCATCTTGAGGACGATCTTCACAAGCGCATCGTGGGGCAGGACGAGGCCGTCTCCGCCGTGGCGCGCGCCATCCGCCGCGCCCGCGCGGGGCTCAACTCGCCCGATAAGCCCATCGGCTCCTTCATCTTCGTCGGCCCCACGGGCGTGGGCAAGACCGACCTTTCCAAGGCGCTCGCAGAGAGCCTCTTCGGCGACGAGCGCCTGATGGTGCGCCTCGATATGTCGGAATTCATGGAAAAATATTCCGTCTCCAAGCTCATCGGCGCGCCGCCCGGCTATGTGGGCTATGAGGACAGCGAGGGCGCCCTCACCGAGCGCATCCGCCGCAAGCCCTATTCCGTCGTCCTCTTCGACGAGATCGAAAAGGCGCATCCCGACATCTTCAACGTCCTTCTGCAAATTCTGGACGACGGCCGCCTCACCGACAACAAGGGCCGCGTCGTCTCCTTCAAGAACACCGTCATCATCTTAACGAGCAACGTGGGCTCGCACGAGGTGAAGGAGCTCACATTGGGCTTCGGCGCGGAGGAGGCGGAGAGCGGCGAGTACGAGCGCATGAAGGAAAGCATCGACGCCGCGCTCAAAAAGCAGTTCCGTCCCGAGTTTTTGAACCGCCTCGACGACATCATCATCTTCCACAAGCTTTCGAAGGAGGACGCCTCGCGCATCTGCGAGAAGATCATCGCCTCCGTGCAGGCGCGCCTCAAAGAGCGGGGCATCCGCATCAAAGTGAGCTCCAGGGCAAGGAGTCGCCTCGTGGAGGAGGGGTACAGCGAGGAGTTCGGCGCGCGGCCCTTAAAGCGGGTCATCCGCAGGCTGGTGGAGGACCGCCTCTCGGAGGAGATCTTGGCGGGCACCATCCAAGCGGGCGGCACCGTCATCATCGACGAAGAGGACGGCAAACTGACGTTTGAAAGCGAATAAGAAAAGTTCACGCATTTCTTTTGCTTCGCAAAACAAATGCCGTGAGGGCGAGAAAGCGCTTTCTTGGCAAAGCCCCGGTGGGGCTTTGACCGCTTTCGAGCTTGGAAACGGCACATTGTACGTGCCGTTTCCTGACCGAAGCGCGGTTTCTACCGCGCGAGAAGAGTTTGTTGATTTTAACAGACATTATCGCCCGCCCGCTGTTTTGTCCTTATTATACAACAAGCGCCAAGTATGGCGCAAATTGGGTACCGCAGCGGAGGGAAACCCTCCTCGCGGAAGAAAATTAAGAAGCGCGGTAAACGATAACTCCCTTGGCTCCTTCCCTGAGGGAGCTGTCGAGCGCAGCGAGACTGAGGGAGTCGCCTTATTATAAAAAGCGAGATTTGCAGGAAAGGCGCTTCTCTCTCCCGCGCGAGAATCTGTCGAGCGCAGCGAGACTGAGGGAGTCATCCCCAAACAAACAAAACACATCATGACCGATCAAGACATCACCTTTATCCCCTATCACAACGCACCCCAAAAGGGCGCGTTAAAAAAACTCTACCGCACCGCCTTCCCTAAGGCGGAGCGCGCTCCCTTCCTTCTCCTTCGCCGCCTTGCAAAGAAGGGCGAGTGCGCCTTTTCGGGCTGCTATCAGGAAGGCAAGTTCGTCGGGCTCACCGTCGCCGTCGAACAAACCGACTTCACCTATCTCTTCTTCCTCGCCGTCGAGGAGGGGGCGCGTTCGCACGGCTTCGGCGGCCGCATCCTCGAAGCGGTCAAAGAGCACTATGCGGGCATGCCCGTCGTGCTCGACATGGAGGAGCGCAACGCCTCCGCCCCCAACCGGGAGCAGCGCGAGCGCAGATACCGCTTCTACGAAAAACACGGCTTTTCGCCCGCGGGCTACACCTACACCTTCAAGGGCGTCACTTACGAAGTGCTCTCCTTCGGCGGCGAAGTCACGAAGGAACGCTACTACGCCTTTTTGAAAGAGCGCATCCCCCGTTTCCATAATTAAAAGAGGGCGCGCGAAACCTGAAAGGGCGCGAAAAGCCCGTCCGCACGGCTTCAAGGCCCGCCCGCACGTCCCGAACACGCCGCCCGCGCGCCATGAAGCGCGCGGGCGGCGCACTTTTTTTGAAGAACGCCCCTCAAAATACAAAAAAGACGGCTATATTTTGCGAAAAAGGGCAAAAATCATAAAAAATATGCGTGTAAACCGTTGACATCGCCTTGACATTATGGTAGAATGTTCAAGCTGTGTCATTACGGCGTATAGGGTTGAGACGGGAAGTTACTGAAAAAGCGAGGTCGGAAAGCCCCTCGGCAGATAATTTCCGTTGACAAATGTAGGAGCGCGACTCCTGCGACTAACCGAGGCTT
>CALVTT010000057.1 GCA_944363045.1 uncultured Clostridia bacterium | reverse complement strand
TTGTGCGCAGCCAGTAATGATTAGGGCTATGCCCGAAACTGAAATACCACGTGCTATGCACGTGGATGATTATTTTCAGTGGACAGCATTTTTATCTACTAAACATGGTGCGGGCGAAGGGAGTTGCGACTTTGGCGGCGCGCCCTCGTCGGAGCAGAGCAAACTTTGCCGGCCTCATGCTTTCGGGGGTATGCTGTAATGCTTGCTCCTTCCAAAACTCGGAAATAGGTTTGCTCTTTTTCCGCTCTTGATGTACTCATCATAGGCTTCATTTGCCACTGCAAAATCGTACTCGTCCTCTATTTTATCGAACAACGCTTTTTTGAATTGACTTTGTAATTTTGTCTACATTTGATACAAATGACCAATTTTATTTCCGAATTTAATAAAGACACAGGTGTAAAAAAATATTACGTTTTAATGATACTTTTTACATTCAATATACAAATTGCGGCGAAGAGTTTTACATGTTTATGTTATTATGCTTGTAGGGTGGAGTAATTTGCACTATAAAAACCTTTAAGGAGTTATATTATGGAGATAAAAAAAAGAGACCTTAGACTGAAACCCATTTTTGCGATGTTTGTAACCTTAGCTTTATGTGTAGTGTTTTGCGTATCGTTTGCTGCCTGCGGCAGCCAAAAAAAGTATGATATAAGCATAAAAGTCGTCAACACGTTGGGAGAAGAATTTATTTTTACGCCCGATGTAGATGAGATGAGTGCCACTTTTGAATACACGGGAGAAGAGGTATGGTATTATGTAGATTCGTATCAAATGCCTGATCATCCAAAGTACAGCGGCATATGGTTGGAACCCATGCAAGAGGGGTATGACTATATTTCTATGTTTGGCTTATACACGGCGCCAGACGGAAGCACGACAAGTCTAACGGTAGAAAATCGCTTCACTAAGGAACGTGGTGAATATACTTTTAATGTCTACATCCCTGACAGTTCCGTATCGTGGTATGGAAGAAATATATATTTATATATAACTATAGACTAAAATTCGAGACAGCCGAGCGTCTGCGCAAGCCGCAGCAATGAGGTGAGTAAAATCTCCCTCATCGTTTCAAATCTGCGTATAGATGCATAGCTCACGCCGGATCGAGCGGCGAGCTGCCGCTGCGTCAGAGATCGTTCCTTACGTCGCCCCTTGACGCGCTCGACAAGGCTGCAAAGGATGCTCTGCATTGTAGGCGCTTCGATAAATTCCCGTAATTCATCCTTTGTATCCATAGCGCTATTATTTTAGCATTATATGCTTCTTTTTTCAACAGATCGCTCATATATTAGCACATTCATAAGCGTTCGTCCTCACTTGACAAATATGGGAGAATGGAATATACTATTGCTAAACAAACAGAGGCAAAAAGCAGGAAATTTTACAGTATTCGTGAATTGAGCAACAATACAAAAAATGACATATATCTAAAAAAGAAGGATTTCATGCGAAAGGAATACGACATTAAGAACCTTGACCCGAGGAAGAACCCTTATACAAAAGCGATCAAGAAGCAGGTAACTATCAATTTGGACGAATCTGTGATCGAGTACTTCAAAAAGCAATCGGAAAGCAGTGGGATCCCGTATCAAACTTTGATCAATCTTTATCTCCGCGATTGCCTAATAAACGATCGTCACATTGAGATCGCTTGGAAATAAGATCTCCCTTTCCGAGGTGAGGCTTTGCTGCGTCTTTTTTACACAAAAAGACCCCGCTGTGAGCGATCATAACGGGGCCGATATAGTGATCGTAATTTACTTGCTGTAATCCTCTGCCATATCCTCTTTTAAGTCGTTGGATACATGATCCTCTTGCTGAATGTGGCGTTCTGCTAAAATGTGAAGCGTCTCGATGTGGCGCTTGACCATTTGAACGCTAAGTGTTGCACTTAGTTTGACAATTCATCTATTACGCAAACAGAGAGCCGACATAAAGCCGGCTCTCTGTTTGCGTGGTGCGGACGAAGGGATTTGAACCCCCATGGTCTCCCACAGGAACCTGAAACCTGCGCGTCTGCCAATTTCGCCACGTCCGCATATGAGGACAGTCAAAAGACTGTCTTTTTCAGCTCGCCCGTGGAAGCATCCAAGCGAAAGATCTTTCCGCCAGATGAGATGCTCTTTACAGGCTCGCCGTTTTGCATCTCGAGGGCGGCGTTGTTCTCCAACCCCCAAGCGCACCACCTATTATACAGCACGATCTTGTCAAAGTCAAGCGTTCTTTCGTCATAATGGGGAGAAATTTTGCCCTTTATCCAGCCAAGTCCCGGGAAAATGTGATACTCCCCCTCCACCACCGAGTCGGAATACATCTCCTCGAACCAGCAGATGGCGCCCGCCGAGAGACCCGCGATGAGCTTGCCCTCCTCGAACGCCGTACGGATGAGGGGCAAAAGCCCGCTCTCATTCCACTGCTCCAACATATAGACGGTGTCTCCCCCGCCGATGTAGAGAAAGTCTGCCTTTTGAAACTTTGCCTGCATCTTTTCGGGGTCGGTCTCGCGGCCCACGGTGAGGGCGACGTCCGTTTTGATGTCAAACAGCCCCGTGTACACCTTGTGGAAGGTGTTGTAATAGGGCATACAGTCGTGGGATGCCGTGGGGATGAAGAGCCCCGCGGCGCGCCTCGTCCCCGCGATCTTTTTCGCTTCCGCGGCGATATATTCGTCGATCAGAAGCGTTGTGCGCTCTTTGAGCTCCCCTCCGCCGATGAGGATGAGGCGGCTCATGCCTGCCCCTCTTTGCTCTGCTGCGCGGCGGCTGCCTCGGCGGCGACGGCGATGCCTGCCGTCCTGTCGACGGGCACCGAGAAGATGACGCCGCCCGCCTCCGTCTTTAAGCCCACCTTTTCGGAGAGCGCCTGCATGATAGCGAGCTTTCTTTCCCGCGTGGTGAGGATGAAGAGCAGCTCTCTCTCGTGCATGAGGGAGATGCCGATGAACTGTTCTGCCTTTTCGTTGTTGACCGAGCGGCCGCGCACGATGGTGCCGCCCGCCGCGCCCGCAGAGCGCGCCGCCTCCATGGCGTCGTCGACAAAGTTTGCGGCCACCGCCGCGATGATGAGGTCGTACTGCCGCTGTTCGTCTTTCATGATCTTGCTCCCGTCGATGGTCTTTTCTGCTGCCGCGCTCGTAAGGCCGTTGGCGACGATCTCCGAAACGGCGCTTAAAGGTACGGTGAAGGAGATGCCCCGCCCCACGAGGTAGAGGGACATTTTACTGCGAAGTTCCTGCATGATGGTCTCCTCGTCGCTCTCCGGGATGAGGGAGAGGACGACGGACTTTTCCGCGCCGCCGATGCCGAGGTAGTCGAGGACGGCGGAGCGCGCCGTGCCCGTGCCCGCGAAGATGAAGCTCAAGGCGACGGAAGTCTCGTCGAGGATCTCTTTGAGGCGCTTTTCGTCGTCGTGGTTGACGATGCTCAATAAAATTTTGGCGCGGTTGGGAAGTTTTTGTTGTTTTTCTGCCGCTTTCGGGGTGACGCCGATGACGCTGCCCACCCCCTTGACGAGCTTTTCGACTGCCTCGACGGCGGTCGAAGCGGGGTTCTTGCGGTCGTTCTTTTTCTCTGCCATCAGTACACCTCGTATTCGATGAACTTATCCTCCACCGCGAGGAAGTTGCGCTTAATTTTATGCGTCTTGCTCTTATAGACGATGCCCAGCACCTGAATGGAGATGAGGGGCGCGAGCGCCACGAAGGAGACGCAGCCGAAAGCGAGGGTCATGATCTCCCCCGCTCCCCACAGCGTACTGCAGGCGCCGATCGCCATGGGCAGCACGAAGGAGGAGACCATCGCGCCGCTGGCGACACCGCCCGAGTCGAAGGCGATGCCCGTGAACATGGGCGGCGTAAAGAAGGTGAGCCCTAAGGCGATGACATAGCCCGGGATGAGGAAGTACATGATGCTGACGTCGAGCAGGATGCGCAGCATGGCAAGGCCGATGGCGCAGCAGACGCCGATGCAGAGCCCCTTGTTCATCGCCGAGGAGCTGATGGCGCCTGCCGAGACGCGCTCGACCTGCTTGTTGAGGACGTGCACGGCGGGCTCTGCCGAGACGACGAAGTAGCCGATGAGCATACCCACGGGAATGAGCAGCCAGCCGCCCCAGAGTGAGGCGAGCGTTCTTCCAAGCTCGCTGCCCACGGGCATGAAGCCGACGCCCGCGCCCGTCAGGAAGATGACGAGCCCCACAAAGGTGTAAATAAAGCCCATGAAGATGCGGATGAGCTGCTTTCTGTGGAAGGAGCGGGTGAAGAGCTGGAATAAAAGGAAGAAGGCGAGGATGGGACAGAGGGCGATGAGCACTTCGAGGGCGTAGTCGCCGAAGCCGTGGAGATATTGGAAGAGCACGTCACGCGTGTCTTCCACTAAGGCGGGGGCGTTGACCTCGTACTCGACGCCTGCGATCTTGAAGACGATGCCCAAGATGAGTACGGCGATGATGGGCCCGACGCTCGAAAGCGCGACGAGGCCGAAGGAATCGTCCTGCCCGCCCTTGTCGCTGCGGATGGAGGCGACGCCGACGCCCAAAGACATGATGAAGGGTACGGTCATGGGGCCCGTCGTCACGCCGCCCGAATCGAAGGAGACTGCCCAAAAGCCCGGATCGACGAAGATGCTCAAAACGAACGCCGCCACATAGAAGATGATGAGAAGGATCGAGAGGCGGATCCTGAGCACGATGCGAAGCATGGCGATCATGAGAAAGAGGCCGACGCCCAGGGCGACCGTGCCGATGAGAAGATAGTTGCCGAGAGAGGGCACCTTCTCCGCGACGGCGGGCACCTGTTCTGCCAAGATTTGGAGGTCGGGCTCTGCCACCGTCACGATGATGCCGATGACAAAGGAAAGTAGCGCGATGAGCCAAATTTTGCGCGAGTGGGTCATGGCGGAACCGATCTTTTCGCCGATGACGAGCATGGACATATCCGCCCCCAGCGTGAAACAGCCGAGGCCGAGAATGAGAAGCACCACTCCCACCATGAAGAGCACGAAAGTACCCGAGCTCAAGGGCGTGAAGGTCATTGAAAGTACGATGACGATGAGCGCGATGGGCAGGATGGAAGTGAGCGATTCAACGATCTTATCTTTGAGCGCCTGCGTCATGAGGCACCTCCCTTCCGCTTAAAAGGCGCGGGGTATTTTACTTAGAGTATTTCTTTTCGATCGCCGTGATCTTATCGATGCGGCGCTGATGCTTGGCCTCGCCCGAGAAGGGGGTGGAAAGAAAGGTCTCCACGATGTCGAGGCCTAAATTGGTGCCCACCATGCCGCCGCCGAGCGCCAAGACGTTGGCGTCGTTGTGAAGGCGGGTCATCTTGGCGGAGAGCGGCTCCGAGCAGAGCGCGCAGCGGATGCCAGGCACCTTGTTGGCGGCAATGGAGATGCCGATGCCCGTCGTACAGACGAACACCCCCCTCTCGCATTCGCCCGCCGCGACGGCTTCCGCCGCTTTGAGCGCGAAATCGGGATAGTCGCACGAGTCAAAGGTATCCGTGCCGAAATTGACGACTTCGTACCCCTTTTCGTTGAGGTACTTGACCACCGCCTGCTTGAGGGCAAGGCCGCCGTGGTCACAGCAAACTGCGATCTTCATACTTTTCCTCCTTGCGCTCCCTTTTTAGGAGCGTTGTTTTTTGGTTTGCTTTCGCCCGTTTTTTTGGCCGCCGGCTTTAAGGGCTTTGCGGGCTCCGGGCGCTTTGCAGGGGCCGCGGGCTTTGCTGGGGCTGCGGGCTTTGCCTGCTCTAAGGACGGAGGCGAAAGCTCCTCGAGCACCGCGATGACGCGCGGGATGCACTCGCGGATGCGGCGCAGGGTGACGCGGTAGGCGTCGATGTCCATGCCGTAGGGATCGGGGATCTCGCGGCCGCAGAGTGCGTAAAAACTCGTGACCTGCGGATAGCGGGAGAGCTTTTCGCGATGGCGCTCCGTCATGCAGACGATAAGGAGCGACTCTTTGAGCATCTTCTCCGTGAGCTGGCGGGGACGGAACGATTTGAGGACGGGAATGTTTGCCTCTTTGAGCGCCTGCGCGCTGTTGGCGCTCAAGGTGCTGCCCTCCTCCACGGCAAGGCCCGCCGAGCGCACCGAAAAGCCGCTTATTTTACGCTTTTTCAGTTCGCGCCGCAGCGCCGCCTCCGCCATCGGCGAACGGCAGGTGTTGCCCGTACAGACGAATAGGACCTTTTGCGTGGGCATAGCTCCCCTCCTCTTTGGTGGTTTTGCTGTTTGATGTTTGAGACTGCGTTTTCGCCGTATCAGCCGCCGAAGGCGCGGGTGAGGCGGTTGAGGACGCCCTCATAGACGCCTCCCCTCTCTTTGGGGCAGACGCCGATGAGGAGGGTCGCTTCCTCCTCGCCGCGGTGCAGAAGTTCGTAGAGGCGGTTTGCCATCTCCTCGCCCGAGCTGCCTAAGTCGAGTACGCGGAAGCCTTTGAGGGTGCGGGCGAGCTCGTCCTCGCAGAAAAAGCAGGGAACGCCGCCCTTTTGCTCCTCTTGAAGATAGAGCTCTTTCGCCGTTGCAAGCTCCTCGGGGGCGAAGAATGCCGTGCGGCACTTGGGGGCGTAGTGCTTGTACGCCATGCCGGGGCTCTTGGGCTGTTCCCCCTTTTGGGGAACGTAGACGGCGCACTCGCCCGCAACGGCGGCGATCATCTCCCGCGTCACAAGCCCTGCGCGCAAGATTTGCGGCGTTTCGCCCGTGCAGTCGAGGACGGTGCTCTCGATGCCCCCCTCGCACCTGCCGCCGTCGAGGATGAGCGGGATGCGCCCTTCGAAGTCCTCATAGACGTGGCGGGCGGTGACGGGCGAGATATGCTTGGAGAGGTTGGCGCTGGGCGCGGCGATGGGCACGTCGACGGCGCGGAGAAAAGCCTGTGCCGTGGGAGAAGAAGGCACGCGCACGGCGAGCGTATCGAGGCCGCAGGAGACGAGGGCGCTCACCTTGCCCGTCGAGGGATAGACCATCGTGAGGGGCCCCGGGAGATAGGCTTTTGCGAGCGCTTTGGCGTAGTCCGGGATATGGTCGGTGAGCGATGTGATGTCGAAGTCCCGATGGACGTGGACGATGAGCGGGTTGTTCTGCGGGCGGCCCTTGAGCTCGAAGATATGGCGGACGGCATTGTCGCTCCTTGCGTCCGCGCCGAGGCCGTAGACGGTCTCCGTGTGGAAGGCGACGGCCTCCCCCTGCATAATGTATTGCTTGGCAAGGCGGAGCGATAGTTCGCTCACGCCTGAAATTTGGGTGATCATGGTTTAATCGAAGGGAAGCTCCCCTTCCTCGGGCGGGGCATTGTCGGGTCCTGCGGGCGGCGCTTCCTCGGGGAAAGCGGGCTTTTCGCCGTAGTCCTGCGGCGCGGGACGAGAGTACTGCGGTTCCTCCTCGGGTGCGCCCTGGGCGTCGACGTCGACGAATTTGGTGCATTCGCCGATGAAGCGCAGCTGCACTCTGCCCGTGGAGCCGTTTCTGTGCTTGGCGATGATGAGCTCCGCCGCGCCCTTGACGACCTCGTTCTTGGCAAGTTCATCGGCGGTCGCGGTGACGTCGGGCCGGTTGATGAAGATGACGATGTCGGCATCCTGCTCGATGGCGCCCGATTCGCGCAAATCGGAGAGCTGGGGTTCCTTGGTCTGGATGCGCCGCAGCTGCGAGAGGGCGATGACGGGCACGTCGAGCTCCTTTGCCATGATCTTGAGCTCGCGCGTGATGCTTGCTATCTCCTGCTGGCGGTTCTCCGACGTCTTGCTCTCGCCCCCCATTAGCTGGATATAGTCGATCATGATGAGGTCGAGCCTTCCCTCGCTGCTCTTTAAGCGGCGGCATTTGGACAAGATCTCGGCGGGGGTGACGCGCGAGGAGTCGTCGATGAAGACTTTGCTCTTTTGCAGGCGGTCGGAGGCGAGCATCAGCTTCTTCCAATCGGACTGCTGCAGCTTGCCCGAGAGCGCCTTCTCCATACTGACGTTGGCATAGGCGCACAGGAGGCGCTGGACGATCTGCACGCGCGGCATTTCCAGCGAGAAGACGGCGGCGACGCCGCCCTTGCGCAGGCAGGCGTTTTCGACAATGTTCATGGCGAGCGACGTCTTGCCCATACCGGGACGGGCGGCGAGCACGATGAGGTCGGACTTTTGCAGACCGTTGGTGATGCGGTCGAAATGCCGAAAGCCCGTCTCGACGCCGCGGAAGGCGTTGGGATCGGATTGGATATTTTCGAATTTTCCTAAGACTTCCTGAATGGTCTCGCCGTCCTCCATGCCCATGAGGGCGTTGCCGTCCTCGCGCTTGGAGATGTCGTAGACGGACTTTTCGGCAAAGGCGATGGCCTCGCGCTCCTCCTCCCCCTTCATGCTGTTTTCGATGATGTCCCTGGCGGCGCGGATGAGGGCGCGGTTGACGGCATCGCGGCGCACGATGGCAAGGTACTGCTTGTAGTTTGCCGAGGAGGGCGTGATCTGGGCAAGTTCGGTGATGTATTGGAGGCCGCCCGCGCGCTCGAGCCTGCCGTCGCGGTCGAGACGGTCGGTGAGGGTGACGACGTCGACGGGCACGCGGCTTCCGTAGACGGCGCGCATGGCGTTCAAGATCACGCGGTGAGACTCCTGATAGAAGTCCTCCTCGCGCAGCTGCTCCAAAAGTTCGGACTGGATCTCCTCGTCGATGAGGATGCAGCCGAGGAGCGCCGCCTCCGCATCGAGGTTGTGCGGCATTTGATTGATCGCCATGGTCAGATCATTGCCTCAAATTCGTTGAGGGCGTCTTCGAACTCCTTCATGGCGGAAAGGAAGGTCTCCTCCTTCGTAAGGTCCGCCCCTGCGCCCTTTAAGAGGGAGACGGGATCGGTGCTGCCGCCCCCCGAGAGGAAGGTGAAGTACTTCTCGATGGCGGGAGCGCCCTCCGACAAGATCTTGTTGGCGATGCAGATGGCTGCCGTGATGCCCGTCGCGTACTT
>CALVTT010000056.1 GCA_944363045.1 uncultured Clostridia bacterium | reverse complement strand
CACACCGTGGCTTTGCCAAGAAAGCGCCTTCTCGCCCCGAAGAGGAGGTCAAAATGTGGAATTTCCTTATTATAAGCTCCTCCTTATTGTAAGCTCCTCCTCGGGGGAGCTGTCTTGCCATTCGACGCAAGCGTCGATGGCAAGACTGAGGGAGTAATTGCAGGAGTTTCGCAATTCCCCCTTTCCCTCCCTTGCCCAGAACGAGCAAAAAAAACAGGCGGGGGCGCCATGCCCCCGCGCCCCCGCACCCTCAAAAAAAGAAAGTTACCGCGCTTTATCTTGCTTTCACACGGCTCTTGAAGCGCTCGCCGAGTTTGACGCCGAAGAGGACGGAAAGATCCTCCGCCCTGCCTTCCGTCATGCCCCCGCGCGAAACGGCGAGCACGGTGGAGCGGTCCAGATAGACGATCCACATATCGGCGTACTCGACGACCTTTAAGATATCCTGATAGGCAACGGTATTCTTGCCCGTGATCTGTTCGCCGCGCTCGGTGCGGAACTCGAAGTTATCCTCCAAAAAGACAAAGCGGTGCACCGCCTCCTTGCCGGCGAGCGACTTTTTCAAGACCGCCCGCAGCAGGGGCTTATAGCCGAAGAGCAGAAAGAGGATGAGCAGCGCTGCCGCCGCGAAGCAGAAGGCATAGAAGAAGACGTCGGCGCCGATGCCGAGCAGCAGTCCGCCGAGCGCCGCAAAGAGCACGCTCATGCCGCCGCACGCCGCCGCCATCACCGGCCCGCCCGTGTGCAGCGTGGCGGCGAGGTTGGTTTCGACATCGTTTTTCGTTTCGTTGACGAGCATTTCGCAAAAATCTCCCGTGTGATGTTTTCTCCATTATACAAACTATGGGGAAAAATGTCAAACCGTCGCACAATTTTCCGCCAAATTTACAAAGAGGAGCCCATTTAGGCGGCGGGAGCGGGCACCTGCAAAAACTTGACAAATCGCTGTTTGAGGCGTATGATAGAGGGGTATAAAAATAACAGAGGCGCGTGCGGCAGACCCACCGCCCGACGATAAGAGAGGTACACTATGATCGATTATTCCCTGAAGGCTCTCACGGCAGACGAGCTTTCCTTTAAGGTCAACCACATCAAGGCGACGCCCGACACGAAGTTCGAGATCAAGCCCATGTTCACCCGCCAGATCCGTCAGGCCAACGAGAACCCCAAGGTCAACATCGTCATCCTGGAGTGCAAGATCGAGAGCACGGAGGAAGCCCCCAAGCCCTTCGACCTCAAGGCGCGCTTCGTGGGCGTATTCGAGGTCAACAACATGACGACGGACGAAGACAAGCGCATCTTCGCCATCAACGCGACGGAGACGATGTTCCCCTATCTTCGCGCGGCAGTCACCAACCTGACGGCGGACGCCCTCATCAACCCCCTGACGCTGCCCGTCGTGCCCGGCTCCACCCTCTTCCCCGAAGACAGAGGCCCCAACCAGTACACCCTCAACTTCGGGCCCACCAACGTCGTGAACTGAAAATCATCAAAGGCCCGCGCTTTGGCGGGTCTTTTGCATAGGAGGTACTGTTATGGAACTCAACATCCGCCGCGCCGAACAAAGGGACGCGGAGGCCATCGGGCGGCTCCTTTTTGAAGTGCACGCCGTACATTCCGCCATCCGCCCCGACCTCTTCCCCGCGGGAAAAAGAAAGTACGACGAGCCGCAGATAAGAGAGCTCATTGCAAACACGCCCGTGCTCGTCGCCGAAAGGGAGGACGAGGTCTTGGGTTATGCCGTCTGCATTTTGGAAGAAGCGAAGGGCGGTCGGATGGCGGAGCATAAGACGCTCTATCTCGACGATCTGTGCGTTGCGGGGAAGGCGAGGAAGCAGGGCATCGGGCACGCGCTGTTTGCGGGCGTGGAGGCGCTCGCGCGCGCGCTTGGATGCTATGACTTCACCCTCAACGTGTGGGAAGGCAACGACGCCGCCCGCGCCTTTTACGACGGCCTCGGCATGAAGCCCTTAAAGACCTATCTCGAAAAAGTGCTGTAAGCGCCAAAGAGCGGCATAGAGCGGCTTGGCGCCGCCGGGAACGCAAATAACGCCAAAAACGGCATAGAGCGGCAAATACGCCGCTCTCTTTTTGTTCTTTCGGACGGGTTCTTTATAATGAAACCAACCCTCATCATAAAAAACTTGCGGCGGCGATGAACGTGCGGCAAACAGACGCGCGGCGGCGTTGAACGTGCGACAAACAGACGCGCGGCAGCGTTGAACGTGCGGCAAACAGACGCGCGGCGGCGCGGGGCAAAGCCCCGCGCCGCCGCGCACTATTCCTCATTTTAATCGCCCGCGTCGGAGCACAGTGACCGTTCTTTCCCGTGCCTCCCTCTCCGAGGGAGGTGGCAGCCCGCAGGGCTGACGGAAGGAGTTCACCTCATTTTAAGCTCCTCCTCGGGGGAGCTGTCGCGGTGTTCGGCTGAAAGCCGACGCCGAGACTGAGGGAGTCACCTTATTTTAACCTCCTCTTCGGGGAGGTGGCGCGCTGTCCGACGCACGTCGGCAGCGTGACGGAGGGAGTCACCTCATTTTAGCCCTCCCTGTGTAAGGGAGGGTGCCGAACGTAGAGAGGTTTCCGAACGAAGTGAGGCGGGAGGGTTGTTAAGCCCCCCGTGCCTCCTCGTCGCCGCAAAGCGCATTTCCCTTGCCTCCCGCGTCGGAGCGCGACGCATTTTGCGGGCATCCGCTAAAAAGCGAATGCCACGCTTGAAACGTCGGCTCCTCCTTTTCCCAAAAAATCTTTGCTAACGCAAAATCTTTGCGGGAGCCCTAAAAGGGAGGTGTCTGCGACGCTGACGGAAGGAGTTATCTTATTTCTCCTCCGCCGCCCCCGCATTCTCCTCCGCAGTCTCCGCGGCAGGTTCCACGCCCGCCGCCTCGTTCAAAAAGGCGAGCACGGCACCCCACTTTTCGTCGCGGCGGTCCTTCTCGTTCAAAAACTCGTGGCGGGAGTTCTCAAACAGCTTCATTTGCACATTGCGCATGCCCGCCCGCCCGGTATAGAAGGCAAAGAGCTTTTTGACGCCCCTGCCCATGCTGCCCACGGGGTCGTCCGCGCCCGAAATGAGGAGCACGGGCAGATCCTTCCTCAATTTTGCGGCATAGTCCGCCGTATAAAGTCTGCGCAAACCGCGGAAGAAGTCGGCATAGAAGCGGAAGGAGCAGGTGAACCCGCAGAGGGGGTCGCTCTCGTACGCCTTGTTGTTCTCCGCATCCGTCGAGAGCCACGCCCCGTCCTCAAATCTCTTGGCATACGCCCCGAAGGAGAGCTTTTCGATGAGCTTAGCGGGCTTCTTCCCGCCGCAGAAAAAGCAGCCGAGCGCCGCCACCATGCTCCCTAAATACACCTCGGCGTCCTTTTTATAGGAGCTGCCCGCGATGATGGCGCCGTCCAGCTCCTCGCCGTGACGGGCGATGAAGTGCTGCGTCAAAAAGGAGCCGTAGGAAAAGCCCAGCACGATGACGGGCGTATCGGCAAACATTTTGCGGAACGTTGCCAGAATGAGCGCCTCATCGGAGAGGGTATCCTCAAACATATCCTTGGGGGCATAGCCGAGCGACTTTTCATCCGTCCTGCCGTGACCGCGGTGGTCGTCGGCGACGACATAGTAGCCGTTTTTGTTCAAAAAGCGCGCGAACGCCTCGTATCTGCCCGCGTGCTCGGCCATGCCGTGCACGATCTGCACGATGCCCTTAGGGCTCTCGACGGGCCATTCGTAGACAAAGATCTCTTTTTTTCCGTTTTTGAGTTTCATGATTTTCCTATAATTTGATGTTCCACGGAAAGCAGTTACGCCTGAGACGAGGAGCCTCGGTCTGCCGCGCCCTTCCGCGCCCGTAAGTTACCTCAACTCCGCGCCGAAGTTATGCGCCAAACTCCCCACGATCTTATGGAAGAATGTATCCACCGCCTCGGGCGAGAGCGGCTTTTCCGCCGTCTCTTCGGGGGAGAAGGTGATGCGGAACGCCATGCTCTTCTTGCCCGCGCCCAGCTGAGCGGAGCGATAGACATCAAAGAGCTCCGCCTTCTTGGCTGCCTTGCAGGCGTGGAGGATGGCGTTTTCCAGCTCCGCGCACGTCACCTTCTCCTCGACGACGACGGCGAGGTCGCGCTGCACGCTCTCGAAGCGGGGCAGGTTGTGGTAGGCGATATCCTTTGCAAACTTCCTTGCAAGCGCGTCGTAGTCGAGCTCGGCAAGATACACGGGCTTTTCAAGGGCAAGTTCCTCGGCGATCGAAGGATGCAGTTCGCCCAGCCAGCCCACTTCGCGCTCGCCGAGGCGCACGAGAGCGGTCTTCCCGGGGTGCAGGAAGGGCTTTTCGCCGCGCGCAAAGGTGAGGCGCAGAGAAAAGCTCTCGGCGACGGCCTCTACGGCGCCCTTCAAGTCAAAGAAGTCATTGTCGCCCCAGACGGCGAGCGTCACCCGCTTATTTTCTTTGGGGAGCGCCCTCAAGGGAAGCTCCTCCGCAAGGTAGGCGTTGGCGAGCTCAAACAGCCGCCCCTCCGCGTTGCCGCGGCGCACGTTGCGCACGACGTTTTGCAGCATCGCGGGCGCCAGGAAGGTGCGCATGACGGAAAGGTCCTCGCCGATGGGGTTCAAAATGCGGATGGCGCGGCGCTCGGGCGCATCCTCGGGCAGGCGGAAGAGGTCGAAGTCTTTGGGCGAATAGAAGGAATAGTTGCACGCCTCATAGAATCCCTCGCCCGCGAGCACGCGCTTGAATTTGAGCTCCTGCTGTTGGGCGGCAGTCCAGCCGCCGTGGGTGACGGAGGCGCGCGTCAAAAAGGTGGGCACGATATGCCCGTAGCCGTACATACGGATGATCTCCTCGGCAAGGTCGGGCCAGCCGTCCACGTCCTCGCGCCATAAAGGCACGGTGACGGCAAGCTCCTCCCCCTCCTCCTTGACGTCGAAGAAAAGGCGCTGTAAAATGGCGACGGCTTCCTCTTTCGGCACCTCGATGCCGAGCAGGGCGTCGATCTTTGCCATCGTCACCCGCACCGTCTTGGGGGTGAGGTCGGCGGCGTTGACGTCGGCGCGGTAGCAAGTGGGCACGCCGCAGCCCAGCTCCTCTACAAGATGCAGCGCTCTGTCCATGGCGACGGCGCAGGTGTAGGCATCCACGCCCTTTTCAAAGCGGGAGGAGGAATCGCTGCGCTGTCCCAACGCGCGCGAAGTCTTTCTCACGCTGTCGCGGGCGAACTTGGCGGCTTCGAAGAACACTTCCTTCGTCTCGGGCTTTATCTCGCTGTTGAGCCCTCCCATGATGCCGGCAAGCGCCACGCCGCCCTCGCCGTCGCAGATGAGGAGGTTATCGGGGTGCAGGCTGAACTGCTTCTCGTCGAGGGTGACGATGCTCTCGCCCTCCTCGGCACGGCGCACGACGATCTTGCCGCCGCGCAGGAAATCGCGGTCAAAGGCGTGCATGGGCTGCCCCATTTCGAGCAGCACATAGTTGGTGATGTCGACGATGTCGGAGACCGAGCGCAGCCCCGAGAGCGCCAGGCGGCGGCGCAGCCAGCGGGGAGAGGTGCCGATCTTCACGTCCTTGACATAGTGCCCCACATAGCGCGGGCAGAGAGCGGGCTCCTTCACTTCCACGGGGATCTTCACGTCCGTCTCCGCCGCCGTATAGGTGAGGGCGGGCATTTTGAGCGGCTTTTTGAGCACGGCAGCCACTTCCCGCGCGATACCGAGGACGCATTGGCAGTCGGGGCGGTTGGCGGTGACGGCGATGTCGAAGAGATAGTCGTCGATGCCCACGACGGGACGGATATCCGCCCCCACGGGTTCATTTTCGTCGAGGATGAGGATGCCGTTGACCTCCGCGCCCTCGTAATAATCGTCGGTGATGCCCAGCTCCTCACCCGAGCACATCATGCCCTCGGAAGAAACGCCGCGCAGCTTGCCGTTCTTTATTTTCTGCACGCCGCCCTCATGCAGGACGGTCGCCCCGTCCAGCGCGCAGGGCACCTTTGCCCCCGCGAAGACGTTGGTCGCTGCCGTGCAGATCTGCTTGACGCCGTGCTCGCCGCAGTCCACCTTGCAGACGGTGAGCCTGTCCGCATCGGGGTGCTTTTCGGTGGAGAGGATCTTGCCGACGACGACGTTCGTGACGTCTTTGCCAAGGTAAGTGAGCTCCTCTACCTCAAACCCGCACGAGAAGAGCTTTTCCTGCAATTGCTCGGCGGAAATATCGATATCCACATAATCTTTTAACCAGCTGAAGGGTGCGATCATCTTGCTTCCTCCTCAATCTTTGAACTGTTCCAAGAAGCGCACGTCGTTTTCCGTGAGCAGCTTGATGTTGTTGATGCCGTATTTGAGCATGGCGATGCGCTCGATGCCCATGCCGAAGGCAAAGCCCGTGTACTCGTCGGGGTCGATATGGCAGTTTTCGAGCACCCGCCTGTTCACCATGCCCGCGCCCAAGACTTCGATCCAGCCCGTGCCCTTGCAGAGCGAGCAGCCCTTGCCGCCGCACGCCGCGCAGGAGACGTCCACCTCGACGGAGGGCTCCGTAAAGGGGAAGTAGGAGGGGCGAAGACGCGTCTTGCTTGACGAAGAGAACATGGTGCGCGCGAATTCGTCGAGCATGCCCTGAAGATCGCACAGCGTGATGTTGTGGTCGACGACGAGCCCCTCCATCTGATGGAACATGGGCGAATGGGTGGCGTCGTCGTCCGAGCGGAAGACGCGCCCCGGCGAGAGCATCTTGATGGGCGGGCGGTGCTGTTCCATGAAGCGGATCTGCCCCGCGCTCGTCTGCGTGCGCAGAAGATATTCCTCGCTCAAATAGAAGGTGTCCTGCATATCGCGGGCGGGGTGGTCGGCGGGCGTGTTGAGCGCCGTGAAGTTGTAGTAATCGTTCTCGATCTCGGGGCCCTCAAAGATCTCGAAGCCCATGCCCGCAAAGATATCCACGAGCTCGTTCTTGACGCGCGTCACGGGGTGGAGCGCGCCCTTTTTCTGCCGCCGCCCCGGCATGGTGACGTCGAGCGTCTCGCTTTGAAGCTTTTCCTGAAGCTCGCGCTGTTTGACGCGCGCCTCGGCGGCGGCGAACCCTTCCTCGAGCTTCTCGCGCAGCGCGTTCACCTTCTTGCCGAAGGAGGGGCGCTCCTCGGGGGAAAGCTCCTTCATCTTCTTCAGCATCGAGGTGACGATGCCCGCTCTCCCTAAGAACTTCATCTTGACTTCATAGAGGGCGCGGCTGCCTTCGGCTTTTTCCGCCTCCTCGCGGGCAGTCTTTACGATGTCTTCCTGCATGATCGAATTTTCTTCCATTTTACTCTCCTTTTGGGCAAAAAAAACGCCCCGCCGGCCCTTTGGCCGACAGGGCGAAGCGTTCTCGCGGTACCACCTGTCTTTACGCGGCTCATGCCGCGCCTCATTGCCCCTTCACGCGGGGAACGGCTCCCCTTAAAGTTCTGTTCGGGGGAGCGGCTCACGGGGGAATACCGCGACCTTTCCGGCGGCGGTCTTTCAGCCTCAGGACCAGCCTCTCTGCGCCCGAAAATGTGGTGCGTCTCTTCCGTTCAACGCCTTTCTCCCCTCATTATAGCCGCTTTTTTTTCGCTTGTCAAACAATTTCCAAAACTTTTTCCCGCTCACTTCCCCTCGGCTGTCAGATAAAACTTTCTGCCGTCGGGGAGCACATAGACGAGCGTCCCCCCTCTCTGCTCGCAGGTGCCCTCGAAGTACTCGTCGACAAGCGGCTTGAGCGAGGCGATGATGTCCTCCGCCGTTACGACAGCGCCTTCCCTCCATTCGATCTTGTTTTGCATCTTTTTTTCCTCCTCATAAAAAATAAAGCGTGCCCCCAAAGGAGACACGCTGCATTGGTATCTCCGATTGTCGGCCCAACAATTTCCTATGCAACGGAAAAAAGAGATACGAAATGCCGTCGTATCCGTTGCATAGATCCTTTTAATTGTTGGGCAGATTTAGTATAGCACAAGCATCGGAAAAAATCAACCAAAAAATCAAAAAAGCCGTTCACGGAAAACGGCTCTCTCCTTCGCCCCCTTGCCTCCTCGTCGCCGCAAAGCCCTAAGGTCCGCCGCTGCGTTCCTCGCGGCTTGACCGCTCGGCTTGCGTCTCCTCTTCCCACAAATCTTTTTGCTTCGCAAAAATCTTTGCGGGAACCCTATAAGGGAGGTGCCAAGCTCTTTTATCTTGCCTCCCTCCCCGAGGGAGGTGCCGCGCGCCCGCAATCGCGGGCGCGCGGCGGAAGGAGTTCACCTCATTCTAAGCGCCTCCTCGGGGGCGAGCAAGTACTTTCTTTCAGGGCTCCCGCAAAAGTCGCGTCAGCGAGTTTTGTGGGAAAAGAAGCGGCGAACACTAAGGGTCATGCGGCAAACAAAGTGCGCCGCAGACCAAAACGCCTTGCCGCGACGAGGTGGGCTCTTTGCCATTTGCGAACTTGGAAATGCCCCATTGCTCGGGGCATTTCCTGACCGAAGCGCGGTCTCTACCGCGCGAGACGCTGTCATTTCGTCCGCAGCTTGCTGCGGCGGAATGACTGAGGGAGTAAATTTCCTCATTTTAAGCTCCTCCTCGGGGGTGAGCAAATGCTTTCTTGATATGTAAACCTCCTCACTTTAAGCGCCTCCTTGGGGGAGCTGTCCTGTTGTCCGACGAATGTCGGCAACAGGACAGAGGGAGTCTCCTCTCCTTCTACTCCCTCCGTCTCATCATCGGCGTTCGCCGAATGATGAGACACCGTCTCGCGCGGTAGTGCCCGCGCTCGGTCAGGAAATGGCACGCTCCATGTGCCATTTCCAAGCTCGAAAGCGGTCAAAGCCACACCGTGGCTTTGCCAAGAAAGCGCCTTCTCGCCCCGAAGAGGAGGTCAAAATGTGGAATTCCTTATTGTAAGCGCCTCCTTGGGGGAGCTGTCCTGTTGTCCGACGAATGTCGGCAACAGGACTGAGGGAGTAAAAAGCCCTATCTTTCGACAGCCGCAAGGATATTACTCACCACAAGATCGATATATTCACAGACACCATAAAAATTCTCGTCGATCTGGCGATTGGTAAAGCGGATGACCTGCAGATCGTATCCCTCAAGCCGCTCTGTACGGAACGCATCGTACTTCTCCCCTTCTTCGGAAAAGTGCTGTGATCCGTCCACCTCGATCACGAGCCTTGCCCTATGGCAGTAAAAATCGGCAATAAACTCGCCGATCGGCCGCTGGCGCTGAAAGGTGACCTTATAGCCGCGCAAAAAATGATACCACAGACGGTTTTCCTGCGGCGTTGCATTCTTACGCAAAAAACGGGCAAATTTTATGTTCTTTCCATTATACCGCAGCGGCATCGCATCTCTCTCTTTCTACTCCCTCCGTCTCATCATCGGCGTTCGCCGAATGATGAGACACCGTCTCGCGCGGTAGTGCCCGCGCTCGGTCAGGAAACGGCGCGTACAATGCGCCGTTTCCAAGCTCGAAAGCGGTCAAAGCCACACCGTGGCTTTGCCAAGAAAGCGCCTTCTCGCCCCGAAGAGGAGGTCAAAATGTGGAATTTCCTTATTATAAGCGCCTCCTTGGGGGAGCTGTCCTGTTGTCCGACGAATGTCGGCAACAGGACTGAGGGAGTAAACCTCCTCACTTTAAGCGCCTCCTCGAGGGGCGAGCAAGTACTTTCTTTTAGGGTTCCCGCAAAAGTCGCGTCAGCGAGTTTTGTGGGATAATTTCAGGGCTCCCGCAAAAGTCGCGTCAGCGAGTTTTGTGGGA
>CALVTT010000055.1 GCA_944363045.1 uncultured Clostridia bacterium | reverse complement strand
GAGGAGGCGATGGAGGAGACGATGAAGATGCTCTCCGTCTATGAAGAGTTTGCAAAGACCTGCCTTTCGATGCCCGTCCTCACGGGCAGGAAGACGGAGAAAGAGAAGTTTGCGGGCGCCGTCGCCACCTTCGGCATGGAGGCCATGATGCACGACGGCAAGAGCCTTCAGGCGGGCACCTCGCATTATCTCGGGCAGAATTTCTCCAAGGCGTTCGAGATCAAGTTCCTTGATAAGGACGGCGTGCAGAAATACGCCTATACGACGAGCTGGGGCGTTTCCACCCGCCTCATCGGCGCGCTCATCATGACGCACGGCGACCAGCGCGGCCTCGTGATGCCGCCCGTCGTGGCGCCCATCCAGGCCGTCATCGTGCCCATCGCCGCCAAGAAGGAGGGCGTGCTCGAAGCCTGCCGCGCGCTTGAAAAACGGCTCGCGAACGCGGGCGTGCGCGTCAAACTCGACGACACCGACAATTCCCCCGGCTGGAAGTTCAACGAGTGGGAGATGAAGGGCGTGCCCGTGCGCATCGAGCTGGGGCCGCGCGACCTCGAAGCGGGCAAGATGGCAGTCTGCCGCCGCGATACCCTCGAAAAGGGCGAACTGCCCCTCGATACCGCCGAGGAGGGCGTAAAGGCGCTCCTTCAGGAGATCGCAGAAAATATGTACAACACCGCCAAAGAGCGCATGGAAAAGCGCATCGTCGATGCGGAAACGCTCGACGAGCTCTTAGAGGGCGTCAATCGTGGCAATTTCGTGCGCGCCGGCTGGTGCGGCTGCCGCGAATGCGAGGACAAAGTCAAAGAGTTTGCCCAGGCGACCGCCCGCGTCTATGCCCAGGAGGACACCGCTAAGACCTGCGTTGCCTGCGGGAAGAAGTCGGCGCACACCATCGTGTTTGCGCGCGCCTATTAAAGAGTGAGCATGCCCGCCGGGCAGGAGTGAGATCGTATGAAACACACCGATATTTATGACGTATTGAAAGGCCCCGAACTTTTGGGGCGGGAAGTGACCGTCTGCGGCTGGGTGCGCACCTTCCGCGATTCCGCCGCCGTCGCCTTTTTGGAACTTGCCGACGGCACGAGTTTTCCCCGTTTGCAGATCGTCATCGACAAGAATGCCTTAAAAGTTGACCCCGAATGCACCAAGATCGGCGCCTCCGTCTCGGTGAAGGGGGAAGTCGTCAAGGCGTTCAAGGGGGAGGGGCATGAGCTCAACGCCAGGTGCGTTACCCTCCTCGGCAAGTGTCCGCCCGAATATCCCATCCAGAAGAAGCGCACGACGCTGGAATTTTTGCGTGGCATCCCGCATCTTCGCCTTCGCACCAACACCTTCAACGCCGTCTTCCGCGTGCGCTCCGTCGCGGCGCAGGCCGTGCACCGCTACTTCCACGAGCACCGCTATTACTATGTCCATACGCCCATCATCACGGCGAGCGACTGCGAGGGCGCGGGGGAGATGTTCCGCGTCACCACCCAACCCTACAACGCCAAGTACGAGAGCGAGCAGGACTACTATAAAAACGACTTCTTCGGCGTCAAGGCGGGGCTCTCCGTTTCCGGTCAGCTCGAAGGGGAAGTCGCCGCCATGGCGTTCAGCAAGATCTACACCTTTGGGCCCTCCTTCCGCGCGGAGAACTCCAACACGACGCGCCATCTCGCCGAATTCTGGCACATCGAGCCCGAGGTCGCCTTCGCGGAGCTGCCCGATATCATCGAGATCGCCGAGGATATGATCAAATACCTCATCCGCGCCGTGCTCGACGAATGCCCCGATGAGATCACTTTCTTCGACAGCTTTGTCGAAAAGGGGCTCAAGGATAAGCTTGAGCACGTCGCTGCGAGCGACTTCGCCGTCTGCGACTACACGGACGCCGTCTCTATTCTTCAAAAGGCGGACGTCAAATTCCAATACCCCGTCGAATGGGGCTGCGACCTTCAGACCGAGCACGAAAAGCACCTCACGGAAGTCGTCTTCAAGCGCCCCGTGTTCGTCACCAACTACCCGAAGGAGATCAAGTCCTTCTACATGAAGCAGAACCCCGACGGCAAGACGGTGGCGGCGACCGACCTTCTCGTTCCCGGCATCGGCGAGATCATCGGCTGCAGCGAGAGGGAGGCGGACTGCGACAAGCTGCTTGCCGCCATGAAGGCGCGCAACATGGACATCTCCGCCTACAAGCAGTACCTCGATCTGCGTATCTTCGGCAGCGTGCCGCACAGCGGCTTCGGGCTGGGCTTCGACCGCTTCGTCATGTATGTGACGGGCATGGAGAACATCCGCGACGTCGTGCTCTTCCCCCGCACCGTCAACAACATCATGTAACAGAAAACGGGTCCCGTAACGGGCCCGTTTTTCATGAAAAATTCTGCAACCGTGCGAAATATTCTGATAGACACAATTCAGCGGATATGTTATTTTAGAAAGGGATAAAACGAAATCTTTTCTCCCGCCCTTGACAGGGGGAAGATGGGCTGTTATAATATCCACGGCAATATCATCTTTTAAGGAGTATCTTATGAGCAAGATCTATGTAGGTGCCGCCTACTATCCCGAACTTTGGGATCTTTCCGAGGTGGACAGGGACATCGAACGCATGAAAGCTGCGGGCGTCAACGTGGTGCGCATGGGGGAGTTCGCCTGGAGCCGCGTGGAGCCTAAGGAGGGGGAGTTCGACTTTTCCTGGCTGCACGAGGTCGTCGACAAGCTGTATGCGGCGGGCATCGACAGCATCCTCTGCACGCCCACCTGCACGCCGCCCCGCTGGCTCTTCAAGAAGTATCCCGAGACTGCCTCCGTTGACTTCAACGACCGCCGCGCGGAGATCTCCTCGCGCTGCCATCCCTGCAAAACTTCACCCATGATGCGCGAAAAGAACCGCATCATCACCGAACAGCTTGGCAAAGAGTTCGGCTCGCACCCCGGGGTCATCGGCTGGCAGATCGACAACGAGATCTTCCCCTACAACGAGGGCTGCTTCTGCCCGCTCTGCAAGAGCGCTTTCCGCGCATACTTGAAAGAAAAATACGGCACGCCCGAAAAGCTCAACAAGGCATGGGGGATGTACCGCTGGTCGCTCAACTACGACAGCTTCGAGGACGTCGATCCGCCCCGCCCCGGGCAGTGGAAACACCCTTCGCTCGAGACGGAGTGGCGCCGCTTCCAATGCAAACAGATCGTCTCCTATGTCGAGGAGCAGGCGGATGTGCTTCACCGCTATACTAAAGCCCCCGTCGGCACGGACATGATGGTCACCAACCTTCTGAGCTATTACGAAACCAACAAGAAGCTCGACGTGGTGCAGAACAACCACTATAACCCCGCCGCGGAGCTGCCCGAGACCAAATTCACCTATGACTTTTTGCGCCCCATCCTGCCCCGTCCCTTCTGGATCACGGAGACGCAGGTGGGCTGGAACGGCGGCAACGTCGCATACTTCGGCTACCGCCCCGAGGGCAACTGCTATGTCAACACCTGGATGCCCATCGCCCTCGGCGGCGAGATGAACGAGTATTGGCTCTTCCGCGCCCATCCGCAGGGGCATGAGCTCATGCACGGTTCGCTCTATTCGACGCCCGGAAGGGCTTACCGCGTGACGGAGGAAGTCAAACACGCCGCCGACGACTTTTTGAAGTGCGCAGACTTCCTCGGCCGCAGCAAAGTGCGCTCCAAGATCGCCATGCACTATTCCTCGACGGCGGTCAGCCACTTCATCTCCGCGCCCACGCTGGAGGGCTTCGACTACCGCCGCACCCTCGTACAGCGCTATCACGCCGCCTTCCGCGACACAAACATCGACGTCATCGACACGCAGCACTCCTTAGAGGGCTACGAAGTCATCCTCTCGCCCTTCCTCGCAACGGTGGACGAGAACGGCCTTAAAGAGCGCATCGTCGAATGGGTGAAGGCGGGCGGCACCTGGATCGTCGGCCCCATGAGCGACATCTACGACGAGAACACCGCAAAGTACGTCCATGCGCCCTATTCCTTTGTCGAGGAGCTGGCGGGCGTCTATGTCAAATATCAAAAGCCCGTTGCCAACGACGTCTTCAAGGCGAAGTTTTTAGACGGCACCGACTGCCCCGTCTCGGTATGCTACGATGCCTTCGAACCCACGGACAGCGCCTCGCTCGCAGTTTACGCGGGCGATGAATTTGACGGGCTCTCCGCCGTCACCGAGCGGAAAGTGGGCAAGGGCAAGGTCATCCTGGTGGGCAGCGTGCTCTCTCATGAGGCGCTCAGAAAACTTGCGGGCGTGGAACCCGTCTCAAGGGCGAGCGAGAATATCGTCCTCGTCGAAAGGACGGGGGAGGAGAACGGCATCATCGCTCTCGAAACGGAACACAGGGAAGGGACGCTCACGCTGAAGGGGAACTATACAGACCTTCTGACGGGAGAAAATCTCACGGGCGAAGTCAGCGTTTCGCCGCACCGCGTGCTCGTCCTGAAGAGAGAATAATTTTAATTGGGTATGTTCTACGAAAAAATCGATCTCTATCATTATTTCGGCCTCCCCAAAGAGGAGGGGAGGGAGGGGATACTCACCACTTACGTTCCCTTTCCCATTGAAAACGAACTGCGGCCCAAGCTGCGCCCCGGGATGCTCGTCATTCCGGGCGGCGGATATGAGTTTCGCTCCGACCGCGAGAAAGAGCCCGTCGCCCTCGCCTATCTTCGCGAGGGATACTGTGCGTTCACGCTCGATTATTCTATTTGCACTCCCTTCCCCGTCCCCCTGACGGAAGCCTGCATGGCAATGATCTATTTGAGGGAAAATGCGGCAAAATACCGCCTTGACCCCGCCCATATCGCCGTCATCGGCTTCTCGGCGGGCGGACACCTTGCAGGGATGCTCTCCATGCTCTATGACGAGCCTGAGATCGTCTCTGTTTTAGACGAACGTGCGAGGGCAGCGCGGCCCGATGCCGCCGTATTTTCCTACCCCGTCGTCACGATGGGGGAGGAGACGCACAAGGGCACGCACGACGTCATCACGGGCGGGGACTTAAAGCTTGCAGAGCGCCTTTCCCTTGAAAGGCGCGTGAACGAAAGATCGGCGCCCGCCTTTATCTGGCACACGCAGGAGGATACCACCGTCCCTGTGGAAAATTCTCTGCTGCTGGCATCGGCTTACCGGAGGGCAGCCGTCCCCTTTGCCCTTCATATCTTTGAACACGGACACCACGGACTGAGCCTCGCCTCGCCCGAGACCTGCGACCAGTCGGAAGACGACGCCTTCCTTTCCCCCGTGGGGAAGTGGCTGACGCTCTCTCTCGAGTGGCTGACAAGCCGCGGATTTGCCGTGCGCCCCGCTTGATCAGACGGATCTCTAAATAACGGCGGGCGAGTGGCGGGGCTTGTTTCGACCAAAATCGAAATAAAGGGCTCCCGTGCGCTCCGCTGCAAGGACGGCTGCACGGACGGCCGCGGCTGCAAAAAAGAACGGCAAGGTATCCCACAGGAAAAATCATAAAACCCTTGTAAAAACGTTTGACAAAGTGCGTCAGATATGGTATCATCTCTTCATCAAGCAGAGGCGAACCCTTCTCTCCGCACGGCAGTCGGCTTAGTGCGGGTCGATATTTTCCCGAAGAAAGAGCGGCAGCAATGCACGCTTACTAAGGGGATAGTGCGGCAAACGACGGGTTACGCTCATGCGCGATCCGTTTTATTTTTTGTGAGAGGTGGAAATATCAAAACGCAGAACCAGATGAACGGAGAGATCCGCGACCGCGAGATCCGTGTGATCTCGGAGACGGGGGAAATGCTCGGCGTCATGTCGCCGAGAGAGGCGATGAGACTTGCAGAGGAGGCCGATCTCGACCTTGTCAAGATCTCCCCGAACGCCGTGCCCCCCGTGTGCAAGATCATGGACTACGGCAAGTTCAAGTTTGAACAGGCCAAGAAGGAGAAGGAGAACCGCCGCAACCAGAAGGTCGTCGAGATCAAGGAAGTGCAGCTTTCCATGACCATCGACGTGGGCGATCTCAACGTCAAAGCCAAGCAGGCAACGAAGTTCCTCGGCGAAGGCAACAAGGTCAAGGTCTCCATCCGTCTGCGCGGACGGCAGATGGCGCACGCCAACCTCGGGAGAGATGTGATGAACAACTTCTTCGAGGGTCTCAAAGAGATCGCCGTCATCGAAAAGCCCATCAACATGGAGGGGCGCAACATCATCATGATCTTAGCGCCCAAAAAGTCTTAAATCGCTGAGCCCTGCGGCAGATGAGCCGCGGCCAAATAAATTCAGATACATCATTGGAGGACAAAGATATGCCGAAACAGAAATCGCACAGCGGTAGCAAGAAGCGCTTCTGGCTCACCGGCACCGGGAAGGTCAACAGGCCTCACGGCGGCAAGAACCACAAGGCGGAAACCAAGAACAGAAAGAGAAAGAGAAATCTTCGTCAGACCACGCTCGTCTCTGCAACGCAGGAGAACACCGTGAAGAAGATGATCCCCTACAAGGACTAAGAGGAGGCTGAAACCATGCGTATTAAAAGAGGTGTCAACGCTGTTAAAAAGCGCAGAAAGATCTTAAAGCTCGCCAAGGGCTATTGGGGCAATAAGAGCAAGAATTACCGCATCGCCCGCGAAGCGGTGATGAAGTCGCTCAACTATGCATACGTCGGCAGAAGGCTGAAAAAGCGCGATATGCGTTCGCTTTGGATCGCACGCATCAATGCAGGCGCGCGCATGAACGGGCTCTCCTACTCCCGCCTCATGCACGGGCTCAAGGTCGCCGGCATCGAGCTCAACCGCAAGGTGCTTGCAGACCTCGCCGTCACCGATGCCAAGGCATTCAGCGAACTGTGCGAGAAGGCCAAGGCCGCAATCTAAACTCAACGAAAAAGCCTTTTTCAAAAAGGCTTTTTTCCTATTCTCTTTGAGCAGAACATGATCATCGTTTCCAGAAGCAATCCCCTCGTCAAAGAGCTCCGCTCCCTTCGCGAGAAGAAATTCCGCAGGGAGGCGGGCAGCTTCCTCATCGAAGGGGAGAAGATGGTGAGAGAGTGCCAAAGAAGCAATGTACGCATCAAGCGCATCGTCGCGCGGGAGGACTACGAGGGGGAGCTCACACCCGATCTTGTCCTCGGACGGGACGCCTTTGAGAGCATCCCGGAGGAAAAGACCCCCCAGCCCGTTCTGGCGGAGGCAGAACTGCCGCACGCGGCGCTCGTCCCGCCCGAGGGGAGCTGTCTCCTTTTGGACGGCGTGCAGGATCCCGCCAACGTGGGCGCCGTCATCCGCACGGCGAATGCGGCGGGATACAAAGAGCTCTATCTCATCGGCTGCGCCGATCCCTTTTCTCCCAAGAGCGTGCGCGCGAGCATGAGCGGCGTCTTCTTCGTCTCCCTCATGCAGGGGACAAGGGAGGAGGTACTCAAAGTTTTAGAGGGCGTTCCGCTCATCGCGGCGGATATGGAGGGGAAGAACGTCTTTACCTTCACGCCCCCTTCAAAGTTTGCCCTCTGCATCGGCAGCGAGGGGAACGGTCTTTCCGAGCCCGTCCGTTTAAGAGCGGCGCATACGGTGCGCATCCCCATGGGCGAACAGACCGAGAGCCTCAATGCCGCAGTCTCGGCGGGCATCCTCATGTACGAGCTCAAGAGAAACACATTCATTTAACGCAAGAGCGAGGTTTTATTTTATGTCAGGACACAGCAAATGGCACAACATCCAAGCCAAGAAGGGCAAGGCAGACGCCGCGCGCGGCAAGCTCTTCACCAAGATCGGCAGGGAGCTCGCCGTGGCAGCCAAGGGCAACCCCAATCCCGCCACCAACTCCAAGCTTGCCGACGTCATCGCCAAGGCGAAGGCGGCAAACATGCCCAACGACAACATCGAGCGCTCCATCAAGCGCGCCGCGGGCGACTTCGGCGACCGTGATTACAAGGAGCTCACTTACGAGGGCTACGGCGTGGGCGGCGCTGCCGTCATCATCTCGACGCTCACCGACAACAACAACCGCACCGCGGGCGACATCCGCGCCATCATGAGCAAGCACGGCGGCTCGCTCGGCACGACGGGCAGCGTCTCCTATATGTTCGATAACAAGGGCGTCATCGTCGTCGAGCGCACGCCCGATCTCGACGAGGACACCGTCACGGAGTATGCCCTCGACGCGGGCGCGGAGGACGTCGTCACCGAGGACGACGCCTATGAGATCTACACCACCCCCGCAGGCTTCTCGGAAGCGAGAAAGTATCTCGAAGAGAAGGGGCTCTCCTTCTTGCAGGCGGAGATCACCATGCTGCCGCAGAACAAGATCACCCTGCCCGAGGACAAGCTCGAGACCTTCATGAAGATGCTCGACAAGCTGGACGAGAACGACGACGTGCAGACCGTCTATCACAACGTAGAGCTTCCCGAAGAGGAAGAAGAGGAATAAAGAAAAGGCGGAGGGCGGGTGCTCTCCGCTTTCGCGCAAATTTGCGTCCGCAGGGCCGCACGATCAATAGGAGGAAAACTTATGACCATTCCCGAAGTATGCCGCCTCGCCAAAGAGGGGGCGCACACCATCGCCTATTCGACGGAAGAAGAGAAGAACAAAATGCTCACGCTGGCAGCCGATGCCCTCATTGCCAATGCCGGCCGTATCATCGCCGAAAATCATGAGGACGTCATCTCCTGCACGCGCGGGGCGCAGTTCCAGGACCGCCTGATGCTCAACGAAACGCGCATCGCGGGCATCGCGGAGGGGCTTAAAAAGCTCATCGCCCTGCCCTGCCCCGTGGGGGAGGTCATCGAACGGCACACGGCTCCCTCGGGCATCGAGATCGAGCGCGTGCGCGTCCCCTTCGGGGTCATCGGCATCGTTTATGAGTCCCGCCCCAACGTGACGGCGGACGCCATCGGGCTCTGCATCAAGAGCGGCAACGCCGTGGTCCTTCGCGGCAGCAAGGACGCCCTGCGCTCCAACATCGCCATCGTCAACGCCATCAAGGAGGCGCTGAAAGAGGGCGGCTTCGATCCCTCCTTCATCCAGCTCATCACCGACAAGACGCGGGAAGGGGCGCGCGAATTCATGCGGCAAAAGGGGCTCATCGACGTGCTCATCCCGAGAGGGAGCAAGACGCTCATCGACAGCGCCCTCGAAAATGCGACCGTTCCCGTCATCGAGACGGGCACGGGGAACTGCCATATCTACCTTGAAAAGTCGGCGGATATGAAAAAAGCCATCCCCATCCTCATCAACGCCAAGACGCAGCGCACGAGCGTGTGCAACGCGGCGGAGAGCCTCGTTATCGACCGCAGCTTTGCCCAAGAGCACATGAAGGAGATCTGCGACGCCCTCGCCGCCAAAAACGTGGAAATGGTGGGGGATGCGGAGGCGTGCGCGCTCGACAGCCGCATTTCTCCCGCGACGGAGGAGGACTTCTATACCGAGTACAACGCCCTCAAGATGTCCGTCAAGATCGTATCAAACATTGACGAGGCCATTCCCTTCATCAACGAGCACTCCACAAGCCACAGCGAAGCCATCGTCACCGAAGATGATGCGGCGGGAGAGCGCTTTCTGCGGGAGATCGACTCTGCCTGCGTCTACAAGAACGCCTCGACACGCTTTTCGGACGGATTTGAATTCGGCTTCGGCGCGGAGATGGGCATTTCCACCCAAAAGCTGCACGCCCGCGGGCCGATGGGGCTCAGAGAGCTGACCTCCTACAAATTTATCATCCGCGGCAGCGGTCAGACAAGAGCGTAAACGAAGCCCAACATCGGCAGGCGTAAACACAAGGGAACAGGGCGTGAGATGCCCGTCTGGCATCGGCGCTCCCGAAGCAGCGAATTTTCTTTCCTGCCGCACATTTGCTTGCCTTTTCGACGATTTTATGCTAAAATACAGGTATCTGAGCGGAAAGAGTCTTTCTGACCGTAAAGAGCCGAAATAGGAGTTGTATGGCGCGTCTTGCGCCCCGTTTTTCGCCTCTTTTCCGCGCAGGGAAGGAGGTTTTTTTATGTCCGAAGAAAAGCGCATCGCCGTGCTCTCCGTCATCGTGGAGGACCGCGCCGCAACGCCCGCCCTCAAC
>CALVTT010000054.1 GCA_944363045.1 uncultured Clostridia bacterium | reverse complement strand
AGTCCAACGAGCCCTACAAAATCATCCTTCCCGAATAATTTTCACTCTCTTTCGCTTGACTTTTCATAGCTGGTCTTATCTTATCTTGTTGAGGTCAAAATTCAGGCAAAGCCGCACACCGCCCCCTTCATATATGCAAGAAAATGCTTCGAGATCTTCGCCCGGATCCCCGTCGGAGTCTTCGGGCAGTTCGTCTCCCGAGGCAGGCGGTTGGGAATCATTGGGAGCTTCCTCCCCCGCGGGCTGCCAGGCGATGACAAGGGGCAGGGCGATGACGCAGAGCGCCGCCGCCGAGAGGGCGGGCAGGAGGATATGATAGAGCCGCTTTTTGCGCGCGCGCTTTTGTTCCAGCCCGTGCGCAACTTCGGCAGCAAGCCGCGCCTTTTCGGCTTCGTTGAGTTGTAAGCCGTCCAAAGCGGCGCGGTATTTATTCTTCATCTTCCTCCTCCAGAATGGCTTTGAGCTGCTTGCGCGCCCGCGAGAGCAAAATAAAGACGGCGTTTTCCGTGCGGTGCAGCATCTTTGCGATCTCCTTCGCCGAATAGCCCTCGTAATAGTGAAGATAGAGGGCGTTGCGCTCGGCGGCGGGGAGCGAAAAGAGCTGTTCGAGCACGCCGTCCTCTGCAAAGGGGGCAGGGGGCGAAGGGCGGGCGGTGCGCTCGTCGAGGGGCAGCACCCTGCGGCGGGCAGAGCGCAAAAAGTTGCGGCTCTTGTTGAGGGTGACGCGGATGAGCCATGCCTTTAAGTGCGCCTCCTCCTTGATGAGAGGGCGGGAAAAGAGCGCAAGAAAGACCTCCTGCACGATGTCCTCCGACTCGCACAGGTCATGCGTGTTCTGATAGGCGATGCGCAGCACCATGTCGGCATACCTGCCGATGACGGCGCGCACCGTCTCCTCCGCAATGTTCTGCATTTTTGTGCCCTCTTCACCTATTAAAACAATTTATCGGGCGCAAACCTTTCACGCCTTTCGCAAATTTTCCGAAAAATATTTTTGCGCCCGCGGGGCGGCCGAAGGAGGGGGCCGCCCCGCGGGCGCTCAAACGCTTTGGCTCACTCCGCGCAAAAGAGCGTCAAGGAGACGGCGGGCACGCTTACGATCCCCCCCTCCGCCCTTGCCGCCGCGTTGACGGAGAGCACTTCCTTATAATTGCCCTCAAGGGGCGCCTCGGCGTTTTCGCCGCTCGGGTTGACGGCGACAACGAACTTCCCGCGGCGGAAAATAAAGGGATATTTCCCCTTTTCGGCATAAAGAACTTCAAAGTTATCCCCCGCCTGCAATTCCTCCTCCCTGTGGCGCAGGGCGATGAGCCGCTTCACAAAGCCGAGAAGGGAGCCCTCCTCCCCCGCCTGCGTCTCCGCGTCGGGGGAAGCGGGGTCGGGATCGACGGGTAAGTACAGCTCGCCGTCCGCCGCGGAAAAGCCCCTGTTCTTGCCCTTTGTCCACTGCATGGGCGTGCGCGAGCCCGTGCGGTAGAAGCCGCCCTCCTTAGAGACGAGCCCTTCGCGGTAAGGGAGGCCGATCTCATCGCCGTAGTAGATAAAGGGGATGGTGGGCATGAGGAGGATGAAGGCTTCGGCGACCTTGCGCTCTGCCATCGTGCGGCGGCGGGCGAGGCGCACCATGTCGTGATTGCCCGTGGGCAGGCAGATATAGCCGCGCCCGCGCGCGGCGGCGCGGCGGCGCTCGTACTCTTTGGTAAAGACGGTCACATCCCCCCGCCCCTCCTTAGAGAAGTAGCAGGAAAGGCCTGCCGAAAGCTCGTTGCCGTCGCGGAAGAGGGCGTTGTAGCCGCGGCTCTCAAAGTGCAGATAGAAGTCGAGGTGGAAGCCCGCGTCGATGGACTGCTCGGGATCGCCCCACTCGGAGAGCAGCACGTTTTCGGGATAGTCTCTATCGAACATCTCCCTTACATTGCGCCACAGCCGCTTGATGCCCGTGCGCTCGGGGTCGTTCTTGACGAGGGATGCCGCCATGTCCACGCGGAAGCCGTCGCAGCCCATGTCCATCCAGAAGCGCATCACGTCCTTCATCGCCTCGAGGGTAGAAACGCAGGCGGGGTCCTCGGGGGAGAGCTGCCAAAATTCGTCGCGCTGCTCGAAGCCGTAGTTGAGGGCGGGCTGGGAGCTGAAGAAGTTGACCATGTAGTTGCCGTCCCTGTCCTGCACGCCGCTCACCCAGCGGTAGTGCTCGGGATAGAGAAAGACGTTGGGCGTCCAGATATAGCGGTCGGAATATTCGTTGCGTTCGGGCTTCCGCGATTGGCGGAACCAGGGGTGACGGTCGGACGTGTGCCCGGGCACGAGGTCGAAAAGTACCTTCATGCCGCGTTTGTGCGCCTCCTCAAAGAGCCTTTTGGCGTCCTCGTTGGCGCCGTAGCGGGGGGCGATCTTTTTATAGTCGCTCACGTCGTAGCCCGCGTCCATGAAGGGGGACTCGAAGCAGGGGTTGATCCAGAGGGCGTTGCAGCCGAGGCTCTTGACATAGCCGAGCTTTTGGATGATGCCCTCAAGATCGCCGATGCCGTCGGCGTTCGAATCGTAAAAGCTCTGCGGGTAAATTTCATAAAAGACGGCATCTTTCAGCCAGGCGGGAAGTGACATTTGCTTGCTCCTTATTTGGGGGGATATTTTGCGCCCCTGTTTTTTCCTATTATACTGTTCCCTTACAGTATAGCAAAAACCCCGCCGCCGCGCAAGAGCCCGCAGCAAAATTTGCTGCCTATCTGCAATAAAATGCGCATATCGTGCATAGAATAGCGGGAAATTTTATTTGCCCCCTTGACGAAAGAGCGCGAATAAGGTACAATAAAACAGGAATATGTCAACGGGTGGTGGAATATGGATCAGCTTGCCGATTTTGAGCCCCTCGAATACTATGAAGACCATTTGAAAGGGGCGCTGGAAAAGAACGCGGAGGAGTACTTCGACGCGCTCGTCAAAAGAGCGGGCATCGACCCTGTAAAGAACAGGGAGACCGTCGGCCGCTACAACAAGGAGGCGGCGGAAGCGGAGGAGGCGGGCAAGAAGCTGGGCTCCTTCAAGACGCTCAAAGTCTTTCTCATCGTCCTCGCCGTCATCGCCTTTTTGGCAGCCGCCGTCCTCATCTTCGTCTATGCCTCGGAGGGCGCAAGCTGGGTGCTCCTCTTTTGCGGCATCCTCTCGGCTCTTCTCGGCATCGGGCTCATCGTGCTGCTTTTGACCGTCATCAAGAAGAAGCTCAAGGAACGCGAGGCGCGGCACAAGAAGGAGCTGGAGGATGCCAACGCCGTCCTCAAAGAGGCATACAGCGAGATGGCGCCCCTCAACGCCCTCTTTACCTGGGGCATGACGCGCGAACTCGTCTTAAAGACCATGCCCGACCTCACCCTCGACGAACAGCTCGACGTGAAGCGGCTCGACCTTTTAGAGCGCAAGTACGGTTATGCGCCCGAGGACGATCAAAGCGTTTCCACCGTCTTTCTCCTCTCCGGCACGGCGGAGGGCAGCCCCTTCCTCTTTGAGCGCCGCTTCCGCCGCACGATGGGCACCAAGACATACTCGGGCTCCATCGTCATCCATTGGACGTCGACGGAGACGGACAGCAAGGGCCGTACGCGCACCGTGCATCACTCTCAGACGCTGACGGCGACCGTCACCAAGCCCGCGCCCTATTACGGCTTCGAGACCCGCCTCATCTACGCCAACGAGGGCGCGCCCGCGCTCTCCTTCACGCGGCGGCCGCAGCACTCCGAACAGCTCACCGAAAAGGAGCGCGAAAAGAAGGTGAAAAAGGGCGCCAAAGAGCTCAAAGAACGCACGGAGGACGCCATCAGCGACGGGAAGCGCTTCACGGAGCTCGCCAACACCGAATTTGAAGTGCTCTTCGGCGCGCTCGACCGCAATAACGAGGTGGAATACCGCCTGATGTTCACCCCCCTCGCCCAGCAGAATATGCTCGATATCCTCACCTCCAAATCGGGCTACGGGGATGACTTCTATTTCTTCAAGCAGGGGATGCTCAACGTCATCTGTTCCGAACACGCGCAGAATTGGCTCGTCGACACCGATCCCGCCCGCTACCGGAGCTACGACCTCGAGGCCGCCAAGGCATCCTTTGTCTCCTACAATGCGGGGTACTTCAAGTCGATGTACTTTGACCTGGCGCCCGTCCTCGCCGTGCCCCTCTACCGTATGCAGCAGCCCGAAGAGTTTATCTACCGCGATGTCTATGATGTCAACTACACGGGCGGGGAGGCGGAGGTGCTCGCAAACCGCTTCTCCCCCGCCGTCTTTGCGCCCGTCAACGCCAAGACGCAGACCGTGTTGAAAGCCGTGCCCGTCCGCAAGGAGGGCTTGACGGACAGCATCGCCGTGACGGCGCACGCCTTCGACACCGTCGAACAGGTGGACTATGTGAGCGTGTTCGGCGGCGACGGCAGGTACCACGCCGTGCCCGTGCCGTGGACGGAATATATCCCCGTCGAGCGCACGAGCGAGATGGCGTTAAAGCGCGTGGGCGGCACCCGCGAGCAATACGAGGGCAGGAAGAGCGGCGCGCTCGCCGACTTCATCCGCCGCTTCGGCGGCGACGGCGGTTCCGCTTTTTCGGACGGCCTTGTCGCCTTCCCCCTTGCCGGCGGCTCCCTCGACGAGGAGACGGACAGGGAACTTTCCGCCCTCTTCGACCTCAAAGAGGCGGCTCAGGCGGGAGCTGCCCTCTATACAGGCATCGCCGCCGTAGAGGCTGCGGCAGATGAGCTCGACCGCGCGGAACATAGGGCGCGTGCCGAGAAGGAGCCCGAAACGCCCGCTCCCGCAGAGGAAGCGGCAGAGCCCGCTCCCGCAGAGCCCGCTCCCGAAACACCCGCAGAGGGCGGCGAGCAGGAGAGCGCGGCGGAGGGCACCGAGTCAGAGAAATCAAATCAGGAGGATAAATAAATGGCAAACGAACTCGACGAACTCAACAGCCCCGTCAACGGGCAGGGACGCGACGTCAACGTCATCGAAAAGCAGATCCCCGTCAAGACGGGCGTCGGCTCGGTGATCTTTGAAGTGATCCTCTGGATCCTCGGCATCATCCCCGGCATCGTCTTCCTCTTTATGAAGGTGAAGGCGGGCAACTATCTCTCGCAGTTACAGCAGAAGATCCAGCACGACGCCTCGCAGATCGACAACTACCTCGAACAGCGCGTCGTCATCTTGCAGAACTGCGCGCGGCTGCTCGACAAGGCCATCGACCTCGACAAGACGACGATGACCGCGATCGCCGCTTACCGCTCCGGCTCCAACCCCAACGACGACGGCGCCCGCAACCAGATGGCGCAGCAGCTCGATTCGGTGGGCAGGAGCATCAACCTCGCCTTTGAGAACTACCCCGACCTCAAGGCGCACGCGGAGATCGCCGACGCCATGCAGCAGAACGCCTATCTTCAAAAGGAGATCACGGCGGCGCGCGAGCTCTACAACGACACCGTCAATGTGTGGAACCGCGACATCTTCGCCTGGCCGACCAAGATGATCGTCGCCTCCAAGCGCGGCTACACCACCCGCATCCCCTTCACCGCCTCGGCGGAAGTCAAGGAGCAGGCGCGCGGCGTGTTCTTCTAAGCCGCACGAAAAGAGCAGCCATTGCAAGCCCAAAGGGGCTGCCGACGGCATAAGCCGTCGGCAGCCCCCCTTTTTTCGTCCTCTCTTGCCCCTTTTTATAAAAATCGTCTATGCGCCGTGCGCAGACCTTCGCTCTGCTCTCCCGCCGCTCTCCCGCCGTCCAAAAGTTCGCGCCGCGTGCCCTGCGCCGCATCGGCAAAGAGACAGCGCAAAAAAGGCTCCCGAGGGAGCCTTTTTGCTTGTGCCGTATTATTCGACGGTCATGCTCGTCACATGATAGTACGCCTGGTCGACACCGAGACCAATGGAATAGCTTTCGAGCAAATCACCGGTCTGCGGCGTGACGGTGTACTGCTGATTGAAGGTCGCATCCTCCCACTTGAAGGAATACTGCACAACGATCTTATTCGCCTCGCTGTAATCCCAAGTGATCGTGCAGGTGAACTCGCCTTGCTGATAGTGGTCGATCAGAGAGGCGACCCAATCGCTGCCGTTTGCCGTCGCCGGATCAAAGCCCTGCCATGTTTTAGCGATGTGGAAGTTGAAGCCGGCAACATTTGCCTCCGTATTAGTCTGATTATCAACGCCATTCAAGTAATTATCCGCGCGGAAGTTGAGAGAAGCGGTACTCCCCGTCCAGAGATAGGCAAAGGGAGAGTTATACACGTTTGCCCCGCTGGAGGTTGCAGTACCCGAAACGGTGATCTTCTGCCCCTGCTGAATGGTACTCGTCCACAGCGGCGTTGTTCCCGTATACCCCGTGCCGTTGCCCGCAGTGCCGACTTCAAAATCGACTGTCTCCTGCGCCATACCGGTCTTGTTCATCTCGCCGACCGTGACGCGGATATCGTCGGCAAAATACGGGTTACCGGTGATCTGCACGGTAAGATCGCTCTCAGTGAAATTTTCATAACGGTCGACGACCTTCCAAGTAATTCCGCTTTCAAGTTCGGCGACCTGTGTCACGATCAGTATGTTCCCGATACGAACAATACTTGCAGTATAATCTCCCAATACACTTTCCGTTGTCGGCTGCACAGGGATAGACGTGTTCCCATCGCTGCAAGTCACGGTCGTGATCGGTGTACCCGTCCAAAGCATAGTGTCACTTGAAATCGGGGCACTGATCAAGAAATTCTTCGAGAAGAACAATGTCCCATCCGTTAATTCAAGAACGACATCCTGATACCAATTTACATCTCGGGTATTTGTCCAAGAGTACTGTATAGCAAAGTCGCCGCTGATTTGTTTCTGCCCCGTAGGGTCAGAATCCCACCATCCTCCGCTGGTATCGGTATTTGTCACCACTTCGGCGTTATCTTTGCTCTCAAAGATGACTTCTGCCGTCGTGCTGCCGACAACATATTTCACCTTCGTCGCACCGCATTCACAAGTTGCAACGTCGCCCTCATATTCGCCGAACGAATGCTCGTGAGGAGGCACCACGGGCGCTTCGCCGCTCTCTGCCGTCACGCCGTAGACGCTGATGAAGCAGTTCTCGCCGCCGAGGGAGACCGTCGTATCCTGCGTGCCGAAATTTTCATACGTTGCCGTGTAGGTGAACTCATCGCCCGTCGAAAGCGACGTTGCGTCTATTGTCACCACAACGCTCGAACCCGTGCGCTTGATGGTGAGAATGACATCGGCATCAAGATAGGCGTTCACATAATTTGAACTCATCTCGGCACTATATTGCACTTCCGTGATCTGCGCAAAACCGCCATTGATATTTCCGCTGAAATGGTCTGCGCGCAAAGCCCAATCATTACCGATCTTTAACACCCAATTAAACCAAACGGTAGACGCCGAGGGAGCTTTGACATTGATATCATATACGACCGTAAAGTCGCCCTGCACATTTTGCGTCTGTCGCCAATCTCCGAATGCCAGCGTATAGGTACCGTCGCCGTTATCCGTGCCGAGCGTCTCGATGGGCACTCTTGTAGGCACCTTGCTCTCGTCATAGTCTGCGGCGTAGCCGACGATGACGTTGGAGACGGGATAGACGACGCTGAGGCCCTGCGTCCTCACCTGCGCCACCATAGTTCTGACGAGGTCGCTCACCTTGCCTGTGCCGATCGCCGTATCTGCCGCATAGGTGAGCATGAGCACGCCGTTGCGGTAGAAGGCGATCGAGCCGTCGACATTGTAGGAGATCGTTGCAACACACTCGCCGCCTTCGCACAGACTGCCGAGGAAGAGCTGCCAGCTCTGCGAGCCGTCCGTTGCCAGCCCGTGCTCTTGCAGAATGGCTTTGGCTTCCTCGGAGAGCGTCGCCGAAGCCTCGAAGGTGTTCGCGTTGTTGTAGTTGAGCACGGAAAGATAGACCTGCGTGCCGTTCGCCGTGCGGAACATGACATCCCAATCGCTCCCCATACCCTTCACGCGGAAGGTAAAGGAGACGCCCGTGTAGGTGCTGAGCTTGCTCACGGGGCCGATACTGCCGCCCGCGCCGGGCTCCGCCTTCACAAGATAGCCGTCGTCCCTGATCGCTTCGGGGAGCATACCCAAAATGCTCGCCTCGGAAAGCCCCTTGATGGTGAAGGTCTTCTCCTTAGTAATGCTCTCCGAACCGATGCTCACCGTGACCGTCAAGGTGAGATTTGTATCCTCTGCGGGGGCCGTGAATTTGCCGTCGTTGCTAAGAACAGTGGGATCCGAGGACGAATAAGTGATCGTCGTGCCCCAAAGGCCGTTTGTCTCGAAATCGAGGTCGCCGAGAATGGTATCGGGGAAGGTGATGCGATCTGCCATCAGATCCGCCGCCAGCTCGTCCGTGAAGCGCGCGCCCCAAACGCAGAGACCGTCACCGTTCATCGCCGTGAAGGTGTAGGTGAGCTGCTTGCCGTCGATGCCCTCGATCTGCTGCTCCATCAGAACGCCGTTGAAGGTGCCCTCGCTGCCGAGCGTGATGGTGATATACTGCCCGTTGATCGACCAAGTGCCCGTGTAAGCGCCCGAAACAGAGCCGTCCGCGTTGAGCGTCACGGCAACGTCGGTGTTGTACTCCATGCCCTTATAGTTTGCAATGGGCTTATGGATGAGGACGTTCCAGCCGCCCGCGACGAGCTGCTGCGTCGCCCCCTCAAGAATGCGGTCATAGCCGCTCTTTTGGAAGGGCGCGACGAGATACCAGCTGTCCGCGCCTGCTGCCGCCTTGACGAGGCGGTGCACTTCCACGTTGTGATGATCGGTGCCGTCGTCGTACTTGATATGATAGACGAGGTAGGCGTTGCCGTCCTCATCCACCACGGCGGAGTTGTGCCCCTGCGAGAGCGAGGCAGGGCCCGTCCACCAGCTCCACTTGTAGTTCTGCATGAAGCTGAGGCCGTGATCTACAACGCTGCCGAAGTTGTTGCCGCCGCTGCCGAACACCGCCCAGGTGCCGTCGGGGTCGAGATATTTGCCCGTGATGTCCTTTGAGCGGAACACGCGCATATTGTAACCGCCGTCCGGGGCGTAGCCGCCGTAGGACATAAAGAGGTAGTAATATCCGTCGATGTATTCGACATAGGGGCCCTCGCCGCTGACCCAATGGCCGCCCGCGATATGGATGCCCATATAGGGGTCGTAGACAAGGGAAGTCCCCTCCCATACGGCGTCATTCCCCTCATAGCTGTAGTTATAAGAAAGGTCTCTCAGGCCCGTCTCGTTGTCGAGCTTTATGAGCGCGATGCCGCCCGACCACGAACCGTAGAACAGCCAGAGCTCGCCCGCCTCATCGTACATGACGGCGGGGTCGATGCAGTGAACGCCGTAGTTGTTGCTCCACGCCTTGCCCGTCAGATAGCGATCGGGAATACTGCTCTCCCCCGTCACTTTTTGATAATCGGCGTTGCCCGCGCCGCTCGTTTCGTTGGTCATGCCCGAGTAGACCACCGAGCCCGCATACACATAGGGGCCCGTGATGCTCGAAGACGTCATCATATAGACGGAGGACTGCTTATTATTGTTGCCGTCGCCGCTCAGAGAGTAGTAGACGCACCACTTTCCAAGATCGGGGTTATAGATGATGTCGGGCGCCCAGGTATTGCCGAGGACGGCAGCGCTTGTTGTATAGCCCGACCAATCGGCGACCGTCTTAAAGACCTCGTAATAATTGGTCGAGAGCGTCGTCGTGCCCTCTGCGTAGAAGGTGGGCGTGAAGGCTGCCCAGCTCTCCATATCGAAGGAGTATGCCGCCGCCAGCTGCGTGCCGAAGATGAAGTAGACTTTGGTGCGCCCCGCGCCGTCCTCGGGATGGACGATGCCGTAATTGTCGGCATAGGCGATGATGACAGAAGGATCGTGCACGGCGACCGTGCTGCCCGACCCCTTTTCGGGCTTCAACATATCGATGCCGCCGCAGACGGTGCAGACGTTGTTTACAAAGTCGTGCGCAAGCGCGGGGATCGTCTCCGTTCTGGTGTCGGTATAATTCTGCCCGCTGAGGGTGACTTGCGCAGTATAAGTGCGTACGCCTTCCGTAGTGCAGGTCGCGTCGGTCGTCACTTTGTCCGAGATCTCGGCAGAGATCTTCTCCTCATGCCCGCAGCCTTCGCGCGTGCAAGTGAAAACTGCCGTAGCCTCTGTATAGAGCGTCCAAGTCCAAACGGGCGTCACATTCGTATAATCATGCCCTTTGGCGGAACCTTCCACCGTTCTCGTATTCGTTTCTTCGCAGCGGTCGCACTTTGCCGTCTCCGTGCCGTCCTGCGTACAGGTCGCATCGTTGTTTGAAATGTAATTTGTAAAGCTGTGATCGAGCGCGGGAATTTCCTTCTGCGCTTTCAGGACTGCGCCGCAGACGGAGCACCTTTCACCGTCCGTGAGGCCCGTCTCCGTGCAGGTCGCCGCCTTCCCGGGAACCACCTCGGGCGTATGAGGGAGCTTTTCTACCGTCACTTGCTTGCGGCTGAGCGCCTCATCGCAGACCGTGCAGTAGACGACTTCCTCATACGAGCCCTCCGTCGT
>CALVTT010000053.1 GCA_944363045.1 uncultured Clostridia bacterium | reverse complement strand
TTCTTTCAAACGGGCGTGCTCGCTCCCGACAGCAACGTGCAGTTCGGCGAAGGGGGCGCGGGCACCTTTTCGGACGGCAAGCTCTACACCCAGACCAATAGCGCCTTCCACCGCGAAATTTTAGAGACGTTCGTCGAATTCGGCGCGCCCGAGGAGATCGCCTATCTCGGCCGCCCGCACATCGGCAGCGACAGGCTGCGCCTCGTCATCGCCAATATGCGCCGCTATATTTTGGAGCAGGGCGGCGAGATCTTTTATAGCAGCAAGCTCGACGACGTGCGCATTCAAGACGGCGCGCTCAAAGAGATCTCCGTGAACGGCGCATGGCGGGAGGCGTCTCTCCTCGTCCTCGCCGTCGGCCACAGCGCGCGCGACACCTTTGAAATGCTGCTGCGGCGCGGTTTCCCTATGGAAGCGAAGGACTTCGCGGTGGGGGTGCGCATCGAACATCTCCAATCGCGCATCTCGCGGGCGCAGTATGGCGAGGGGTATGCGGCGCTGCCGCCTGCCGACTACAAGCTCGTCTCGCACGCCTCCGAGCGCGCCGTTTTTTCCTTCTGTATGTGCCCGGGCGGCGTCGTCATTCCCGCCGCGTCCGAGGAGGGGGGCGTCGTTGTCAACGGCATGAGCAACTTCGCCCGCGACGAAAAGAACGCCAATTCCGCCCTCGTCGTGCAGGTGAAGAAGGAGGACTTCGGCACGGGCGCTTTGGCGGGCGTTGCCTTTCAGCGCAAGATCGAGCGCGCGGCGTATGCGGCGGCGGGCGGGGGGTACCTTGCCCCCGTGCAGCTCGTGGGCGACTTCCTCGCCAAGAAGGAGAGCTACTACTTCGGCGAGGTCAAGCCCTCCTACGCGCGCGGCACTTCCTTCGCTCCCGTCGATGCCTATCTGCCGCCAGCTGTCTGCGCCTCCCTCCGCGCCGCCATTCCCGATATGGACCTGCGCCTTTCGGGCTTTGCCGCCTACGAGGGCGTCTTAACGGGCGTCGAATCGCGCACCAGCTCCCCCGTGCGCATCCTGCGCGGGGATAATTTCGAGGCGGAGGGCATTGCGGGCGTGTACCCCTGCGGCGAGGGCTGCGGCTACGCGGGGGGTATCACCTCTGCCGCCGCCGACGGCCTCCGCATCGCCCACACCCTCGCCTCAAAATATTTATAATACCTTATTTTAAGCGCCCTCTCGAGGGAGCTGTCCTGTTGTCCGACGAACGTCGGCAACAGGACTGAGGGAGTAATTGCCGTAATTCCGCCCTTCCCTTGCCTCCCGCATCGGAGCAGGGCAAATTTCGCCGCCCCTCTTTCATCGGGGCAGGGCTCTAATGCCCGCTCCTCCTTTTCCCACAAATCTTTTGCTAACGCAAAATCTTTTTTGGGAGCCCTAAAAAGGGGAGGCGCCCCGCTCTTTATCTTGGCTCCCTCTGAGAGGGAGCTGTCGAGCGCAGCGAGACTGAAGGAGTTCACCTTATTTTGACCTCCTCCTCGGGGAGGTGTCATGCCATTCGACGCAAGCGTCGATGGCATGACGGAGGGAGTTTTCGTCGGGGTTTCTCAATCCCCTTGCCTTCCGCCCTTCCCTTGCCTCCCGCGTCGGAGCAGGGCACCCATTCCCTTGGCTCCCTCTGAGAGGGAGCTGTCGAGCGCAGCGAGACTGAAGGAGTCACCTAATTTTGACCTCCTCTTCGGGGAGGTGTCATGCCATTCGACGCAAGCGTCGATGGCATGACGGAGGGAGTTTTCGCCGGGGCTTCCCGATCCCCGCCCCCATTTTCACGTCATTTCCCCTGAAATTCTCTCCCTTTTAATGTGGTTTTCACGCAGAATACACGCGGATGGGGTATGATATGCTTGCAAGCGCAAGAAGCAGCTTACACTCCATAATTTTTTCATATTCTCTCACTTAGGCAAGACCTCTCCCTCTCGGGAGGGGTCTTGTCTGTGCTTCATTTATGCCTCGCCTGCGCCCCTCATCGCGTCCCCCAAAAAACTTTCCCTCTGCCGTGTAAAATTTTGCTCTCTGCTATTGCAATCTGAAACATTTTATGGTAGAATAAAGCAAATCTATTGCGATGCAGGGGCGTACCGCTTTGGGGAGCGCGCCTTCCTGCATTGAAAGGGGGGAACTTTGAAAAAGCTCAGTAAAATTTTTGCCCTGGCGCTGTGCTCTGTGCTCGTTCTGAGCCTTGCAACTGCCTGCGGCGGCGGCATCGAGGAGCCTTCGGGTGCGCGCATCTGCTACGATAACCTCGGCGAAGGCTTTGTCTCGGAAGAGGATACGAAGGTCGTCGTCGAAAACGTGGAGTCCGTCTCCGCCGTCGACGGAGCGGGCAATGCCGTCTCCGATCCCGATACGATCGCCACCTACGACGAGGCAACGGGCACGGTGACGGCCGTCTCCGAGGGCGCCTTGACGCTCACCCTGAAGGGAGGGGACACCTTCCGCGTGGAAGTCGTGCCCGCCTATCCCACCGATCCGGGCAACCAATACAACGGCACGGCGAGCGACTATACGCAGAGCGGCAAACTTCTCGGCGGCTGCCACGACCCTTCCCTCATCGAGGTAGAGGAAGACGGCGCGCCCGCTTACTACATCTTCTCCACGGGCTGGGGGCAGGGCAACGAGATCCGCCGCTCCACCGACCTTCTCACCTGGGACTATCTCGGCAAGTCGACGGGGCAGAACACCGTCATCCCCGAAGTAGAGCAATGGATCGGCGGCACCAACGCCTCTGGCTTCGTGCAGTGGTGGGCGCCCGACATCGTCGCAGCTCCCGACGGCGGCTATTGGCTGTACACCTGCTGCGTCTCCAATGCAAAAGTCAACATCGAGGGCACCAACTATTCGATGGCGTGCATCATCCTCATGAAGTCGGACAGCCTTCAGCCCGAGACCTTCCGCTACGAGGGCGTTCTGATGCAGTCCTGCATCCCCGACGGCGCGGCGGGCGCCATCGACGTCAACTCCATCGACCCGCAGATCATCTATGATACCGATGGCAATATGTACATGGCGTACGGCTCCTTCGGCACGGGGAATTGGATGCTCGAGCTCGATCCCGAGACCGGCCTTCGCAAGGACGATATGTACAAGAGCAATACCTTCTATCCCTGGCAGCAGGTGCGCGCCTTCCGCGACGAGGCGGTCGCCCTCTACGGCAACTATATCTACGGTGAAGACGTCTCCACCGAGTACTACGGCACCATGATCTCGCAGGGCGCGATGGAAGCGCCCGTCATCGCCCGTCACGACAACGTCACCGTCTCCGACGAGAACGGCGTCACCGAGGAGGGCAAGACGTTCTACTACTCCATGCACTCCTACAACGGCCTCGACGTCGCCTATCAGATGTGGGGCGGCAGGAGCGAGTCCGTCTGGGGCCGCTATCATTCCGTGGGCGGCGGCGAAGTCTACAACAACAACGTGGGCGCGACCGACAACCAGGGCAATATGTACATGGGCAGCTTCACTTGGAGCGACAAGGCTGCGGACAGCAAGGAGACGGACATCGTCCTCCCCGGCCATAACGACCTCTTCACCACCTCCGCGGGCATGAACTTGGCTGCGTATATCACCCGCACGCCGAGCTACGACCCTTCAAACCGCGTCTTCATGGTCCAGCTCCATCAGTACTACCTCAACAGCATGGGCGATATCTGCATCAACCCCAACCGCTACGGCGGCGAGGTCGACCGCTCCGTCTCTCAAGAAGAGCTCCTGCGCTTCACGGACGGCGGCCGCTTCAAGCTCATCGCCCTCTCCAACAGCACTTATTCGGGCAACGGTGCCGTGCCCTCCACCGAAGTCGTGCTCACCGAGGACGGCAAGATCACGCGCGACGGCACCGAGGTGGGCAGCTGGCTCATGTACGGCGACGGCTATATCAAGATCACCTTCAACGCGCCGAGCGCCCTTTCAGGCCATGCCGTGGTCGAGACGGTCTACTACGGCGTCGTGCGCCCCGCCTGGCTGTATGAGCAGGGCAAGTCGGGCTTCACCGTCACGGCGATGGGTCACAGCGGCACCACGCGCAGCTGCGCCCTCTTCATGAACAACATCTCCAACGTCGGCGAATAAACCGCCCTTAGGGCAGAGAAAGCGCCCCCGAGGCTCCCTCGGGGGCATATTTTTTTGCAAAACGGTCTTGTCAAAGCATAAAAAATGCGCTATAATAAAAAAGGAACGTGAATTTGCGCGCGATCGCGCGTGTTTTGGGGGACATATGCAAGACAAACGTTATTTAGAGCAGCTCTCGCTGCAATATCCGACGGCGAACGACGCCGCCATGGAGATCATCAACCTCTCGTCCATCCTGAATCTTCCCAAGGGCACCGAGCACTTCATCACCGACATCCACGGCGAATACGAGTCCTTCCTGCACATCTTGAAGAACGGCTCGGGCTCCATCCGCAAGAAGATCGACGAGGAATTCAAGAACTCCCTCTCCGCCAAGGAGAAGAAGTCTCTCGCAACGCTCATCTACTATCCCGAGCAGAAGCTCTCCCTCGTGGAGGCGACGGAGGAGGAGCTCGACGATTGGTACAAGACGACCATCTACCGCCTGGTGCGCGTCAACCGCCGCATCGCCTCCAAGTACTCCCGCTCTAAGGTGCGGCGCGCCCTTCCCAAGGACTACGCCTACGTCATCGAGGAGCTTCTCAACGAAAAGGAGGAGGTGCAGGATAAGGAGGCGTACTACAACGGCATCATCTCGGCGATCATCGCCACCAACCGCGCCAAGTCCTTCGTCATCGCCTTCTGCAACGTCATCCAGCGCCTCGCCGTCGACCGCATCCATATCCTCGGCGACATCTTCGATAGGGGCCCCGGCGCCCACGTCATCATGGATACGCTCCTCACCTACGACAACGTCGACTTCCAATGGGGCAATCACGACATCTGTTGGATCGGCGCAGCCAGCGGCAGCCTTGCCTGCATCGCCTCCGTCGTGCGCATCTCGGCAAAGTACGGCAACTTCAACACGCTCGAGGGCGGCTACGGCATCAATCTCCTGCCGCTCGCCAAGTTCGCGCTCGATACCTACGCGGGCGACCCCTGCGAGTGCTTCAAGATCACGGGCTCGCAGAGCTACGATCCCTACGACCCCGATATGGACCGCAAGCTCCACAAGGCGATCACCATCATCCTGTTCAAGCTCGAAGGGCAGCTCATCGCCCGCCACCCCGAGTACCACATGGAGCAGCGCCGCCTTTTAGATAAGATCGACTTCGAAGAAAAGACGGTCACGATCGACGGCAAGCGCTATCCTTTGGACGACTGCAACTTCCCCACCATCGACCCCGCAGACCCCTACAAGCTCTCGGAAGGGGAGGAAGTCGTCATGCAGAAGCTCAAAGCTTCCTTTGTGGGCAGCGAAAAGCTGCAGCGCCACATCTCCTTCCTCTTTGCAAGGGGGAGTATGTACCTGCCCTGCAACGGCAACCTTCTCTATCACGGCTGCGTGCCGCTCGAAGAGGACGGCTCCTTCAAGGAAGTGCAGGTGGGGGATGCTGCTTATCACGGCCGCGCCCTCTTCGAAAAGCTCGAAGAATGGGTGCGCAAGGGCTACTACCTTCCCGAGGGCGAGGAGCGCCGCTTCGGGCAGGACACCATGTGGTTTTTGTGGGCGAACGAAAATTCCCCCCTCTACGGCAAGGAGCGCATGACCACCTTCGAGCGCTACTTCGTCAAGGACCCTTCCTGCTACTACGAGGCAAAGGCGCCCTATTATAAGTATCTCGATAACGATAAAGTCATCACCGCCATTTTGAACGAGTTCGGGCTCGACGGCAAGAGCCCCTCGGCGCACATCATCAACGGCCATATGCCCGTGCATTTGAAGAGCGGCGAAACGCCCATCAAGTGCGGCGGCAGGGTGCTCATGATCGACGGCGGTATGTCGCGCCCCTATCAGCGCGAGACGGGCATCGCGGGCTACACGCTCGTGAGCAATTCCTACGGCATGCGCCTCGTCGCCTACGAGCCCTTCAGCTCCACCGAAGACGCCATCCGCAACGAGACGGACATCCACTCGGCAACGGAAGTGGTGCAAAAGACGAGCGACCGCCTCTCCATCCGCGATACCGACGAAGGCCGCCATATGCAGGCGCGCATCGAGGAGCTCACCGAGCTTCTCGACGCCTACCGCCTCGGCATCATCCGCACCCACATCAGCACCCTTTGACTTGCCCTTCCCTTGCCTCCCGCGTCGGAGCAAGGCAAACTTTGCCAGCCCCTCCTTTTGTCGGGGCAGGGCTTCGATGCCTGCTCCTCCTTTTCCCACAAATCTTTTGCTTCGCAAAATCTTTGCGGGAGCCCTATAAGGGAGCTGCCCCGCGCCCTTTATCTTGCCTCCCTCTTTGAGGGAGGTGGCACGGCGCAGCCGTGACGGAAGGAGTTATCCTTACTTTAAGCGCCCTCTCGAGGGAGCTGTCACGACATCCGAAGTTTCCTTCGGTGTCGTGACTGAGGGAGTAAATTCTATTCCCTCACCTCCCGCGTCGGAGCAAGTACTTTTCCCTTGGCTCCCTCTTAGAGGGAGCTGTCGAGCGCAGCGAGACTGAAGGAGTAAAAAAATTCGCCGCGCAGATTTTCCTTAGAAAATCTGCGCGGCGAAACTTTCTCACGGCTTTTTTGTGCTTGCACAAAAAAGCCGTGAACTCAAAAATAACTTCCGCGAGCAAAACCACGCTTTTGCGCTGCGGGCCCCAATTAGCCCTATGCTTAGGGCTTACTGTCCAATATAGACAAAACGGTGCGTGGGCGACGGCGCCCGTTAAAATCAACAAACCTCACCCCTCACGACTTTTTTGCGGTACGCAAAAAAGTGTGAACTCAAAAATTATTTCCGCGAGCAAAACCACGCTTTTGCCCTGCGGGCCCCAATTTGTACCCGCAGGGCACTTATTGTTCTTAGGATGACAGACAAGCTCGTGGGCGACGGCGCCCGTTAAAATCACCCATCTTCACCCCTCACGACTTTTTTGCGGTACGCAAAAAAGTGCGAACTCTATATTTGCCTCATCTCAAACTCATTCCTGTTCCCGTGCGAGAGCACGTTATAAAGCTCTAAGGCGTGGGCGTCCAGCTCAAAGCAGGCGAGCGTCTCTCTCCTTAATCCCTGCACGTCGCTCTTGCGCGTCAGCGGCTTAAAGCTCCCCTGCGCCAGCGCTCCCAACAAACTCTCGGCGTCCTTCTTCCTCACGGCGAGCACCTTATAGTAGAGGGAATTTTCAAGATACAGCCGCACGTCCTTCCTGTCGACCCCCAAAAAATTCTGTAAAAAGATGCGCTTTAAGCGCGAGCGCGTGTACCGCTTGGAGACGCACTTTTCCAGCACCTCCTCATAGCCCGAATTGCTCTTTGCCATCGTGCGCAGCCTGTTTTCAAGCCCTTCGGAGCAGTCCGGGCAGCGGCACACCTCCTCGGGCGCGGCGGAAAGCAGCGCGCACATCGCCGCTTCGGGGTAGGGCGCCCGCCCCGCCGCCTCCTCCAACTCGCGGAACACATTTTGCGGCACATTGCCCTTCAAGAGCTTTTTCTCCTTCTTTTCGCCGCGCAATATGGCTGCACGGATGGCGGTCGCCGAGGAAAAATTCTTCAAGAGCCCCTCGTCGCGGAACCCCCCGCCCACGCGCGTTAAGGGGAGGGGCTCGATGCCCTTTCCCTCCGTCAGAAGGGCGCGGCAGTACTCGATGCCGAGGATGTTGTTGGGCTCTAAAAACAACCTTTCGTCCATCTCCTTGTGGAGGGCGAGCACCGCGTCCGTGCGCGCCTTCACATAGGAAGTGCCGTCCTTCATGTTGTCTTTCAGGAGCGCTTTGAACTGTTTGTCCTCGGAGAGCGTCGCCCGCGCCGCCGCCAAAAATTCCTCCTTCGTGCCGCTCTCACAGCCGAAGCACAGCACTTTCACCGCGGGGAGGGAGGCGAGGATATGCACCGCCCCGCGCGCGAATTGCTCGGCGGAGCCCACGGCAAAGGCGGTAGGCAGCTCCAAAACGAGGTCGGCGCCGTTCTCCACGGCATGGCGGGCGCGCGTGTACTTGTCAAAGAGCGCCATATCCCCGCGCTGGGTAAAGCTCCCGCTCATCAGGCACAAAATTTTGTCGCAGCCGCTCTCCTCGCGGATGCGCTCCAGCTGATATTTATGCCCGTTATGAAAGGGGTTGTATTCTGCAACGACTGCGGCAATGCGCATATGCGGCCTCCCGTGCTCTCCGCCGCCCCGAAAAATGCACAAATCGCAAATTCGTGCGGGGAGAGTACTTTACAATTTTCATGTGATAGTGTATAATAATGGGCGAATGAGCCCCTTTTCTTCATTATACAGGAAGAAACGGGAAAAAGAAAGCAAATCACGGAGGGAAAACAATGGCTTTTATGGACAAAGTGAAAGAACTCGGCAGAAAGATCGTCGAGAGCGGCACCATCGTGGAAGAGATCAAGAAGAAGGCGCAGGCCCTCAATAAGAAGATCGTTTTGTGTGAGGGCGAGGATAAGCGCGTCGTCGAGGCGGCAGCCATCTGCACGCAGGAGAAGATCGCGCACATCGTGCTCCTCGGCAAGCGCGAGGAGATCGCAAAGAACAACCCCAATGTCGATCTCAGCTATATCGAGATCATCGACCCCGAAACTTCCCCCAAGCTCGAGCAGTACGCCGCGCTCTTGTATGAACTCCGCAAGGCGAAGGGCATGACGGAGGAGCAGGCAAAGGAGCAGGCGAAGGACGCCACCTTCTTCGGCGCGCTCATGCTCAAGAGCGGCGACGTGGACGGTCTCGTCTCGGGCGCCTGCCATTCGACGGCGAACACCCTGCGCCCGGGGCTTCAGATCATCAAGACGGCTCCCGGCGTCAAGTCCGTCTCCAGCTTCAATCTCATGGTCGCTCCCGTCACGGGCAACGAGTATGTGCCCGACGGCAAGATCGTCTTCGCCGACTGCGGCTTGAACCCCACCTACACGGCGGAAGGCCTCGCTGACTGCGCCATCGCGACCGCCCAAAGCGCCCGCGAGATCGCCGGCCTCGATCCCAAGATCGCCATGCTCTCCTTCTCGACGAAGGGCAGCGCCAAGCACGACAACGTCACCCTCGTGCAGGAGGCGGTGCGCATCGCCAAGGAGAAGGCGCCCGACCTCAAGATCGACGGCGAGCTGCAATTCGACGCCGCCATCGTCCCCTCCGTGGGCGAGTTCAAGGCGCCGGGCTCGGAAGTTGCGGGGCACGCCAACGTCTTCATCTTCCCCGACCTGCAGGCGGGCAACATCGGCTACAAGATCGCAGAGCGCCTCGGCGGCTTCCAGGCGATCGGCCCCATCTGCCAGGGCTTTGCCAAGCCTTTGAACGACCTTTCCCGCGGCTGCAAGGCGAGCGACATCGTCTGCGCCGTCGCCATCACCGCACTGCAAACGAGATAAATCTGCGGCACGACCGCATCAAAGGGGTAAATAGTTATGAAGATCTTAGTCATCAACGCGGGGAGCTCCTCGCTCAAGTATCAGCTCATCGACATGGAGACGGAGGGCGTCATCGCCAAGGGCACCTGCGAGCGCATCGGCATCTCGGGCGGCAAGCTCACCCATAAGGCGAACGGGCAGGAGTACGTCATCGAAAAGGACATCCCCAACCACACCGAAGCCATCTCCCTCGTGCTCAAAGAACTTGTAGACGGCGAGGCGGGCGTCATCTCCTCGATGGACGAGATCGACGCCGTCGGCCACCGCGTCGTCGCCTCGGGCGAGGCGTTCGACAGGACGACGCTCGTCACCGACGAAGTGATGAAGACGCTCGATACCGTCTCCGAGCTCGCGCCGCTCCACAATCCTGCCGCCATCCTCGGCATCAACGCCTGCCGCGCCGTCATGCCCGGCAAGAAGATGGCGCTCGTCTTCGATACCTCCTTCCACGCCACCATGCCCGACTACGCGTACCTCTACGCCATCGACTACGACGACTACAAGCAGTATAAGGTGCGCCGCTACGGCGCGCACGGCACGTCGCACAAGTACGTCGCGGGCGCGGCGGCAGAATTCCTCGGCAAAAACCCCGAAGAGCTCAAGATCGTCACCTGCCACTTGGGCAACGGCTCCTCCATCTCCGCGGTGGACGGCGGCAAGTGCATCGATACCTCGATGGGCTTCACCCCCCTTGCAGGCGTGCCCATGGGCACCCGCAGCGGCGACATCGACGTCGCAGCCATCGACTTTTTGTGCAAGAAGAAGGGCATGACGATGGACGAAGGGCTCGCCTACCTCAACAAGAAGTGCGGTATGCTGGGCGTCTCGGGCGTTTCGAGTGACTTCCGCGACCTCAAAGCCGCCAAGGAGGCGGGCAACGACCGCGCGCGCCTCGCCCTCGATATGTTCACCTATGCCTGCAAGAAGTACGTCGGCAGCTACATGGCGGCGATGGGCGGGCTCGACTGCATCGTCTTCACGGCGGGCGTGGGCGAGAACACGCCCTCCATCCGCACGGCTGTTGCAGGCGGCCTCGAATTTTTCGGCGTCAAGCTCGACGAGAGCCGCAACGACTACAAGAACGACGGCAAGATCCACGAGATCTCTGCGGATGACTCCCGCGTCAAGGTGCTTGTCATCCCGACGAATGAGGAGCTCGTCATCGCCCGCGAAACCGCCGCTTTGCTCTGAAAAAGTTCACGAATTTCTTTTGCTTCGCAAAACAAATTTCGTGAGGAGATTTCGCCGCAAATCTTTCCCTGCGGGAAATCTTCGCGGCGAGGAGCGAGCGGATATGATTTTAAGGCGTGGTATCGCCCGCGCACTTTTTTGTCTTTGTCGCACAATAAGCCCTAAGCATAGGGCAAATTGGGGGAGCCAGCGCAGGGGAACCCTGCTCGGCTCAGTAGATTTCGGAAGC
>CALVTT010000052.1 GCA_944363045.1 uncultured Clostridia bacterium | reverse complement strand
AGATCTGCTATTCGGTCAGCCTCGTCTTCTACGACGCCATGCTCACCGACGTGACGACGCCCGAGCGCCTCGACGACATCTCCGCCAAGGGCTATGCCTTCGGCTATGTGGGCAGCTGCATCCCCTTCCTCATCAGCATTTACCTCATCAACTTTACCGAGCTCTCGACGGCGGTCTCCATGCCCATCGCCTGCGTCCTCAACGCGCTGTGGTGGTTCGGCTTCACCATTCCCCTCACCCGCGAGTACGAGCAGACGCACTTCATCCGCCGCTCCAAGAACACCGTGCGCGGCAGCTTTAAGCGGCTCTTCTCCGTCTTCGGCAAGAAGACAGATCTTCCCAACCGCAAGGGCATCATCCTCTTTCTTGTCGCCTTCTTCCTCTATATCGACGGCGTCTACACGGTCATCGACATGGCGACTTCCTTCGGCACGGCGCTGGGCTTTGAAACGGAGTCCCTCCTCATCGCCCTGCTCTTAACGCAGATCATCGCCTTCCCTTCCGCCATCGTCTTCGGCAAGCTCGCCTCTAAGGTGCATAACGACCTTCTCATCTTTATCTGCGTCGTCGCCTATACGGGCGTGGGCATCTTTGCGGTGTTTATGAGCGAGAGCTGGCAGTTCTGGGTGCTCGCCTGCGTCGTCGGGCTCTTCCAGGGAGGCGTGCAGGCGCTCTCGCGCTCCTACTTCGCGCAGATCATCCCCGCCGAGCAATCGGGTCTTCTCTTCGGCATCCTCGATATCTTCGGCAAGGGCGCGGCCTTCATCGGCACGCTCCTCGTCGGCGTCGTCACACAGGCGACGGATTCCGTCAACATGGGCGCGCTGCCCATTGTGGCGCTCTTTGTCCTCGGGCTCGTGGCGCTCGTCTTTGCGGCGCGCGAGAACAGGAAGTTCCTCTTTGCAAAGAGGGCAGCCGCGGCAGAGGCTCCCCGAGAAGGGGAGAGCGCCGAAGGCACACAAAACAGCGACATCGCTCCGCCGGACGAAGGGTCTGAAGGCTGAGCCGAGTCCCCGTCCCCCGAAAGGACGTTTTGGGGAAAATATGGGAATTGCGCTCCTCTGCGGAAAAGCGGGGGAGCGCAAAAAATTTTATTCACGAATTTCTTTTGCTTCGCAAAATAAATTCCGTGAGGGGTGAGCCCTGTTGATTTTAACTTGCTTTATCGCCCGCGAGCTTAAATGTACGTATTTTACAGTAAGCATAAGTATCTGCAAATTGAGTGCGCGGGCGCAGGGGAACCCTGCTTGCGCCATTATTTAGAAGCAAAAGCGTGGTTTTGCTCGCGGAAATTATTTTAGAAGCGGGGAAACGATAGCCTTCTTGCCTCCCTCGGTGAGGGAGGTGCCGAACGAATGTGAGGCGGAAGGAGTTATCCTTATTTTAAGCGCCCTCTTGAGGGAGCTGCATGCCATTCGACGCACGCGTCGATGGCATGACTGAGGGAGTCGCCTTAGTTTAGCCCTCCCTGTGTAAGGGAGGGTGCCGAACGAAGTGAGGCGGAAGGAGTTATCCTCATTTTAAGCGCCTCCTTAGGGTCCCAAAACGATAGGGCGCCGCGGCTCGAATGAGCCGCGGCGCCGCCGCATATCGCATATCATCTGCGCATATTGCTTTTATTTACGCCTTTGCCTGCTGAACGGCTTGCAGCACGCTGTCGGGCGCCTGTTCGTAGCGGGCGAAGGTCTCCGAGAAGCGCCCTCTGCCCTGCGTCATCGAGCGCAGCGCCGTCGCGTAGGTCAGAATTTCGCCCTTGGGCGCCTCTGCCGTGACGATCTGCATATCCTCCTGCGTGTCCATGCCGAGGATGCGCCCGCGGCGCTTGTTGAGATCGCCCATCACGTCGCCCACATACTGCTCGGGCACGGCGATCCTCAGCCTCGAGAGCGGCTCTAAGAGCACGGGCGAAGCGTTTTTGAGCCCTTCCTTGAAGGCGAGCTCGGCGGCTGCCTTGAACGCCGCTTCCGAGGAGTCGACGTCGTGATAGCTGCCGTCATAGAGCACGGCTTTGAGGCGGATGACGGGATAGCCCGCGAGCACGCCGTGGGGCAGGCATTCCACAAGGCCTTTCTCGACGGCGGGGATGTACTGCTTGGGTACCGTGCCGCCCACGACCTCTTCCGCGAACTCGAAGTCTCTCTCGCAGGGCTCGAAGCGGATCTTGCAGTGGCCGTATTGGCCGTGGCCGCCCGTCTGCTTCTTGTATTTGCCTTCGGCGTTGGCGACCTTCCTGATGGTCTCCTTATAGGCGATGGCGGGGGTGCGGAAGTCTGCCTCCGCGCCGAATTTTGCCTTCAGCTTCTTGTTGATGACGTCAAGATGCACTTCGCCCTGGCCGCCCGCCAGCGTTTCGCCCGTGTCGTGATCCTTGACGACGGCAAAGCTCCTGTCCTCCTCGGCAAGGCGGGCAAGGCCCGAGAAGACCTTGTCTTCCGTGCCGCGCACTTTGGCGTAGACCGCCATGTAGAGCACGGGGTGGGGGAAGAGGATGGGGTCGAAGCGGACGGGGGCGGAAATGTCGCACAGCGTGTCGCAGGTGCCCGTATTTTGCAGCTTGTTGACGGCGCCGATGTCGCCCGCGCGCAGCTCAGAAACGGGCGTCTGCTTCTTGCCGCAGACGAGATAGATGGTGTTGATGCGCTCCTCGGTGTTCGTGTTGGGGTTGAGGACGGTCATGCCCGTCTTTAAGACGCCGCGGCACACGCGGAGATAGTTGAGCTTGCCCACGAAGGGGTCGACCGCCGTCTTAAAGACCTGCGCCGCGAAGGGGGCGTCCTCGTCGCAGGTGATGCCGATGACGGAGTCCTTTTCAAGGTCGGTGGCGGGCACTTCGGCGCGCTCGGCGGCCTCGGGCAGGTACTTCACGATCTCGTTCATCAGGTTGATGACGCCCTTATTCTGCAGGGCGCTGCCCGCCATGACGGGGATGACGTTGATGTTGTAGATGCCCTTGCGGATGCCGTGGATGATGTCCTCGCGCGAGAGCTGGCCGTCCTCGAAGTACTTTTCGAGCAGCACGTCGTCGTTCTCGGCGGCGGCCTCCATCAGCGAGAGGCGCATCTCGTCGAAGTCGCGGCGGTACATATCGGGCACGGAAATTTCCTCGGGTCCCGTGTTGGTGAAGCGGTACGCCTTTTCGGTGAGGGCGTTGACGTTGCCCGTCATCTTATTCCCTTCCATCATGGGGATCTGGATGGGGGCGATCTTGTTTTTGTACTTTTCCTGCAAAGCGCGGACGGTGCCGTGGTAGTCGGCATTGTCCTTATCCATGCCGTTGATGAAGATGATGAGGGGCTTCTTGGCGCGCAGGCATTGGTTGATGGCCTTCTCGGCGCCGACGGTGAGCGTGCCGTTTGCGCCCATGACCACGATCGCCGCACCGCAGGCGCGCATCGCCTCGTTGACTTCACCCTCGAAGTCGTAGAAGCCGGGGCAGTCCAAAAGGTTTATCTTCACGTCCTTCCACGTCGTGTAAGAGACGGAAAGGGAAACGGACATCTTGCGGGCGATCTCCTGTTCGTCGAAGTCGGAAACGGTGGTGCCGGCATCGACCTTGCCCATGCGCTCGATGGCGCCTCCGTTGAAGAGGATGGCTTCACAGAGGGTGGTCTTGCCCTCGCCGCTGTGTCCGACGATGGCGATGTTGCGGATATTTTTTGCAGATACGCTCATGGGTATCATCTCCTTGTGAATGATTCGGCTGCACGCGGGGCGCGATGCCGCCTATTCCATTATACCGTACTTTCAGAAAAAATCAAGAGGGAAGGGAAAAATATTTTCCCGTTCTGTGAGAAATTTGCAGTAAAATCGCCCCTGCCTATCGAATTTTTGCTCTTTACTTGACATTTTTCCCCTTACAGTTTATAATAAGATCATTCAAGATAAGGAGAGAGCGCCAAGTGAAGGGGAAAAGCGTTGCGTATCTTTTAACGGTGGGCATCTGTCTGGCTGCGCTTGCGGGCTGCGGCGGAGAGAGGCCTCCGCAGGAGCACAGGCATGAAATTTCCTATGTGGCGGAGCTGGAGCCGACCTGCACCGAGGACGGCAGGGCGGGCCATTGGGAGTGCCTTCTCTGCGGCGCCTGCTTTTCGGACGAGGCGGGCGAACATCCCTGTCAGGCAGAAGTACTGCCTGCCGCCGGCCACGCTCTCATCATCGAAGAAGAGCCCGCGTCCTGCGAGGAGGACGGGCTCAAACGCATAAAGTGCCTGTACTGCTCCTTTGAGGAGACCGAGGTCATCCCGGCGCCGGGGCACCTGTGGGGATCGTGGTCGGTCACCCTCTCGCCCACCTGTTGCCAAGAGGGGGAAAAGACGCGCGTCTGCGGCGTATGCGGCAGGACGGAAAAGGACAGTCTGCCCGTAAAGGAGCATGAATTCGGCGAATGGGCGCTCGTACAGCCGCCCTCCTGCGGGCAGGCGGGCGAGGAAGCGCGTTCGTGTGCCCTCTGCGGCAGCAGGGAGACGCGCCCGCTCGCGGCGCTCGAACACGTTTACGGGACGGACAACGTCTGCACGCTCTGCGGCAGCGCCTGCGCGGCAACGCCGGGGCTCGCCTATACGCCCGTCACGGGGCGGGACGGGAACTTTGCGGGCTATGCCGTCTCGCTGGGCAGCGCGCAGGCGGAGGAGATCGTCGTCGCGCCCTATCATGAGGGGGCGCCCGTTGTGGCGGTCGCCGAAGGGGGCTTTACCGGGTACCGCACGATGGAACAGTTCATCTGCCATGCGGCAGTCGAAGAGGTGGGCGCGGAGGCGTTCCGCGGCTGTACCTCCCTGTTGGCGATCGAGCTTCCCGACAGCGTCCTGCGCGTGGGGGAGAGAGCGTTTTACGGCTGCAGCAAGGTGAAGTCGCTCTCCGTCGGCAGCGGCCTTCAAGAGATCGGCGAGAGCGCCTTTTACAGCCTGCAAAAGCTCGGGCACATCGCGGTGAGCGAGGAAAATACCGCCTTTTCTGGCGCGGGGGAGTGCCTCATCGAGAGGGAAACGGGCAAGCTGCTCCTGGGCTGCGCGGCGAGCGTCATCCCGCAGGAGGTCAGAGAGATCGGCGACAACGCCTTTTACAACCTCGAAGGGCTGGCGGCGGTCGAAGTCCCCGCCGGCGTGACCCGCATCGGCCACGCGGCATTTCTGGGCTGCAGGGATCTTGCCTCCTTCACCTTCCTCGGCAGCGAGGCGGCGTGGGAGGCGGTGGAAAAGGGCGACCGCTGGTGCGCCTATACTCCCTTCGGGGAAGTTTCCTTCGGAGTGTGAGGGCGCTGTTTTCCGCGTTTTTCTAAAATATAAAGACGGATCAAACGTCCGTCTTTTTGTTTTCGTAAAGTTCGTCGAAGGAATACTTTTTCCCGCCCGCCTTGAGCCCGGGGAAGGTATCGAGGCATACCGCGTGCAGGGCGGTAAAGAGGTTGTCCTCGATCTGCGCGTCCTCGTGTTTGAGCGCGGCGATGAGCTCCTTCACCTCCTGCCGCTTGGAGCAGCCCTCCTCCGCTTCGGTGCGCGCCGTCACGCGGCAGGCGCAGCGGATGAAGGAAAGCCCGTTATAGCGCGCCCAGGCGAAAATATCGTCCTCCTTGATGCAGTATAGGGGGCGGATGAGCTCCATGCCCTCGAAGTTTTGGCTCCTGATTTTGGGCATCATGCCCTGCAGCTGCGCGCCGTAGAACATGCCGATGAGCGTCGTCTCGATGACGTCGTTGAGGTGATGGCCGAGGGCTATTTTATTGCAGCCCAGCTCTTTTGCCTTGGCGTAGAGGTGCCCCCGCCGCATACGCGCGCACAGATAGCATGGGTTTTCCACGCTGTCGGCGGCGGCGAAAATATCGGAGGAGAACATCGTAAGGGGCAGCTCCAGCGTCTTTGCGTTCTCTATGATGCGGGCGCGGTTCTCCTCGTTGTAGCCGGGGTCCATCGCAAGGAAGACGAGCTCGAACTTTTGCTCGCCGTACCGCTGTAAGAGCTGCATGAGCTTGGCGAGCAGCATGCTGTCCTTGCCGCCCGAGATGCAGACGGCGATCTTATCTCCCTCCGCGATGAGCGAATAGCGCTTGACGGCCTCGATGAAGGGGTTGAAGAGGCCCTTTCTGAACTTTTTGACGATGCTGCGCTCGATCTCTTGGCAGCGGGAGAGCGGTCTTGCCATAACGGCACGATGATAGCGCATTTTGCAGAAAATGTCAAATTATTTTGCCCGCAGGGCGCAGGCGCGCTTGCTTTTTCCCGCGCGCGGTGATATACTCTCGTTGCAGGTCTGTGAGAGAACAGGAGGTCATCGTGCTGCAAAAGTTGTTTGTCAAATACGCCCGTGCCGTGGCGGACGAAGGCGAGCGACGGGCGCTCTTTCGCCTGTACTGCGCCATGTTTTGGACGGCTGCCGTCTTTTTTGCGCTCTCCGCTGCCGTCGTCATCGAAAGTTTTTTGCTGCCGGAGGAGGCGGAGAGCGGTATGCCCTATCTCATCTTTGCGGTGTCGGGGCTTTTGTGGCTTACGATGGGGGTGGCTGCGCTCGTGACGGCGCTCGTGTTCCGTGCGGAATACAAGAAGATTTTGAAGCGTGCGCCCTCGGCGGGGGAGATGCCCGAGATCGCCGCCTACCGCAGCAAGGTGCAGGCGGGATATTCCCGCCGCAGAAAGGTGACGGCGCCCCTCGTGGTGCTGCTCTTAGCGGGTGCCGCCGTCATGATCGCGCTCATCATCGCGGACGTCGTGCTCTATCCCGAGGCGGAGAGCCTGACGGCGCTCGGCTATGCGGGCATCGTCGTCTTTGGGCTCTGCGCGCTCATCTTTACCCTTGTCTGGATGTTTTCCGAGATGAAGCGTTCCTTAAACGGGGACGCCGCGGAGATGCAGACGGCAGAGGAGGCGCGCGCCATCGATGCGGCGCAGGGGAGGAAGCACGGCTATTCGCTGCGGGAGGATAAGAACGCGCAGAGCTATCGCTATCTCTTTCCCGACGAGGAGCTGCGGCGGGAGGCGGAGGCGCTGCGCAAAAGGCAGCAGACTGCGGTCATGAGAGTGGTCTTTGTCTTGGCTGTGGCCGTTGGCGCGGTATTGATGGCAGTCATGGCGATCCCCTCCCTCGACGCCCTTTTCCCCCAGGGGTTTTATATCCCCGTCGCCTTTACGCTGCTGTTTGCGGCGGCGATCGCCGTTTCGCTGCCCGCGCTCAAAAAGTTCGGCGCGCTCGAAAAGCGGCAGAAGGCGCGGCTCGAGGAAGTGCCCGAATATGCCGTTCATCTTGAGATCTACCGCAAGTACGAGGCCTTCTCCAAGTTCAAGGGCAAAGCCATCTGGCTCTTCTTCGCGGCGGCGCTCCTTCTCGGCTATGTGCTGGCAGCGGTCTTCCCCGATGAGGTCTGGTCGCTCACCGCAGTGATACCGCTCTTAGCGGGGCTTTGGGTGAACAATGCCCTGATGGCATCGCTGCGCAAAGAGGTGCTCCCCCTTGAGGCGAAGATCGACCGCATGGAGGCGGAGCGCGCCTCTGCCGAGGAGGGGCAGGCGGCGGAAGAAGGACAGGCGGAGGGCGAAGGAGTGCAAAGCACGCCCTCCGAAAAGGGGAACTGATGGCGGAAAATACGCGCGCAAAGCGCATTTTGCATATGGCGGGGCATCTCGCCAAAAACAACGTGGTGCTCCTCGTGGCGATCGCCGCCGCGGCAGTCACCTGCTTTTTCGTGCCCTTCGACGAGCAGTATTTAGACTACTTCGATTGGAGCACCCTCGCCTGCCTCTTTTCGACGCTCGCCGTCGTGGCGGCGTTCAAGAATATCCGCTTCTTCGTGTGGCTCGCCGACATCATCGTGCGCCGCTTCAAGAATATGCGCAACATTGCCTTAGCGCTCGTCTTTGTCACCTATTTCGGCTCGATGGTGATGGCGAACGATATGGCGCTCGTCACCTTCCTGCCCCTCGGCTATTTCGTGCTCGACTCCTGCGGCAACAAGAAGATGACCGCCTTCGTCTTCATCATGCAGAACATTGCCGCCAACTTGGGCGGTATGCTCACCCCCTTCGGCAACCCGCAGAATTTGTATCTTTATTCCTACTTCTCCATTCCCACGGGGGAGTTCTTTGCCATCATGGCGCTGCCCTTTGCCGCCGCCTTCGTGATGATCTTGGGCGTCTGCCTCTTTGTAAGACCCGAGCCCGCCGACCTTCACGGCGTGCCGCAGAAGACACCCTCCGTCTGGCGCTCCGTCGTCTACGGGCTTCTATTTGCGCTGTCTCTCCTCATCGTCTTCCGCGTTTTTCCCTACTATTGGGGGCTTCTCGCCGTCGTCCTTGCGCTTCTCGTGCTCGACCCCCGCGCCCTCATCCGCGTCGACTATTCCCTCCTTCTCACCTTCTGCGCCTTCTTCGTCTTTTCGGGCAACCTTGCGCGCATCCCCGCCGTCGAAGAGACGCTGGGCGCGCTCGTCAACAAGGACCCGCTCGCCGTCGGCGTTCTCTCCTGTCAATTTATCTCCAACGTGCCCTCGTCGGTGCTCCTTTCCAAGTTTACGGAGAATTACCCCGCCCTCCTCATCGCCGTGAATGCGGGCGGCCTGGGTACGCCCATTGCCTCGCTCGCGAGCCTCATCACCCTCAACACCTACCGCCGCATGATGCCGGGTGAGACGGGGAAGTATATCGTTAAGTTTTTGATCTATAACTTCTCTTTCCTCGCCGTCCTTGTCGGCGTGGGCTATCTGACTTTATTGCTCTTTTAAGAAAAAAGTTGTTTTAAGAAAAACGGGGCGGCGCCCGCGGCTTTCAGCCGCGGGCGCCGCCCTTTGCGATCGCATCTGAAAAAGCAGTGCCGATCGATCACAGATAAAAAAGGCTCCCTTGTGCAAAGGGAGCTGTCAGCGAAGCTGACTGAGGGATCGAATTATATCAGAGAGATCGTTTTATATTGGAAAGTCACAGATAAAAAAGGCTCCCTTGTGCAAAGGGAGCTGACTAAGGGATCGAATTATATCAGGGGATCGCTCTATATTGGAAAGTCACAGATAAAAAAGGCTCCCTTGTGCAAAGGGAGCTGTCAGCGAAGCTGACTGAGGGATTGTTTTACGAGGTCGTCGATATACTCACAAACGCCCCGAAAGTTTTTATGTATTTCCGTATTCGGTATTCTGATGACCGTCAACCCATATCCTTGCAGAAAGGCGGTCCTTTCTTCGTCGCGCTGCCTTTCTTTCTCGGTATAGTGCCCCGAACCGTCAAGTTCTATGATGAGTTTTGCCTCTGCGCAGTAAAAGTCTGCAATATACTTTCCGAGGATCTTTTGACGGGAAAAGCGGACGGGATAGGCACGCAAAAAATCATACCAAAGATGTTTTTCTTCTTTGGTCATATGGTTTCGTAGCATTTTCGCGGCGGGAACAATATTTTTATTATGTTTTCTCTGCATCACAATCCCTCCGGCACGCTGCGCGCGCCACCTCCCTTTACACAAGGGAGGCTAAGTTAAAACCGTTCATAAGTTTGAAATGCTGCCCTCATGCTCTTTCAGGGCGGTTTCTTCATCACGATCCCTCCGGCACGCTGCGCGCGCCACCTCCCTTTACACAAGGGAGGCTAAGTTAAAACCGTTCATAAAGATGTCCGCCATGCTCTTTTGGGGCGGCTTCTTCATCACGATCCCTCCGTCACGCTGCGCGTGCCACCTCCCTTTACACAAGGGAGGCTTAGCTAAAACCGTTCATAAAGATGTCCGCCATGCTCTTTCAGGGCGGCTTCTTTATCACGATCCCTCCGGCACGCTGCGCGTGCCACCTCCCTTTACACAAGGGAGGCGATCATTTTTGCTCGGCTTGAGGGAAGAGCGTCTGCTCCTTCTCCTTTACGAAGGCGGCGAGCGTTTCGGCGGCAGCCTCTAAGCCTTGAGAGGAGTCGAGCACGAGGTCGTAGTTCTGAGGATCCCCCCAGCGCTTGCCCGAAAGGTGGTGGTAGTACCCCGCGCGCGCCCTGTCTGAATGGCGCAGGTTGCGCTTTGCCTCTGAAAGCGTATCGCCGTACACCTCCCGTACGCGCGCGATGCGGAACTCCTCGGGGGCGCCGATGAACACCTTGACGACGTTGGGGTACGCCCGCAAGACATGGTCGGCGGCGCGGCCGACGATGACGCAGCTGCCTTCTTCCGCGATCTTGCGGATGATCTTGTCCTGCGCCAGCATGGCGCGGCGCACGGCGTGCGAGGAAAGGTACAGCCCGCGCAGCACGTCGGGGGAATTCTTGTGGATATTGGAGATGAAGTCCTTATCCAGCCCGCTCTCGTGCGCGGCGAGGGCGATCATCTCCTTATAATAAAAGGGAATGCCGAGCTTTGCTGCCGCCATCTTGCCGATCTGCTTGCCCGAGGAGCCGTGCTGCCGCGCGATGGTGACGATGACGCCCGGCCGCGAGGGCTTTAAGGCAATTTCGCCCGCCTCTAAAAGGGGCGGCTGCCCCGCCGAGCGCACATAGTCGCAGCCTAAGAACTGCTTATAGCAGATGAGTCCTGCGATCGTCGTCACGACTTCGGTGACGGGGTATGCCATCCAGAACCAAGTGAGCCCTGCAAGCGAGAAGAGATAGCCGAGCGGCACAAAGCAGACGACGGTGCGCACCACGGTGAGGAAGGTGCTCTTGAGGCTGGCGCCCACCGCCTGGAAGAAGGCGGGGAAGATGAGCGAGGTGACGAGGGGCAAGAAGCTTGCGCCCGTGAAGCGGAAGCCGACGGTGCCGATGCGGATGACTTCGGGGTCGTCGGTGAAGACGGAGAGCATCTGGGAGGGGAGCGTCTCAAAGACGATAAGCCCCACCGCCATAAAGACGGCGCCGAAGAGGACGGACGCCCACAGCGTCTGTTTGCAACGGCGTATGTTCTTGGCGGCGTAGTTGAAGCTGATGACGGGCACGATGCACGTCTGCATGGCGCCTAAGGGGATGAAGAAGAAGGTCTGCCACTT
>CALVTT010000051.1 GCA_944363045.1 uncultured Clostridia bacterium | reverse complement strand
TTTTCTTTGAAAAGATTTTGGCGAAGAGGAGCGGCAGACGGAAAAGGCGCGGCGTTCGGCTTTGACGAATGCCCGCACAACACGTCTTGCCGCGACGAAAAAGCGTGGTTCGTACTGTTCCCTTACAGTATAATACAAATGAGAGGGGGCAAACCTTTCACGGTTTCTTAAAAAACGGCGGGAAGACGTCAGGCTTACATATTTTTCCTATCTTTCCGCAAACTTGCGGTATGGAAATTTCAGGCGATCTCAAGAGAGACTTTGCGGCGCTCAAAGAACTTTTGCCCGCCGAGGACATCCTCTCCTTCGACTTTCAGGCGGAGGGCGGCATCTGCTTTTGCCTGCTCTTTGCCGATCCCGTCACCGATAAGGAGCTTTTGGGCACCCTCGTAGTGCGGCCGCTCCTGCACTATCGCGGCGGCAGGACGGCGGAGGAGGTGGGCAAAAGGCTTGCCTCGCCCGAACTGCGCTCCTTTCAAGACCTCAATGAACTTGCGGGCGAAGTGCTGGCGGGCAACCCCGTGCTCTTATGGCAGGGCATGGACAGGGGGCTTATCGTCGGCACCAAGAAGGTGTTCCTGCGCGCCGTGATGGAGCCGCCCACGGGCGTCACCGTCAAGGGTCCGCGCGAGGGGTTCATCGAGGACGTGAAGGTGAACACCTCGCTCGTCCGCCGCAGGCTGAAGACGGGGGAGCTCAAGATCGACTTTTTCAAAGTGGGCAGGAGGTCAAATACCTTCGTCGCCCTCTGCTACTTGCAGGGAACGGCGGAGGAGGCCGTCGTCAAGGGCGTTAAAGAGCGCATCGAGGGCATCGACATCGACGGGGTGCCCGACTCCTCCTATCTTGCCGACTTCCTCACTTCGCGGCCGCACGCCTTCATCAAACAGGTGGGCACGACGGAAAAGCCCGACGTCTTCTGCGCAAAGCTCCTCGAAGGGCGGGTGGGCGTGCTCGTGGACGGCTCCCCCATCGCCCTCACCCTGCCCTATCTCTTTGTGGAGGACCTGCAGGCGGGCGAGGACTACTTCGTGCCCCCGCTTCGGGCGACGCTGACGCGCATCCTGCGCCTTCTTGCCATGCTCGCCGCCATGTATCTGCCCGCCTTCTATGTGGCGGCACAGCTGTTCAAATTGCAGCTCTTTCCCGTCAAGCTGCTCCTCACCATCGCGGGGAGCATCCGCGATATCCCCCTCTCGCCCTCCCTCGAAATGCTGCTCGTCCTCCTCATGCTGGAAATATTGAACGAGGCGAGCATCCGTATGCCCAAATATGTGGGGATGGCGCTCTCGGTGGTGGGCGCGCTCGTCCTCGGCGAGACGGCGGTGCGCGCGGGCTTCTTCTCGACGCCCGCCATCATCATCGTCGCCTTCAGCGCCATCGGCCTCTATGCCGTGCCCGACCTCATCGAAGTGACGAGCGTCGTGCGCCTCTTTCTGCTGCTCATGGCGGGGAGTTTGGGCACCTACGGCATCGTGCTGGCGACGGCGTTCCTGCTCCTCGAACTCGTGACGACGGAAAACTACGGCGTGCCGCTGATGTCGCCCTTTGCGCCCGCCTCCCCGCGCGACATGAAGGACAGCATCGTCAAGTGCGGGCTGCGCACGCTGAAGATGCGCCCGCGCGCGCTCATGAGCCCCAACAAAAGGAGGATGAAATGACAACTTCCCTCTCTGCCAAAACAAAAGCGGCCTCTTCCCCGCGCCCCCTCGCCCGCGGTAAAGACGCCAAATTCGCCCCGCGGCAGCTGCTCTTTTTCCTCGGGTGCCTGGCGCCCCTTTCCAAGCTCATCCTCATGCCCGCGCAGCTCGCCGCCGAGGCAAAGAACGATCTGTGGCTCTCTGCCCTTATCTCCTTTGCCGTGGAGACGGCTGCCGTCTTTGCCGCGGTACTGCTTGCAAAGCGCCGCCTCTCCTTCTTTGAACTTTTGGAGCGCGCCTTTGGGCGGGCAGCCGCGTACTTTGGCTGTATGCTGCTCGCCCTCTTTCTGCTGCTCGCCGCCTATATCCCCCTCTTTGAGCAAAAACTCATGGTGCAGAGCATCTTTTACGACACCCTGCCCTCCGACCTCTTATTTGCGCCATTCTTTTTGCTCTCGGTGTACTTCTGCTTAAAGCCCCTCGGGAGCTTCGGGCGCGTCTTCGACCTTTTGGGGCCGCTTGCCGCCCTCGCCTTTTTGTTCCTCGTGCTCTTTTCGGCGGGAGAGGCGGACTTCGCGGCGCTCGCTCCCGTCGGCGCGGCGGGAGCGGGCGGCATCTTAAAAGACGTCCTCAACACGGCGGCGTGGTTCTTTGACGGCGCGCTCGTCCTCGCCCTCCTCGGCAAGATCGAGTATCAGAGAGGGCTCGCCTGGAAGGCGGCCGCCGTGCACGGCGTGGGCGGCGGGGCGGTGCTGCTCTTTCTCGCCCTCTTTTACGGCATCTTTCAGGATATCGCCCCCGTGCAGTTCTTCGCCTTTGCAAAGACCGCCAAGTACTTCCCCGCCATCGACCTTTTGGGGCGCATCGACTATATCTTCCTCTACGCCCTGGCGCTCTGTATGCTGTTTGCCTCCCTCTTTCCCCTGCTCGGAGCGGCGGAGCTGTGCAAACAGAGCTTCGGGGAGAGCAAGCCGCGCTGTCTTCTCTACGCGCTGCTCTTAAACGGGGCGATGGCGGGCGTTTCGACGGCGCTGGGGTTCGCCTTCCCCGCCGCCGAGCGCTTTCTGACGCGCACGCTCTTTTGGCTCTTTCCCCTCTTCGGCGCCCTGCTGCCCGCCCTGCTCCTGCTCACGGCAAGGAGGCGCGCATGAGACGGCTGTTAAAGCGCTCTGCGCCCAAGTTTGCCCTGCTCCTTTTCGGCGTGCTGCTCTTTGCCTTCTTCTCCAACGACTTCGGGCTCGTCGACATCCAAAAGACTGCCATCATCCTGGCGGCGGGCATCGACAGGAGCGGGGAGGGCTATGAGCTGACGGCGCAGGTCTCCGTGCCCAAGGGCGACGAGACGGCGGGCGGCACGGCGAGCGTGGAATTAAAGGGCAGCGGCGAGACGGTCGCCGACTGCCTGATGAGTATGTATGCAGACTCGGGCTGGGTGCCCAAGTTCGACTTCTGCTCCCTCGTGCTTCTCGGCGAGGAGACGGCAAGAGAGGGCGCCATGCCCGCCCTCAACTACTTTCTGCACAACGAATATATGTCGGACAACTGCGCCGTCGCCGTCTGCGAGGGGAGCGCAGCGGACGTCTTAAAGCAGACGAGCGCCATCGACGATACCCCCTCGCTCGCCATCAACAAGCTCTTTTCGGGGGCGGCGGAAAAGTCGGGCGCGACCGTCAAGAATACGCTGCGCGAGTTCGCCGTCGATACCCTCGGCGTCTCGCAAAGTTCCTTCATGCCCTATATCCGTATGATGGCGCAGGAGAGCGGCGCGGGCGGCGCGGGCGGCAGCTCGTCGGGCGGCTCCGGAGGCGAGAGCGGCGGTCCTTCGGGCAATTCGGGCGGTTCTTCGGAAGGCGAAAAGAGCGTTCTTTTCCGTGCCGAGGAGACGGCCCTCTTTACGCAAGGGAAGATGACGGGCCTGCTTTCCGCCGAGGAGACCTTCGCCTATAACCTTCTCAACGGCAGCGTGGGGGCGGGCATCCTCACCGTTGCGGGCGAGGGCGGGAAGCCGGTCTCCCTCTCCATCAAACGGAACAAGGGCGGGGTGACGCTGAAGGAAGACGGGCGGGCGGAGCTTACGATCGAGCTCAAAGTGCTGGTCAGCGACCGCGCCGAGGAGGACTTTATGGCGGGCACCGAGACAAATGTGGCAACGCGCGCCGATGAGGAGGCGGCAAAAGAGCTGCTCTCCGCCCACGCCGCCGCCCTCTGGGAGAGCTGTAAAATGAGCGGGTGCGACCTCTTTCTGCTCGCGCGCGATCTGTGGCGCAAAGACCCCGCGCGCTATGAACGGGAGAAGGAACGCTTTCCCGAAAGCCTCGAGGCGGACATCGAAGTGAAAGTCGAAGGCGCGGAATAACGGCAGAGGCGCGGAGTAGCGGCCGCGAAAAAAGTTAGGAAAAAGCTAAAAAATTTTCCCCCAAACACTTGACAAAATCAGATTATGTGTTATAATGTAGCCAAGAAAGAGAAAGAAACAAACAAAACAAGTTACTTTCTCACAAATAACCACAAGGGGACTACTCCAATGTGCACGTAAACCGATGCAACTTTAGGGCAATCTCACAAGGAAGGAAAGACCAATGCACAATTAACGCGATAACTTCAAAGGCGGAAATTGAAATCAGCGAGGGCTACTCCAATGACCATGTGACCCAAGTGGCAAGGGCAAGCGGGGAAGCAGGCTGACCCGCAAAGCGGAGAAATCTTCTCCGAGAGAATCTCATATCGGGAGGTATGCTTGATATGACAAACTTCATCCCCCGTGAGGCGAGGAAGATCTCGGATAAGGAGGACAGACCAACGTACAATTTCACCGAAGGGGCGCAAAGCTGATCGGATGAACAGGACTTGAAGCGATCGACCCATTTGATCGCACCGGAAGTTTGATTCCACATTGAGTTCACGCCGAGATAGCGCCGTATATGGCCCGCCCCGGTAACAACTGAATTTTGGCAAAATAAATTCTCCTCCGTGCGGCCGCGCGGAGGAGCTGTTTTTTGCGCTTTTAGGGGGAGTGCGAGGCTGCTGGGCTGCGGGGCTGCAGGGCTGCGGGACTGCTGGGCTGCGGGGCTGCAGGGCTGCGGGACTGCTGGGCTGCGGGGGCAATAAGGCGTAAGGCGCTCCCCTACCCTTTCGGACGGCGGTTTGTGCCCATTACGATCTCTGTCTTGCGAAATGGTAAGAAGTTGCGGCGCCCGACGGCTCTTTTCCAAAAGGAGCCGCTGTTCCCGCGCCGCTCTTTCAGATGCGCTCGGCGGAAAGGAGATCGTTGCCCCGCTCTAAAATATTGGCGAGCTTTTCTTCCGTCTCGTCGAGAACGGGCAAAAGCGCTCTCGTCTTCTTCTCCACCCACTTCCGATAGATCGCATAGTTGACGCCGCAGAGCGCTATGCCGATAAGTCCCAGCACGATGCCGCCGACAAGCGCGGGGATGCTGCCCTCGATGAGGAGAGTAAGGCACATACCGCCGCCCAGCACGAGCGCCGAAAAACAGCCGAAGATGTAGGCAAACACGCTTGCGCCCAACGTCTTGGCGCGCTCAAGAGCGTCTATCGAACGAAGCGTCTCCTCTGCCTGCCGCTCGAGCTTCATAAGCTCCTGCTTGTGCGGGATGCGTCTGTCACGCTTTAAGGAGAGCATCACATTGCCCGTCAAAGAGGGTGCAGCGCCGCTCACTTCCCAGCCGAAGGCCTCATACATATCCACCGCCTTCGTCTCATCTTTTGCCTTGATACCGACCGTCCTGTACTCGTAGGACACAAAATCTTTTTCCTGCATCATAGTTACCTCTCTTATTGATTTAGCCCCGCGAAAAAATGCCGACGCGCGTTTCGGTTGACTTCTTCTTAAGACAGGTGTATCATACTATGTACGGCGGCAAAAGGCAACCTTCCGAGAGGCCGATGAGACGGGAGCGGGCGTTCTGTCGCCGCAGATGAAACAGGAAGGGGGAATTTGTCTCATGCAATATATGCAGGCAGCGCCCGAGGACTACACGCGGCACTATATCGTGACGGCGCTCTTCAAGCTGATGCACGAGTATGAATATGAGAAGATCAGGGTGACGGACATCGCCCAAAAAGCGGGCGTGGGCAGGGCGACCTTCTACCGCTATTTCAAGAGCAAGGAGGAGGTCATTGCCTACTACTTTGCACGCAACACGCGCGAATTTATCTTCGGGCAGCGCCTCTATCCCCGCTGCAAAGAGGACTATATCAAAGTGGTGACGGACGTTCTCACCGTCTTCCGCAAACAGAAAGAGCCGTTCAAACTGTTAAAGAGAGCGCATTTGAGCGATCTCTATCTCGATTTCCTCAACCAAAACTTTGCAAAGACCTTTGCGGACGAGCATCCCGAGGAAAACCTCTATCTCCCCTACTTCTATGCGGGGATGTTGTATAACGTCTCGATGAAGTGGCTGGAAAATGACTGCCGCGAAGAGATCGGCATCTTGGCTTCGCTCATCGTCGATGCGATCTATACGCGCAGCGAGTGATCGTTTTGCGGCGCGGCGGCGGGCAAATGCCCGCCGCCGCGCCGCCCGCTTGCCCCTTGAGAGGGCGCTGAGGAAATGGAACTTACTCCCTCCGTCCTGTCGTCTCGGCAAGCCTCGAACGACAGTCCACCTCCCCGAAGAGGAGGTTAAATTAAAGTGAACTCCCTTCGTCATTCCGCCGCAGCAAGCTGCGGACAAAATGACAGCTCCCTCGAGAGGGCGCTTATAATAAGGAATTTTGCAAAGCAAGAAAGCATTTGCTTGCCCCCCGCACGGGGGTTTTTGCTTTTTCCGACAAACAAAGACGCAAGTTCCGCCCTTTTCTCCCCGCCCGGCACTTATAATGGAGGAAACATTGCCCGAGGTGGTTTATGAAAGGACCCGTCTTCACGACCCCGCTCACGCTGAAAAGGGCGGGGAAATACTGTGCGCTGTTTGCCGCCATGCTGCTCCTCGATCTCGCGCTGCCGAGGAGGGAGCCGCTCTCCTCTGCCCTCCTCTTTGCCGCGCTCGCCTGCGGGCTCGACCCGCTCCTTGCAGCCCTCGGGCATCTTCTCTCTTCCGCCGCCGCCCTCTCGTGGATGGCGACGCTCTCCGCCTTCTTGCAATCGCTCCTTCTTGCAGGCGGCTTTCTGCTCTTCAAGCACTTCCAACGCAAGCCGACATGGCACAAATATGTTCTTCTTTTCCTCGCGCAGCTGCCCTTTGTCTTTCTCTTTCCCCATATGGGGTATGCGCTTCCCCTCTCCCCCCTGTGGCAGAAGGTGCTGCTGGCGCTCCTCATGTTTGTGCTCTCCCTCCTCTTTGAGGGCGGACTGAACGCCATCCTCACGCGCGTCTTCCGCTGCCGGCTGACGGCGGCACAGCTGACGGAGGTCTCCCTTCTGTGGCTGTTTACGGGAGCGGGGCTGTGCGCTTCTTTGGGTGAACCCGTCTATTACGCCCTCTCGCTCACCGTCCTTTTGATTGCGGCGCAGCTTTTGAAAAATGCCGCCGCCGTGCCGCTCGGCGTGGTGCTCTCGCTGCCCCTCTGCCTTGCCCATACCGACCTCCTGCCCCTCGCCGTCTATGCCGTCTGCGCCTCCGCAGCCCTTCTGTTTACCCCCTACGGACGTATCGCCTCGGCACTCTCCCTCCTCGTCTGCTTCCCCGCCGCCATGGCGCTCGAAGGCCTGTATGAGGAGAGCACGGCGCACATCGTCCTCACCCTCATCGCCTGCCTTGTCGCCGTCATCCTCACCATCGCCCTGCCTGAAAAGCTCTACCGCCGCGCCAAGCGCACCCTCTTATTTTACCGCGAACGGTCGCTCCCGCGCATCGCCATCAACCGCAGCCGCCGCGCCGTGGGGGAGCGGCTCTTTGAAGTTTCCTCCCTCTTCCGCGAGATCGAAACGGCCTTTCAGGGAGAAGATATGCGCCGCAGTACGGCTGCCGCCCTTGCGGAGGAACTGCGCTATACCCTCTGCGCCGACTGCGCGGGCAGGCAGCGCTGCGAGAAGGAGGGCGTGTTTGCCTCGATGGACAGGCTGGTCGCCGTGGGCGCCGTCAAGGGGCAGGTGAGCCTTGTCGACCTGCCGAGCGACCTCGGCGCCAAGTGCTGCAACGCCGCGGGGATGCTGTTCGCCTGCAACCGTCTGCTCGCCCAATACGAGGGCACGGTGCGCGAGGAGGAGAGCGCGAGGGAGAGCCGTAAGCTCCTCGCCGAACAGGCGCACGGCGTGAGCGAAATTTTACGCGACATCGCCCTCGAACAGAGCGAGGAATGCGTCTTTGCCGAGGGGGAAAACGCTCTCTCGGGGGCGCTGGCGCAGGCGGGCATCTTAAGCTCGGAGATCTTTGTCTACGGCGAAGGGAACTCCATCACCGTGAGCCTTACCCTCGCGCAGACGGTGAACGCCAAGAAATTATGCCAAGTCGCGAGCGCTGCCCTGGGGGTGCCGCTGGCGCTCGCCGAAAAGATCGGCCTCAACGAGGAGAGCGCCTGCTTCGTGCTGAAAAAAAGGCCGGAATTCGACGCGGCATTCGGCGTCGCCGCCAAGCCCAAAGAGGGAGAGAGCCGCAGCGGCGATACCTATTCCGTCTTAAAGATCGACGAGCGGCGCTTCCTTGTCGCCCTCTCGGACGGCATGGGCAGCGGAGCGGAGGCGCGCGATGTCTCCGAGCGCACCCTCACCCTCCTCGAAAGCTTCTATAAAGCCAAGATGCCCTCTAATACGGTGCTTTCGACCGTCAACCGTCTCATCTCCTATTCGGGGGAGGAGCGCTTCTCCTGTTTGGACCTCGCCGCCGTCGACCTCGACACGGGAGATGCGGATATCGTCAAGATCGGCTCGCCCGTGGGCTTTATTTTGGCGAGCGAGGAGCTCAAAGTGCTGGAGGGAGATTCCCTCCCCATGGGCATGCTGGACGCCGTGCACCCCGCCACGCTGCGGGCGACGCTGCAAGCGGGTGACTTCATGCTCTTCATGAGCGACGGCGTGACGCAGGCGTTCGGCTCTTCGGCGGAACTATATGCCTATTTGAGCGCCCTGCGCCCCCTCAATCCGCAGTCGCTCGCCGAGGAGGTGCTCAAAAAGGCGCTCGCCTTCTGCCGCGGCAAGGCGGAAGACGATATGACGGTGCTCGCCGTCAAGCTCTTAAAGACGGCGTGACGAAAGATATGGTCTGCCGCCGCGCGCAAAATTGCGCGCGGCGGCATAAAATAAATAGCGCCCGCGGGCGGCCGAGGCCGCCCGCGGGCGCAGGTACTTTACGCTTATAATTCAACCGCGTACGAGATCGCATAGTTTGGCGGGGATGGCGCGCTGCACGGCGGCGAACGTCGTTTCGAGCTGCACGCCCACCTTGCCCGCGCTCATCATGAGGGGACCGTCCTTTGCCGTCTCGTGGAAGAAGGTCGGGAAGAGCTTCTTCATGCCGAGGGGCGAACAGCCGCCGTGGACGTACCCCGTTAGGGGAAAGAGCTCCTTCTGCGGCAGCATTTCGACGGACTTCTCCCCCGCCGCCTTCGCCGCCTTTTTAAGATCGAGCTCTGCTGCCACGGGGATGACGAACACATAGTACTTCCTCGGGCTGCCCACGGTGACGAGCGTCTTAAAGGCGCGTTCGGGGTCCTGCCCAAGCGCTGCCGCCACCTCTCTGCCCGAGAGCGCCCCGCCCTCGTAGGTGTGCACCTTGTATTCGGCGCCTGACCGCTCCAAAATACGCATGGCGTTGGTCTTTTCCATCGTTTGCTCCCCTTTGCCTCTCTTTCTCCGTGAAAAGCGGGAGGCCTCCCCTCCCGCCGCGTCTTTTCGTTGAAATCTTCTCAGGCGCCCTTCTCAGCCGAGGTACTTCCTCAGCTCCTTGATGACGAGGTCTGCGATGTAGCGGCAGCCGCGGTGCGTGGGATGCACGCCGTCCGTCGAAAACTGCCTCGGGTCGATGTCCTGCGTGACACCCGTGAAGATCTCGTCCACGGGGATGAGGGTGAGCTCCTGCTCCTCGGCAATGGCGCGGATGATGTCGTTAAACTTGTTGAGGAAAGGGCGGAAGCGCTGTTTATCCCCGATGGGCAGCACATAGGGCTGCACGAGGAAGACTTTGGCGCCCGTTGCTTTGAGCTCCTTGACGATGGCGCGGTAGTTGCTCTCGAACTGCTCGGGCGTGACGACCTCACCGAGGGAGAAGCGGCACCAGACGTCGTTGACGCCCGCTTGCAGCACGATGAAGTCGGGATGCTCGTCGACAACGTCCTCCTTGACGCGCGCCAAAAGGTCGGCGGTGCGGTTGCCGCCCACGCCGCGGTTGACGATCTCGATCTTCTCCTCGGGATAAAGGAGGCGAAGTTTGCCCGCCGCGATCTTGACGTAGCCCACGCCGAGATCGTTGGGATCGAGCAGGTTGCGGCCCGACTCGGTGATGGAATCTCCGAAAAATACGATCTTCATCTCTCCCTCACTTTGCGTACTTATCGTTGTACGCCTTGATGCACTTTTTGATGATCTCCACGGCGTCGTCGCGGTGAGCGATCTCCCGCACCGTCGTCTTCTTGTGCTCGAGCGATTTATACACCTCAAAGAAGTGCATCATCTCTTCGAAGATGTGCTTGGGCAGCTCGTGGATGTCGTAATAGGAATTGTAGGTGGGATCCTTGAAGGGAATGGCGATGATCTTCTCGTCGAGGGCGCCGCTGTCGATCATCTTGATGACCCCGATGGGATAGCAGTTCATGAGGGTCATGGGATAGATGGACTCGTTGCAGAGGACGAGGACGTCGAGAGGGTCTCCGTCGTCCGCGAGCGTGCGCGGGATGAAGCCGTAGTTGGCGGGATAGACGGTGGAAGTATAGAGCACGCGGTCGAGCTTTAAGATGCCCGTCTCCTTATCGAGCTCATACTTGGCTTTGCAGCCCTTGGGGATCTCGACGAGCGCCTCAAAGTTGCTCGGCGTGATGCGGGAGGGATCGATGTCGTGCCAGATGTTCATTGCAGTGTCTCCTTTTGGGTCATAAACTCTCTTATCTCGTCTATTTTACCATAATTTCACGCGCACCGCAAGGGGGGAAAGAAATTTTTTCGGATTTTTTTACTTTCTCGGGAAAAAACTTTGACTTTCGGGGCAAAGTATGCTATATTGTTACAGTGCTCGCGGGGCGGATACGCAAAATGCCCTCGGGCACAAAAGTGAATATATTTTACAAACTTGACAAGCGGTGATACCCAAGAGGCTCAAGGGGCGCCCCTGCTAAGGGCGTAGACGTGTTACAGCGTGCGAGGGTTCAAATCCCTCTCACCGCGCCACGGGAAAGGGAGTTGACTTTTGTCGGCTCCCTTTTCCGTTGTACCGTTTTTGAGAGGGATTTGAGGGTGGAGGCGC
>CALVTT010000050.1 GCA_944363045.1 uncultured Clostridia bacterium | reverse complement strand
ATTTTGACGCAGGAAGTGCTCGATCTCTACCCGATGGGCGTATGGAACGTGCATGCGAGCCTGCTGCCTTCCTACCGCGGGGCGGCGCCCATCCCGCGCGTCATCATGGACGGCTGCCGCGAGACGGGCGTCACCATCATGAAGACGGACATCGGCCTCGATACGGGCGACATCTTCTTGCAGGAACGCTGCCCCGTCTATGACGAGGATACGGCGGACGCGCTTGCAAAACGGCTCTCCTCGTTGGGCGCGGAGCTCATCGTCAAGGCGGTGCGGCGCATCCTCGAAGGGGACGTTTCGCTCACGCCGCAGGGCGAGGGCTTTGTTTGCAAAAAAGTCGTGCGCACGCAGGTGGACTTTGCAAAGAGCGCGCGCGAAGTTTCCTGCCTCATCCGCGGGCTTTCGCCCGCGCCGCTTGCCTTTGGCACCTGCCACGGGCATCTTCTCAACTTTTACTTCGCCTCCGAGGAGAGGACGGAGAGCGATGCCCCCTTCGGCACCGTGCTGGCGGCTTCCCCTAAGGGCGGGCTCGTGATAAAGTGCGGCGAGGGGGCGGTGCGCGTCGCCGAAGTGCAGCCCGCGGGCGGCAAGCGCATGAGCGTGCGCGACTTCCTCAACGGCAATAAACTCAGAGAGGGCATGCGCTTTGACCAACCCGTTCTATGACCCCTACCGCGTGCTCTTGAAGGTGTACGGCGAGGGGGCGCGGCTCAAACTCGCGCTTTCGGGCACCGACCTTGAAGAGCTCAACCGCGCCCGCACCGTGAGAACGGTGTACGGCGTTTTGGAACACGAGCAGTACCTTGCCCGCTGCATCTCCGCCTTTACGGAAAAGACGCCCAAACAGAGCGTGCGCGTGCTCTTAAAAATTGCGCTTTATAACCTCATCTATCTTGAAAAGCCGCGCTATTACGTCGCCGATACCGCCGTGGAGCTTGTAAAAAAGCTGGGCAAGGGCGGCATGGCAGGTTTTGTCAACGCCTTTTTACGCCAATTTGACGAGAAGAAGGTCACCCTTCCCGAGGGCGAGGAGGGGCTTGCCGTGCGCTCCAACTATCCGCTCTTTGCCGTCCGCCGTATCATGAAGGAGTACGGGGCGCGGGCGGAGAGCATCCTCTTTGCGAAAAGCCGCGGCGTCACCGTGCGCTTCGTGCGCGGGGAGGAGAAGTACCTTGCCCGCCCGCATGAGGAGACCCCCTTTGCGCACGTCTTCATCTTCCCGCACTTCGTGCGCGACGAGGGCTTTGAGCGGGGAGACTATACCTTTCAATCGGTGGGGTCGGTCGCCATCTGCTCCGTCGTGGAGGGGTGCGAAGAACTTCTCGACGCCTGCGCGGCGCCCGGCGGCAAGAGCGTGCTGCTCTCTCAAAAGTGCGCCCGCGTGACGGCCTTGGAACTGCACGAGCACCGCACGGCGCTCATCCAAAGTTACTGCGCCCGCATGGGCGCCGCGAACGTGCGGGCGGAGACGGGCGATTCGAGCCTCTTCCGCCCCGAATGGGAAAATAAGTTTGACGGCGTATTGTGCGACGTTCCCTGTTCGGGCCTCGGCACGCTGGCGGAGAACCCCGACCTCGCCCTCAACAAAAAAGAGGAGGACTTGAAGGGGCTCAACGCGGCGCAGAGCGCCATTTTAAGCAACTGCGCGCGCTATGTGAAAGCGGGCGGGCACCTGTATTATTCGACGTGCTCTCTCCTTCAAGAGGAGAACGACGAGATCGCGGGGGCGTTCTTAAAATCGCACCCTCAATTTGAAGTGTGCGCGGCGGACTGCCCGCTCCCGCACGAAAGGACAAACTACGGGCTGCAATTTTTGCCCGATACCGCCTACGGCGCGGGGTTTTACGTCGCCAAACTGAGGAGAAAGGCATGAAGGAGATATTGCAGGACCTCACGCCGCAGCAATTGGAGGCGCTCGTCACAGAGTACGGCGAGCAGAAGTTCCGCGCTAAGCAGATCTTTCAGGGCCTCATGCAGGGGAAGAAGCTTTCCGAACTGCCCGTCTCCGCCGCGCTCCGCACCAAACTTTTGGAGCGCTTCGAGGACGAGCCCGTGCGCATCCAAGAGGTGTTTATCTCCCAAGACGGCACGAAGAAGTACCTCTTTGCCCTTGCCGACGGCAACCTCATCGAGGGCGTGCTGATGCAGTATAAGTACGGCGCGACGCAGTGCGTCTCCACGCAGGTGGGCTGCCGCATGGGCTGCAAGTTCTGCGCCTCCACCCTGAACGGGCTCATCCGCAATTTGACGGCGGGGGAGATACTTTCCGAGATCCTTATCGTCAACCGCAGCGAGGGCGGCACGCTCAAAGAGCGCGCCGTGCACAACGTGGTGCTGATGGGCAGCGGCGAGCCCTTCGATAATTACGAGAACGTCGTTAAATTTCTGCGCCTTCTCACCCTGGAGGGCGGCATCCATATCAGCGCGCGCAATATAAGTCTTTCTACCTGCGGGCTGGTGCCCAAGATGCTCGCCTTTGCGAAGGAGGGCATCCCGCTCAATCTCACCGTTTCCCTGCACGCCTCGACGGACGAGGAGCGCGCCCGCACCATGCCCGTTGCCAACGCCTATCAGATCGCCGACATTTTGAAGGCGTGCGATGTGTATTTCAGGGAGACGGGGAGGCGGTATATCTTCGAGTACAGCCTCATCGGCGGCGAGAACAGCGACGAAAAGCACGCCCGCGCCCTTGCGGCGCTTTTGAAGGGGCGGCCCTGCCATGTCAACCTCATCCGCCTCAACGAGGTGAAGGAGCGTTCCTTAAAGACGGTGACGGAGAAGGATGCCTACCGCTTTTTGGGGATGCTGGAAAGGGAGGGCATTTCCGCTACCCTCCGCCGCAGCATGGGAAACGACATCGGCGGAGCTTGTGGCCAGCTGAGGGCAAGTTACTTGGAACAAAACGGAAGCGGGGAAACGCAATAGAGCAAGGATATTCGGCCGCAAAGCGACGACGATGTCAGGAAGGGCTCCCGAAAAGATCGCGAAGCGAGATTTTTGGGAAGAGGAGCCGCAAGCCGAGAGAGGCGAGCCGCGAGAAAAACGAGGGGCGCGCGAAACGTGCTTTGCGGCGACGAGGAGGAGCTTGCGGGCAGTTGAGAGCGAGTTACCTCAAAGGACAGAACGGCGGGGAATAGCTCAAAATGGGCGAACGCCCTCGGCAAGCCTCTTAACGGAACAGATAAAAACGGCGATCTGCCGTAAAAATAGGCGGCGTGTGCCGCAAGTAATTTTGGGGGATTAATTATGTTAAAAGTCAAGGTTGCTCCGTCCATTCTGGCGGGAGACTTCGCCCGCATGGGCGAGACGGTGAAGACGCTCGAAGAGTGCGGTGCGGACTACATCCACTGCGATGTGATGGACGGCAATTTCGTGCCAACCATCACTTTCGGCGATCAGATGATCCGCCATATCCGCCCGTACACCTCTCTGCCGCTCGACTGCCATCTGATGGTGCTGCGGCCCGAGACGCGGCTCGAAGGCTTTGCGCGCGCGGGCGCCAACATGGCGACCATCCACGTCGAGGAGTGCCGCGAGAACACGGTGCAGATGCTGCGCCTCATCAAGAACTACGGTATGCGCGCCTCCGCCGTCATCAACCCCAACACGCCTGTCGAGAGCATCTTCGATGCGGTGGGGGATGCCGATATGCTGCTCCTCATGAGCGTGCATCCCGGCTGGGGCGGACAGCGCTTCATTCCCGAGACGCTGGAAAAGATCGAACGGCTGCGCACCTTCTGCATCTGCGCGGGCAAGCCCGAGCTCGACATCGAGGTGGACGGCGGCATCACCGAGGAGAACGTCAAGGACGTCATCTCCGCGGGCGCGAACGTCATCGTGGCGGGCAGCACGGTGTTCCGTTCCAACGATTTGAAGGCGACCATCGCGAGGCTGAGGGGAGAATGAGAGCCATCATCTTACTCAACGGCGAGCCCTACCGCGGCGACATCGCGGCGGAGGGCGCCTATATCTATTGCTGCGACGGGGCATACGGCTGGGCGAAGGACAGGGTGCGCATCGACGAGAATTTGGGCGATTACGATTCCCTTCCCATCATTCCCACGCCCGCCCCTAAGGAGATCTATCCCTCCGAAAAGAACGAGACGGACGGGGAGATCGCCCTCTATCGCGCCATTGCGGCGGGGGCGACGAGCATCACCATCTACGGCGGCGGGGGCGCGAGGGAGGATCACTTCCTCGGAAATTTGCACCTTCTCTATGCCGCCCATAAGCGGGGCGTGCGCGCCGAGATGATCACCAACTATTCGCGCATCTTTGTGGGCGAGGGGCTGGTGACGATAAGCGGGGAGAAGGGCAAGACCATCTCCGTGCTGCCCTTCGGCGCAGACGTCTGCGTCAAGACGAGCGGCGGGCTCAAATACCCCTTAGAGGAGCTGTGGCTCAAATACGGCTCCACGCGCGGCATCTCCAACATTGCCGAGGAAGACGAGGCCTATCTCCTTGCCGAGGGACCCGTGCTCATCATGATCGATCGGGAGGCGGTATGAAGTATAAGTACTGCGATATGCACTGCGACACGCTGACGGCGGAGGGCAACTTGCAGGCGACGCCCGAGCGGCACAAGAAGGGCGGCTGCTATTTGCAGTGCTTTGCTGCCTTTTTGTTCCGCCCTGACGGCTCGCTTTACCGCAGGGCGCTGGCGCTCTTTGATAAGTTCGACGGCTGGTGCAAAGAGTTCGGCCTCAACCGCGTGGGCTCGAGCGCAGACCTCAAAGAAAATGCTCTCAACGCCGTGCTCACGGTGGAGGAGGGCGGCGCCATCGAGGGAGACCTCAATAAACTTGCGGAATTTTACGCGCGCGGCGTGCGCATGATGACGCTCACCTGGAACTTCCCCAACCGGCTGGGCTTTCCCAACCTCTCCGTCACGGAGGAGAGGGGCCGTGCGCGCGAGACGGAGCGAGGGCTCACCGCGTTCGGCGTTGAGGTCGTCGAGCGCATGAAGGAGCTTCATATGATCGTCGACGTCTCGCACGGAAGCGATAAGCTGCTCTTTGACGTCAAAGAGACGCTCAAAGATACCCCCTTTGTCGCCAGCCATTCCAATGCCGCCTCCGTCTTTGACTGCCCGCGCAATCTGACGGACGAGGAGATAAAAGCGGTCGCCGACAGCGGCGGCGTCATCGGGCTCAATTTCTGTGCCGACTTCCTCTCCGAGGACAAGACGAAGGAGGGGCAGCGGGCGGCGGCGCTCGCCCATGTGAGGGCGGTCATCAACGCGGGCGGCGAGGACGTTCTGGCGCTGGGGAGCGATTTTGACGGCATCCCGCAGAACGCCTTTTTGCGCTCTCCCGCCGATGTGCCGCTGCTGCTTGCCGACTGCGAGAAGGAGTTCGGGCCGCGCGTCACCGAGAAGATCGCCAAAGATAACTTTTTGCGCGTGTTCCGCACCGTGTGCGGGTAAGAAAGAGGAGAAAGGAAGGCGCGGCGGCTTGCCGAAGGGCAAGCCGCCGCGCCGATTTTTTTGGGGGGGCGCCCGCCGCGGCTGTTGCCGCGGCGGGCGCGTTCTTATTTCTTAGGGGCGTGGGCTTTTTTCCATGCCTTGATCTCTTCGAGGCGCTGTTTGAAGGCGCCCTCCCGCCCTTCCTCGGTGGGGCGGTAGTACTCTCTGCCGAGGAGGGAATCGGGCAGGCACTGCATCGCAGAGAGCTTGTCCTCCGTGTTATGGGCGTAGATGTAGCCCTTGCCGTAGTCGAGCTCCTTCATGAGCTTGGTGGGCGCGTTGCGGATGACGAGGGGCACGGGCTCGGCGAGCATGGTGAGGGCGTCCTTTTTGGCGACCTCATACGCCGTGTAGAGGGCGTTGGACTTGGGCGCGAGCGACATATAGACGACGGCTTCCGTAAGGTGTACGGAGCATTCGGGCATACCGATGAGCCTGCACGCCTCAAAGGCGGCGACGGAGAGGCGCAGCGCCTGCGGGTCGGCAAGGCCCACGTCCTCGGCGGCAAAGCGCGTGACGCGGCGGGCGATGTAGATGGGGTCCTCGCCCGCTTCCAGCATACGCGCCAGCCAATAGACGGCGGCGTCGGGGTCGGAGTTGCGCATGGACTTATGCAGCGCCGAGATGAGGTTGTAGTGTTCTTCGCCCGTCTTGTCGTAGAGGAGAGATTTCCTCGAAGTACATTGCTCGATGGTCTCCATGGTGACGGTGACGGCGCCTTTGTCGTCCACGTCGCCGTTGAGGACTGCCATCTCCAGCGTGGAGAGGGCGCTGCGCGCGTCGCCGTTCGCAAAGGAGGCGATAAGCTCCACGGCCTCGTCTGCGATGGTCACCTGCTGCCCGCCAAAGCCGCGCTCGTCTTGAAGGGCGTGTTTTATGAGTTTTACGAGGTCCTCCTGCTTCAATGCCTGCAAGACGAACACCTTGCAGCGCGAGAGGAGCGCCCCGTTGACTTCGAAGGAGGGGTTCTCCGTCGTCGCGCCGATGAGGATGATGCTGCCCTTTTCCACATAGGGCAAAAAGGCGTCCTGCTGCGCCTTGTTGAAGCGGTGGATCTCGTCGACGAAGAGGATGGTCTTTTCGCCGAAACGCCTTGCATTCTCCGCCTCGTTCATCACCTGTTTTATCTCCTTGATGCCGCTCGTGACGGCGGAGAAGTCGATAAATTTTGCCTTCGTCCTGTGGGCGATGATGCGGGCGAGCGTGGTTTTCCCCACGCCCGGCGGCCCCCAGAAAATCATGGAGCCCACTTGGTCGCTCTCGATGAGGCGGCGCAGCACCTTCCCCTTGCCGAGAAGATGTTCCTGCCCGTAAAATTCGTCGAGATCGCGCGGGCGCAGGCGGGCGGCGAGCGGTTCCAAAGCGGGTCTTTCAAATAAAGTCGGCTGATAACTCATGATGATCTCCTCCCCGACAGTAGTTTAGCGCGAAAGGGGGCGGCTGTCAAGAGGCGCGGCAAAATATAGCCGCAAAAAGGGATGCGGGCGGTAAGATGCGGGCAAAAAAACCGCGAGAAAAACCGCGCGAAAAAACGGCCTCCCTGAAAGGAGACCGCATTTTTCGCTTGGGATAGCAGCGAGGGGCTTATACGCGCTCGATCTTGCTGCTTTTGAGGCATCTTGCGCAGACGTAGTCATTGACGACCTTGCCGTCTTTCACATAGGAAACCTTCTGCACGTTTGCCTGGAACGTCCTGCGGGTCTTACGGTTGGAGTGGCTGACGTTGTTGCCCGACGTCTGGCCCTTTCCGCACACACTGCATACTCTCGACATGATCTCCACCTCCGATGTTTTGCACGCGGAAAGCCTCCGCGCGGTCATCAATGGCAATATGATAGCATTTCCTTGCAAAAAAAGCAATAAAAAAGGGGGCGGGGAGGGCATTTTTTTTGGGGAAAGCAGGAAAAATTTTTCAATAACGCTTGCAAAAATCCTCTTTATGGGTTAGAATATTACTGTTAAGTTTAGGAGAGCATTATGTCTGTATCAACGAGCAATGCCTATGGTAAGATTTCCATTTCCGACCTTGCGATCGCAAAGGTCGCCTCTCGCGCGGCCATCGAAAGCTATGGGATCGTGGATACCGTTGCGCACCGTTTTACCGATACGCTCGCCGAACTGCTCGGAAAGGACGCAGGGGGAAAGGGCGTCCGTGTGGCTACATCCGGGAACCGCATCTTCATCGATGTGTATGTCCTCATCAAGTACGGCGTCTCCATCGAGGCGGTCGCAGAATCTTTGAAGGAGGCCATCAAATATAAGGTGGAGAAGTTCACGGGGATGATCGTAGACACGGTGAACGTCAACGTGATGGGCCTAAAAATTTAGCCTTTTTGCCGCTTCGGCGGCGTCTGCGCAGGGGGGATCCCTTTCTGCGCGGTTTCTGCTTTGCAGTATTCTTGCCGAGGGGCGAAAGTGACGCCCTTGTCCGGCGATCATTCCATAGCGGAAGTGTAAGGAGCATCTCATGCAAAAAACGATCAACTGTGCGACGTTCCGGAAGATGGTTCTGGTCGGCGCAAAAATGTTGGAAAATAACCGGGCGAAGGTGGATTCGCTCAACGTCTTCCCCGTGCCCGACGGCGATACGGGAACGAATATGTCCCTCACCATGCAGTCGGCGGTGAAGGAACTTTCGATGACTTCCTCCAATACCTTTATGGAGGTGTGCGACTGCGTTTCAAAGGGGGCGCTGCGCGGGGCGCGCGGCAATTCGGGCGTCATCCTTTCGCAGATCTTCCGCGGCATCTGCACGGTGCTGCGCGTCAGCAAACCCGAAGTGGATACCCGCACCTTTGCCAAAGCGCTGGAGCAGGGCACCAAAGTCGCCTACAACGCCGTCTCCATTCCCAAAGAGGGCACCATCCTCACCGTCGTGCGCTATATGAGCGAATTTGCCGCCAAGAACGCGGGCAAATATAAGGACTTTGAGGCCTTCCTTCCCGCCGTCATCGCCGAGGGCGACAGAGCGCTCGCCATGACCCCGGAGCTTCTCCCCGTCTTAAAGAAGGCGGGCGTCGTCGACTCGGGCGGCGTGGGGCTCATGACCATCATGCGCGGCTTTCAGGCAGCCATCATGGGTGAAGAGGTCGCTGCCGATGTGCAGACGGAGGCCGTCCAACAGGCGGCGGAGGCGGAATTCGGCGACAATTCGGACATCATCAGCATGGACCTCGGCGATATCCAATTCGCCTACTGCACCGAATTTTTTGTCATCAATTTGAAAAAGAGCACCACGCTCGCCGATATCGATAAGCTCCGCGAGAACCTGATGGGCATCGGCGACAGCGTCATCTGCATCGGCGATCTCGAAATGATCAAGGTGCACGTCCACACCAACAGCCCCGGCGTCGCGCTGACGTACGCTCTGGAGCTGGGCGAGCTCGACAGGCCCAAGATCGAGAATATGCTCGAACAGAACCGCGCCTTGAAGGCCAAGATCGAGGCGGAAAAGAAGGACCAGGGCATGCTCGCCATCTGCGCGGGCGACGGCATCCGCGACATCTTCAAGGATCTCTTCGTCGACCGCGTCATCGAGGGCGGCCAGACGATGAACCCCTCCGCTTCCGACATCGCGACCGCGGTGCAGAAGATCAATGCGGAGAACGTCTTTGTCTTCCCCAACAACAAGAACATCATTTTGGCGGCGGAACAGGCGAAGGCGCTCGTCGATAACCGCACCATCCACGTCATTCCCACTAAGAACGTGCCGCAGGGCTTTGCGGCAGCGCTCTCGTTCAGCCCCGAGGCCAGCCTCGAGGAGAACAAGACCAATATGATCCATGCGCTCGACAACGTCAAGGCAGGCCAGGTGACGCACGCCGTGAGGACGACCAACGTCAACGGCTTCTCCATCACCGAGGGCGACATCATCGGCCTCGACGACAAGAAGATCCTCGCTAAGAGCAATTCCATCGAGGAGACCGTGCTCTCCCTGCTCGAAAAGCTCAAGGAGGACCAGCACGAGGTCATCACCCTCTACTACGGCGAGGGCGTTTCGGAAGAGGACGCCAAGGCGCTCTCCGAAAAGGTCGCCGAGGAGTTCCCCGACTGCGACGTCGACTACCACTACGGCGGTCAGCCCGTCTATTATTACCTCCTCTCCTTGGAGTGAGAAAAGCGGGAAATATTTGATAAAATAAGTTTTGATCTCAGGAAAATTTCCCCGCGGCCAATTCAAGCCGCGGGGTTTGTGTATCGGCGGGCGGACGGGGCGTTCGCGGCGCATGGTTTTGCGGAACGGCGGGGGGCGGGCGCTCCGCTCCCGCGGAAGGGTGCCCGCAGCGGGCGGAAGGAGGCGAAGATGCAGCTCACCGAAATAAAGGGGATCGCGGAAAAACGCGCGAAGGAACTCAATAAGCTGGGGATCTTTTCGGCGGAGGATCTCGTCCGTTACTATCCGCGCAGCTATCTCGACATGACGGACCGCGTCTCCGTGCGCGAGGTCCTCAACAACGATATGGCGCTCATCGCGGCGCGCATCACCTATGTGGAACCCGTGCGTTATACGGGGCGCGTGCGCTATTTGAAGGCGCATCTCGAGCAGGACGGCGATATGTTCACCGCCGTTTGGTTCAATATGCCCTACCTTGCCAAGACGCTGAAGGAGGGCGAATACCTCTTTTACGGGCGTGTACAGAACAAATACGGGCAAATTTCCCTCGTCAACCCCACCTTTGAGCCGCTCGCCGCCAACGCGCGTCTCAAGGGGCTGGTGCCCGTCTATCCGCTGAAAGCGCCTCTCACCCAGCGGGCGGTGCGCTCGGCGGTGCAGGCAGCGCTCAAAACCGTCTCGCCGCCCTCCGTCATCCCGCAGGAGCTCATCGCAAAGTACGCGCTCGCCTCCCTTGCCTGGGCGTACCGCGCCATCCACGCGCCGATGAACGAGGAGGACAGGATGAAGGCCTCTGAGCGCATCGCCCTCGAAGAATACTTTGCGCTCATCTCGGCGTTCAAGCTCATCAAGGGGGATAAGAACGAGGCGCGCTCCGTGCGCTACAGCGTGAGCGAAGCAGAGGTCGCTCAATTCATGCGCCGCTTTTCCTTTGAATTTACAAAAGGTCAGCGTGCAGCGGTGCGGGCGGTCTATGAGGACGTGAAGGGGCCTTCGCGCATGAACAGGCTGCTGCAGGGGGATGTGGGCAGCGGCAAGACGGCGGTGGCGATCACGGGCATCTATATGGCGGTGAAGAGCGGGCATCAGGCGGTGTATCTCTCGCCGACGGAAGTACTCGCCGCTCAGAACGAGGCGATCATCGAAAAGCTCTTTCCCGAATACCGCGTGGGCTATCTTTCGGGCGCGAGCACGGCTGCCGAAAAGCGGGCGGTCAAGGCGGCGCTGAAGGCGGGGGAGATCGATATCCTCTGCGGCACGCACGCCGTTTTGCAGGGCGATGTGCATTTTTCCGACCTTGCCTTCTGCGTCTGCGACGAGCAGCACCGCTTCGGCGTCGCCCAGCGCAACGCCCTTGCGGAAAAGGGGGTGAGCCCCGATGTGCTCGTCATGTCGGCAACGCCCATCCCGCGCACGCTTTCGCTCATCTTTTACGGCGA
>CALVTT010000049.1 GCA_944363045.1 uncultured Clostridia bacterium | reverse complement strand
AGTAGTTGAGGATACCGCGGAAGGTGCCTTCGGGGCGTTTTTTGATGCGTTTCATGCCTGTGCCTCACTCAAATATGTTTTGCATGGAAAAGAGATACAAGCAAGGCAAGGAGCGTGCGAAAGCGACGAAGGGAGCTTACTAAAACGTAAGTGACCGAGGAGCGCGCAAACGCGACACAGCATTGCGCCGTAGATTTTTTTCATGCCTGTACCTCCTGATCTCTGAACTGCGTATGATAGATTTCGCGGTAAATTTCGCAAGTCTTCAAAAGCTCCTCGTGGCGGCCCATGCCGACGACCTTGCCGCCGTCGAGGACGAGGATGAGGTCGGCGTGCAGCACGGTCGCTGCGCGCTGGGAGACGAGGAAGACGGTACTGTCGAGCGTGCGCAGGGCGACGCGCAGGCGGGCGTCCGTCGCGTAGTCGAGCGCCGAGGCGGAGTCGTCTAAAATGAGGAGCTCGGGCTTTTTGACGAGGGCGCGGGCGATGGTGAGCCGCTGCCGCTGCCCGCCCGAGAGGTTCTTGCCCTCCTGCTCAACGGGGGCATCCAGCCCGCCTTTGGAGGCAACGACGTCCTCCGCCTGGGCGAGGCGCACGGCCTCCATCAGTTCTTCGTCGGTGGCGTCTTCATTGCCCCATAAAAGGTTGCTGCGGATGGTGCCCTCGAAGAGCACCGCCTTCTGCGGCACGATGCCCACCCGCGCGCGCAGTTCCTCGGAGGGGATGCCGCGCACGTCGCGCCCTTTTAAGAGCACTCGCCCCTGCGTCGCCGCATAGAAGCGGGGCAGAAGGCTTATAAGCGTCGATTTGCCCGCGCCCGTGCCGCCGATGATGCCGATCGTCTCGCCGGGGCGCGCCATGAAGGTGACGTCGGAGAGGGCGTTGCCGCCGCCCCCGTAGGCGAAGGAGACGTGCTCGAAGCGCACGGCGGCGCTGTCGGCATGGCCGTGGGAGAGCATCGGTTCAAGGACAGAGGGCTCCCCCTCCATGTCGAGCACCTTGCCCACGCGCTGCTGGCAGGAGACCGCTTTCGTCATGGTGACAATGAGGTTGGCAAGCTTGATGAGCTCGACGAGGATCTGCGAGAGATAGCTGTAAAGCGCGATGACGTCGCCCTTCAAGAGGATGCCGTCCTCCACCTGCCCCGCACTCAGATAGAGAAGTGCGATGAGGGCGAGGTTGATGAGGATATAGGTGAGGGGCCCCGTGAGCGCCGAGATGCGCCCCACCTGCTTTTGGGCGCGTTCAAGTTCGCGCGTATGGTCTTCGAAGGCGCGGCGCTCCTTTTCTTCCAGCGAGAAGGCGCGGATGACGCGCACGCCCGCCAAATTTTCGCGCACGGACAAAAAGACCCTGTCGAGCTTTGATTGCACCTTCTTATAGAGGGGGATGCAGGCGCCCATCACCGAATAGACGGCAATGGCTAAAAGCGGGATGACGGCGACAAAGACGAGCGCCACCTTCGCATCGACGGTGAACGCCATCGCCATCGCGCCGAAGACGATGAAGGGCGAGCGCAGAAAGAGGCGCAGCGTCATGTTGACGCCCGTCTGCACCTGATTGATGTCGCTCGTCATGCGGGTGATCATGGTGGAAGTGCCCATCTCGTCGATCTCGGAGAAGGAGAAGGACTGCAATTTGCGGAAGAGGCGGGAGCGGAGCGCGGCAGAGCACCCCACGGCGGCGCGCGCCGCGAAGAACTGCCCCGCAATGGAGAAGGCGCAGCCCACGACCGCCATGCCCACGAGCACGAGGCACATGAGGACGATGAAAGTCTTATCCCCCTCTGCGATGCCCCTGTCGACGATGAGGGCGACGATGAGGGGGGTGATAAGTTCGAGGCCGGCCTCGAGGAGCTTAAAGAGCGGCGCCAAAACGCACTCCGCCTTAAAGCGCCTGAGGCAGGAAAACAGATGTTGCAAGCAAACTCTCCTTAAAATGTTTTTTCCGTGGTATGCGGCATAAGAGCCGCCTCGGCAAAATAGTAGCCCCTTTTGAAAAAAAAGTCAAGCGCCTTTTAAGGCGCCTGACCGAGGTTCGCAAATAAGTACTGTGTAGGCGACAAAGTATTCATCCGATGAATGCTTTTCAATTTCACTTGGAAGCGTGTTCTTTTTTGACCTTTTCCTGCGCCAACCGGAAGATCTCCTCCGTCGCAAAGGAGAATTTAGAAAGCTGCGTGCGGCCCGTGACGGGGTGCAGCCAATAGCTGTCGTCGTGCACGGAGATGTCGATGCAGTCGCCGAAGATGTTCTTTTTATACTTCTCCTTGCGGAAGGGATAGTCGTATTCGATGTGCACGCTCTCAAGCTCGGTGCCCGCCCAGAAGAGGTCGACGGGCTTGCCGTAGGCGGTGCAGGTCAAATGGGTGCCCTCGACGGTCTGCACGAGCTTGCCCCTGCCCTGGTCGTAGAAGCGCTTGGCGTTGGGCAGGGTATGCACGGTGACTTCGTCCTCGAAGCGGTATTTGCCGCTCTCCACTTCCTCGCGCACGTTCTTTCTCTCCCACGCCATCCAATCGGGGATATGCGAAAACTCCGTCTCCCCCTCTTCGGCGCGGAGCTCGCCCAGCTCGCTCATCTCCCACACCTTCTTGCAGGCGTTGCACCAAATTTTGGTGCCCTTCGTGTACATCTCGAACTCCTTTTTGCAGTGCGGGCACTGATAGAGGATGTGATGCAGACCCTCCGCGCGCTTTTCGTATGTGTTGCGGATGCCCTCCTCCTTCTGCCAGGCGTACTCGTCGCGCTGCAATTCCTTATGGATGCGGGCGTTGAGCTCGGTATGGGGAAGCGACTTCACCTCCTCGGCGTTGGCGACGCAAATAAGGTCGGCGCGCAGGGGCAGGCGCTGTTCCACCTTGTTCCACTGCGGCGCAGAGATGAAGGGCCCGTACATCCTGAGAACGACGACGGGGACCTTTAAGAGCTTGCCCGTCTTGCCCAAAGAATCGGGCAGAAAGGAAGTGGTGCCGTCGAAGGAATAGCGCGCCTCGGGATAGATGCAGACGATGTCTTTCAGCGTCTCGGTGCAGTACTTCATGTTCTTGATGAGGTGCAGATCCTTGACGAACTTGCGCTTGCAGATGCAGCCGAGCTGCCGCATGAGCCAATCGCCCACGTCGCGGATGGCGTCGATGGCGACGACGTTGTTGGCGCCGTAGGGCGCCACCGCCTTATACATGACGGGGAAGTCGAGCATGCTCGCGTGGGTAGCGAGCAGCAGATAGGGCGGCTTGATGCCCTCCATGTTGATCTTGTTGACGGTGAGCGGCCGCCCTTTGAGGCGGGGATCGATGGCAAACTTGTTGGCGATCCACATCCACAGCGGACTTGGCTTTTTGGGCTTGCGCGCAAAATCGTAGCGCTTAGGTTCCTTTGTCTCTTTCATGATATTTCCCCTCTCTTCTCTCGTATGGGATATGATCCCATTTACAGTATAACAGAGAGGGAGAGTTTTGTCAAGACTTATGGCAAATTTATTCAAAATGCTTCAAACAGCAGCTTGATGCCGATAAGAAGGAGCACGAGCCCGCCCACTTTCTGCGCGCTGCCCGAAAATTTATCGCCCGCGAGCTTTCCCACCTGCACGGCGGCGAGAGACAAAATGAAGGTGGTCGCGGCGATGATGAGGGTGCACCACGGCACCGCCATGGTGAGCGCGCCCGCCGCCTCCTGCGCCATGAAGGAGACGCCGACGGCAAGGGCGTCGATGGAAGTTGCGACGGCCTGCGCGGTCAGCGACCCGAGCCCTAACTTCCCCTTTTTGTGCAAAAAACGGCTCGCCTCGTGCGCGGCGTCAAAGAGCATCTTACCGCCCAGATAGCCTAAAAGGATGAAGGAGAGATAGGGCGCGATGCGCCCGACGAGGGAGGAAAAGACGGAGCTCCCGTAATAGCCAAGAAGGGGCATGGCGCTCTGAAAGACGCCGTAAAAGAGGGCGATGAGGAGGGTCTTCTTCCAGCCCATCTTGGGCTCCGCCATGCCGTTTGCCATGCCGACCGCCGCCGCGTCCATCGAAAGCGCCGCGCCCAAAAGCACAATGTCGTAAATGTTCATGTTCCCGTTATCCTTCTCTTCAAAATAAAAAGGAAACAGACCGTCAACTTTTTTACGCCTTTCCCGCAAGGGAGCGGGCGCGGTTCACGGGCACGGGCGCCGTCTGGCGCGTGCAGCGCTCGAGCTTTTCGACGGTGCCCTCGCGCGAGAGATGCCCTTCGGGCACCAGCACTCTATCGCCCTCCTGAAGGAAGACGAGCTCGGGCACGAGATACCACATAACTTCCTCGCCCATGCGCACTTTGGCGAAGGTGTAGACTTCTCCGTCTGCGAGCACCCCGCCCGCCAGGGAATGGATCATAGTAAAACCTCCTTATTTCCTTCCAAGTTTCTTCCAAAAAAGATTTGCCTGCAAAGATTTTTTGGAAAGAGGAGGAGCAGCCGTACAAGGCGCGGTGTTTGCCCGCGGCAGACACCCGCAAACTACGCCTTGCTCCGACGAGACCGAGACAGAACGCAAGCGCGACAATGAGATGCGAAGTATATCCTTCGCGGCAAGCCGTGAAGAAGATACGAGCAGGTCGAGGAGCGCGCGGCTCTGCCGAAGGGAGCTTACTAAGAGGTAAGTGACTAAGGCAGAACGCAAGCGCGACAAAGAGATGCGAAGTATATCCTTCGCGGCTTAAAAGAGTGGCGCAAACGCTTTTAATATCTCACATATCCCCCGCCAGACGACGCTCTTTTTGGCGTCCTCCTCCGTCTGCAGGGCGCACTTTCTGAAAGTCGCCTCGTAGTCCGCCTTGAGCTCCGCGTTGGCAGCCGTGCGGTACATGAAGACGGCGTTTTCGTAGTGGTGCATGAGGGAGCGGTAGTCGAGGTTGATGGTGCCGACGACGCTCACTTCGTCATCCGCCAAAAAGCTCTTGGCGTGCACGAAGCCGGGCGTATATTCGTAAATTTTCACGCCGCCCTTGATGAGCGCCATGTAGTTGGAGCGCGTGAGGGCGAACGCCGTCTTTTTATCGGGGATGTGCGGCACGACGATGCGCACGTCCACCCCCCGCGCCGCCGCCGAGACGAGCGCCTCGCGCATACGGTAGTCGAGGATGAGGTAGGGCGTCATGATCCACACATACTTTTCGGCGACGCTTAAAATGTTGATGTAGAGGTCCTCGCCCAGGTGCCGCCCGTAGAGGGGGATGGGCCCGTCGCTGTACGGCTGCACGAAGCCCTCGCCCTGCACCTTGCTCTCCTCGGGCAGGAAGCGGGAAAAATCCTCCGTCTCGCCGCTGCAAAGGTCCCAAAAGCGCAGGAACATGAAGAGAAGGCTCTTGGCGCCCGCGCCTTCGAGGCGCACCGCCGTATCCTTCCACTGTCCGTAGGGCTGCTTGACGTTGATGTACTCGTCTGCCAAATTGATGCCGCCCGTGTAGGCGACGGTGCCGTCGATGACGGCGATCTTGCGGTGGTCGCGGTTGTTGTGGAAGTTGGAGACGACGGGCACGAAGGGGTTGAACTTATAGCACTTGATGCCCTGCTTGCGCAGATACTTATAGTACCCCGCGCGCACATAGCCCATGCTGCCGATGTCGTCGTAGAGAACGTGCACCTCGACGCCCTCCTGCACCTTCGTTTTAAGGATATCGAGGATGCTCCCCCACATGACGCCGTACTCGATGATGAAGTATTCGAGGAAGATATACTTTTTCGCGCGGTGCAGATCGAAGAGGAAGTGGCGGTAGAAGTCCTCCCCCATGGGGTAGTACTGCGTGGCAGTATCGCCGTAGACGACGGCGTGCTCGTTCTTCTGATAGAGGGCACGCGAAACGCCCGCCCAGCTGCCCATCTCTCTTTTGAGCTGCTCCTCGGTGAGGGTGGGACGGGTGAACTTATGCGCCTCCTCTTTGAGCGCCAAAAACTTCTTCCGCTGCCTGCGCGAGGGGCGGTTGTAGGAGAAGACGGCATAGATGGCGACGCCGAAGGCGTTGAAGGCGACGATGCACAAAAGCCAAAGGACTTTGGCCTCGGGCATCATGTTGCGGTTGATGATGTGGATGGCGGTCGCCACCACGACGATCCAGCCCACCGCGCTGAAGATGAGGTCGATCCACTCCGCGCCGCTCGCAAAGATCGCCTCTAAAATGAGCTTCAAAAGATAAAAGGCCCCCGCCACGACCAAAAACCCTGCAAGGAACAGGGCAATGATGGTGAGCGCCACTAAGGTAAAGCGGCTGAGTAAAATGCGCAGTCTTCTTTTCATCTGAATTTCTTATCCGTTTGAATATCTGGAAGTTTTCGCCGCAAATCATGTTTTCAAGCGGCGACCGTTTTATTCAAAATCAGCCACCTCATAGGTGCAGCCCGGAGGGAGGAGGGCGACGAAGCGCTCTGAGCCCAATTTCTCCTCCCACAGGGCGCCGTCGCGGAAAAAATAGGGCGGCTCGGCGACGACGCGGGTGAGGGCGCTCTCCAAAAGCTCGCGCTCCCCCACCTCGCCCTCTGCCGTGAGATAGAGGGTGTTTGCGCCCGATAAAAAGAGGAAATCGCCCTCAAAGCTGCCGCCGAGCAGCACGACCTCGGAAAACGCGCTGCGGCCGGTGCGCCAAACGCGCGTGCCATCCCAGGCGAAGGGCTCGCCCTCGTAGTATGCCCTGTCGCCGTAAAATGTTTGCACGGCGTAAGATTCAAGCGGGGTGAGCGCGCCGCCGTCGAGCGTCAAAAGCTCTGCAAGCGTGCCCCCTTGCAGCACGGGAATGACCGTTTGCAGCGCGGAAGAGCCCGCCACGAGGCCGCGCTCCCCCTCCCGCGCCAAAAGGACGCCCTCCTTCGTGGCGCCCGCAAGGCAGGGCAGGGCGGAAAAAAGCGTCTCCTCGCTCTCTTTGCCGTTTTCCCAAGTGCAGGGGAAGGTCTCCGCCTCTCCCACCGCCTCAGGGCGAGGCAGGAGCAGGAGAACGGCGGCAATGACGAGTGCGGCGGCGATGACGAGCGCGGCGGCTTTGACCGCCCTCGCCCCTTTGGGGACCGCCTTCATGAGAGGTCGAGGCGGCGAGCGACGTCCTCTGTAGCGAGCGTGCCGAAACCGTTCTGGCGAAGGCCCTCATAGACAGCGATGGCGACAGAGTTGCTCAAATTGAGCGAGCGCGCCTCCTCCCGCATGGGGATGCGCACGCAGGCCGAAGGATGGGCGAGGAGCAGCTCATCGGGGAGCCCCTTCGTCTCCTTGCCGAAGACGAGATAGTCGCCCTCGCCAAAGTGCGCCGCCGAATAGGTGCGGGGAGACTTGGTGGTGAAAAAGTGCAGCTTCTCCTCGGGCACGCCCCAAAGCGCTTCCTCCGCGCTCTCGTGCAGTTCGACTTTGACGAGGTGCCAATAGTCGAGCCCCGCGCGCTTCAAGTATTTATCGGAAATTTCAAAGCCGAGCGGCTTTACAAGATGCAGCACGCAGCCGGTGGCGGCGCAGGTGCGCGCGATGTTGCCGGCGTTCTGCGGGATCTCGGGCTCGACGAGCACGACGTGGAACATGGCGCCCCTCCCCCTTTTACAATTCGGTTACATCTATTTTACACCCTTCCCGCCCGATTGGCAAGTTCTTACGGATGAAAATTTTTTTCTAAGATGCAGAACACGCGGAAAGGCCGCCCATAAAGGACGGCCCCAAGCATTTTCCGCCGCCCATAAAGGACGGCCCCCATAAAACGGCAAAACTCAGCCCATGTTCTCCAAAATGAGCTTATCGGCAACGAGGGCGATAAATTCGCTGTTGGTGGGCTTTTCGGTGCCGATATAGACGCGCGCGCCGAAGATGGCGTTGACGGCGTCGATGCGCCCGCGGTTCCAGGCGACTTCGATGGCGTGGCGGATGGCGCGCTCCACCTTGCTCGCCGTCGTCTGGAACTTCTCGCCGATGACGGGATAGAGCCCCTTCGTCACGTTGTTGATGACGTGGGGATCTTCGACCGCCATCTTGATGCCCTCGCGGAGATAGGCGTACCCCTTGATGTGGGGCGGGATGCCGATGGAGATGAAGATGTTGCTGATGCGCTCGTCCAAAGAGTTGGCGCGGCGGCGCTCCAGGCTCTCGCGGCGCACGGGCATCTCCCCCGCCACTTCCGCCGCGCGGTCGGCGACGACGGACGCCTCCACCGGCTTCATGAGATAGTAGCGCGCCCCGAGCGCAATGGCGCGGTTGATGATCTTGTCGTCGGAAAAATTCCCCATGACGATGAAGGCGCACTTTCTGTCGCCGCGCCCCGCTTCCTCCATCACCGTGAACCCGTCAAAGCCCTTCAAAAAGAGGCTCAAAATGACGATGTCGGGATCTTCGCTCTTCAAAAGGGCGATGCCCTCTTCGCCGCTGCCCGTCACGCCGCACACTTCCCAGCCCGGGCGCGAGGCGAGCTGTTCTTTGAGTTCGTTTGCAAATGCTTCGTTGCTTTCCAGGATCAAGACCCGTTCCGCTTTCATATTCGGCCCCCATTGAGTTGATACCTGTATTATAATTCAATTTTTTGCCGTTGTAAAGCTATTTTTGTAAAAAAGTCATTGATTTTTTTACAAAAGTCGTCGATTTTTGTAAAAATATAGGGGAAAGGCCGTCCGAGCGCAAAAGCCGCCGCCAAAAGCCTCCCGCAAGACGGCTGCGGAGCGCCAAAAAGAACGCCGCGCGGCTGCCCGTGAAGGGCAGCCGCGCGGCGTAAAAAAAGTTTTTTACGGCATCAGCCCTCGACGCTGTCGAGATATTCGTCAAAGGTGATGCTCTTATCGTACACTTTGGTGCCGTCGAGAACGATGATGCGGTTGCAGACGGTGTTCATGAGCTCCTGGTCGTGCGACGTCAAGAGCATACAGCCCTTGAAGGCGGTGAGGCCGTTGTTGAGCGAGGTGATAGATTCGAGGTCGAGGTGGTTGGTGGGCTCGTCGAAGATGAGGAAGTTCCCCCCCTCGAGCATCATCTTGGCGAGCATACAGCGCACCTTCTCGCCGCCCGAGAGCACCTTCGCCTCCTTCAATGCCTCCTCGCCCGAGAAGAGCATGCGCCCCAGCCAGCCGCGCAGGTACTCCTCGTAATGGTCCTTCGAAAACTGCGAGAGCCACTCAACAAGCGATAGAGAGCAGCCGTCGAAGTATTCGGAATTGTTCTGCGGGAAGTAGGAATAGGAGATGGTCTTGCCCCACTTGACGGTGCCCTCGTCGGGCTCCTCCTTGCCCGTCAGGATGTCGTAGAGCATGGTGACAGCGGTGGACTTATCGCACAGGATGCCGATCTTATCCCCCTTCTGCACGGTGAAGGAGACGTTTTCAAAGAAGCCCTTCTTGGTGAGCCCCTCGACGGTGAGGATGTCGTTGCCGATCTCCCGCTCGTACTTGAAGTCGATGAAGGGGTATTTGCGCAGAGAGGGCTTGAAGTCGGAGATGGTGAGCTTTTCGAGCTCCTTCTTTCTGGAAGTCGCCTGGCGGGACTTGCTCGCGTTCGCCGCAAAGCGGGCGATGAACTCTTTGAGCTCGGCGGCGCGCTGTTCCGCCTTCTTGTTGGCGTCCTTCTGCTGGCGCGCCATGAGCTGGGAAGTCTGATACCAGAAGTCGTAGTTGCCCAAAAAGAGGTTGATCTTGCCGTAGTCGACGTCGCAGATGTGCGTGCAGACTTTATTTAAGAAGTGGCGGTTGTGCGAGACGATGATGATGGTGTTCTCGAAGTCGAGAAGATAGTTCTCCAGCCAGCGCACCGTCTTCAAGTCGAGGTTGTTGGTGGGCTCGTCCAAAAGGAGCACGTCGGGATTGCCGAAGAGCGCCTGCGCGAGGAGCACCTTGACCTTCTGCTTGGCGTCGAGCTCGCCCATCTGCAGATAGTGGTACTCGGCGGGGATGTCGAGCTCGTTCAAGAGCGTCTCCGCCTCGCTCTCCGCCTCCCAGCCGCCGAGCTCCGCGAACTCGCTCTCGAGCTCCGCCGCCCTGACGCCGTCCTCCTCGGTGAACTCGGCGTGGGCGTAGAGGGCGTCCTTTTCGTCCATCACCTCGACGAGGCGCTTGTGCCCCAGCATGACCGTGCGCAGCACCGTCTCGAAGTCGTACTTGTTCTGATTTTGCGCGAGGACGGACATACGCTCGTTCTTGCCCAAGGTCACCTCGCCCTTGTTGGGCTCGATCTCGCCCGAGAGCACCTTCAAAAAGGTGGACTTGCCCGCGCCGTTGGCGCCGATGATGCCGTAGCAGTTGCCGTTCGTGAATTTGAGGTTGACGTCCTCGAAGAGTTTTTTGCTGCCGTATTGCAGGCTGACGCCCGTGACCTGTAACATACTCTACCTCTTGCCCATGTTTTTCCACATTATACCATAAGAGAAGCAAATCTACAACCGAAAGCACCGTATATTCGCAATTTCACGCTATATGAGGGAAAGGAACAAAGAAATCTGTACTTTATTGCCTTTTTTTTGAAATTGAGCCCTTGACTTCGGGCGGGAAAGCGGCTATAATAGAAGCGGTGACGCAAAGGCACTCGCTTTTCCGCGCGCCGAAACGATGAATTCTTTAATATTTATGGAGGTTTTAGGATGACTAAAATGACAATCGACGGCAATACCGCCGCCTCCCACGTCGCTTACGCCTTCTCGGAAGTGGCGGCCATCTACCCCATCACGCCTTCCTCGCCCATGGCGGAGTCTGCGGATGAGTGGGCGACCCAGGGCAGAGTGAACATGTGGGGACAGAAGCTCCGCATCGCCGAGATGCAGTCCGAGGGCGGCGCTGCCGGCGCCGTGCACGGTTCGCTCTCCGCAGGCGCGCTGACGACGACCTACACCGCTTCCCAGGGGCTCCTGCTCATGATCCCCAATATGTACAAGATCTCGGGCGAACTGCTTCCCATGGTCATGCACGTTTCGGCGCGCGCGCTCGCCGCACACTCTTTGAACATCTTCGGCGACCATGCCGACGTCATGGCGTGCCGTCAGACGGGCTTTGCCATGATCTCCTCCTGCTCGGTGCAGGAAGTCATGGACCTCGCCCTCGTCGCGCACCTTGCGACCCTCCGTGCGCGCGTTCCCTTCATCTCCTTCTTCGACGGCTTCCGCACCTC